>JBBRSY010000064.1:0-8457 GCA_038244965.1 Candidatus Nanopelagicales bacterium | reverse complement strand
CACAAGTGTTATCAGGCTAGATTATTCATGACTCGAAAAAGTTGGGCACTTTTTATACTCATGGGACTCCTCTGGGGCGTGCCTTATTTATTGATTCGAGTCGCGGTGCGCGACTACTCCCCTGCCGCCGTTGTTTTTGCGCGAGTAGTAATTGGTGCTCTCATACTTGTTCCCATTGCCATTCACCAGAGGACTTTCGGTGCGGCCTGGCGGGGCTTCCGCTATATCCTGCTCTATTCGGCCTTAGAGATTATGGGTCCCTGGTTTCTAATTACAAAAGCCGAAATCAAACTCTCCTCTGGTCTGGCAGGCCTTCTCGTCGCAACCGTGCCTATCTGGGCAACTATCTTTGCCTCCATTAACGGTGACAAGTCAGTTTGGCACCACAAAAGAATGATTGGGTTGATCGTTGGATTCGTAGGGCTGATTGCCGTTGTCGGAATAGAAAGTCTGAGTGGCAATACCTCGCTGTGGGCCATCCTCTTCGTTCTTATAGCGTCCATTGGTTATGGTTTGGCGCCAAATATGATTACCAAGAAATTACCCCATGTGTCGGGATTGGCCATAAATGCACTAGCAATGTCCATGGCTGCGATTATTTACGCACCCTTTGGAATTTCACAATGGCCCAGCGAAATTGTCTCCACCAAATCAACGATGTCGGTAATCGCCTTAGGTATCTTTCCTACAGCCCTGGCATTTGTTCTCTTTTTCATTGTGTTAAAAGAAGTTGGACCGGCCAGGGCTTCTCTGGTCACCTACCTCAACACGGCTTTCGCAGTACTTCTTGGAGTTTTGATACTTTCAGAACCGTTAACTCTTGGAATAATTGTCGGACTGCCCCTGGTGCTGTTTGGTTCTTATCTAGCCAGCAGAAAGAGCAGTGAGAACGTAGTGCGGGGTAATTGACGTCGCGCCCTTGGATTCAGCCAGCCCCGGGAAAAAAGTGAACCCAAGGACGACGACGATGAAACATGCGACTCTTTTTGTACCGTTCATATGGACGGCTTAAGCGTTCGCCTCAGCGAGGAAGATCTGCTCCACCGATGCAGCAGCTCCAACAGAGATCGCCTTTTCGTATGCCTGGATGGCTCGATCCTTGGAACCCATCGCCACAAAGACTCGTGCAATGTCACCCCACAGCACAGAATGATCCATTGAATGGTCGGCCGATTCCAGAAGACGTATGGCGGCTTCAATTTGCGAATTTGCCTCATCGCGCAAGTCCATCCGGAAAAGAATTTTTGCAGATTGACAGTAAAGACTAATTCTTGGCCCAGAAATATCTTCGGGAAGTTCGGACAATCCCCGCACGACATATTTTTGAGCCTCCTCCAAATTACCTTTTCGCAGTTCCACCTCAGATAAAGTAATGCAGGTATTTGCAGCTGGTCCGGGATTATTCTGCGACGCCAGATCAAGATAAGCCGACTCTGCCAACTTATGGATTTTTTCCAAATCTGCGTGAGGCAGATCCAGCATCCACTTTGCCGCGTTGTCATTGAGAATGGGGAGAACCTGATTGAGTTCAGCCAATTTAGTCCAGTGCATGGCCTCTGATATCTGGCTCAACGCCAACGTTACGTCACCGCGACTAGCCGAGATTACCGATGCTTGCCAGTAAGACTGCACCATCGCCCTGGGTGATTTACATTTTTCCGCCAATTTAAGGGCTCGACCAACAACTTCATTTGCGCGGGCAACATCGCCTCGGTGATAATGACAACTTCCCAGTTGAACCATTAGTTCAACAACTTCGGGCTCTGGCCACTCGGCTGCGTATTTCATTAGGAGCGCCTCGCCCCGTTGTACTCCGAATGCAAAATTGCCAGATCGCAGGCAGACCCGGACGATCTCATTGCCTATGCGAGCCCGCAGTTCCGGGACAGCCTGGGGATGATCTTTGAAAAGTTGTTCAAGTTCATCAACTACACCATCGAATGAAAACCGACGGGCTTTGACTTGCAAGAGCACGACCGATGCGGCAAGAGAGGCCGCATCTAATACCCCGTGCGGTCCAGACTCGAGCACTTTCTGGGAAAATTCCTCAGCAATTTCCAAATCTCCAGAACTCAGCGCCACCTTGGCCGTATTCAAATTCAATTCGCGCTCCTGGGCGCCCTGATCCACGGACAACTCCTCCAGCGCCACGCCCAGGCGAGCGGCCAATTTCGTCACCAATTCGGACTTGGGCTTGCGCTTACCTGCCTCCAGGAGTGAGATAAAACTGGAGGCAGCGATACCCTCCGCCAGCTCATATTGGGTCAGGCCAGCCTGCTCCCGCAGCTCGCGGAGCTTGGGTCCAAATTCCATATAGCACTTCCCTTCCTAGCCAACTTGGTGTATCTTACAACCAACCTTTACAAATAGTAAAGACCTTTGGAGGAAATTGTGAAGCAAATCGGATTGACCTTAATCGCAGTCGTTTTAGTTGTCACTTCAGCGCTACCTGCAAATGCGGCAGCAAAGAAAACTATTTCATCAAGCACACATTTCACCATGACCAGCATTCCTGGCGCCTGGTCCTGCTGCTAATAAGAGTGATGAATTGCAACGCTGGCAATGAGGCCAGCGCGATAAAAACAAGAGAATAAAAAGAGAAAGTCAGGTTGATAAATGTTCACTGATGAGAAACTGATCGGACGATTAGATTCGTGCGTTCAAGGAAGTGCTTCCCCTCTTCACTCATCTGTTAAAACATCTACCCCTCTGATCAGCAATATCAGGATGAGTGCAACTCTGAAGATTTTCTTGATCGTTCTTGCCCTCCTCTTTACCGAAACTTCCTACGCGGCAAACGGAAACGCAAGCCCTGGACATTTTTCACAGAAGCAAATAACAAACTTTGTTAAGACCGTTACAACTGAGCTTGAATTAAGCAAGAACTGGAAGACAAATTTCGCAAGCATGGCTGGCGAAAAGTTATATTGTAAATCTCTTGTGTTGGGCGAAGGTTTTCGTGCTGGTAGCCATGGACTCTATACATGGTTCACGTGTAGCGCGATGCATAAATTAGTTACATCGACAGCCGTCAGTTCGTCGATTGCCTGCACTGGATTCTCATCACCGGTGTGGATTCAACCCACTGCGGACTCGATCAACTTCCAAACAGTCAGGTTTGGACCCGAATATTTAGCTTTTAGTTCTTCCGCTCCTGTTCATATAAAGACACAGATGGATTCGGCATACAGTCAATTAAACGCTGGTCAACCTAGAGTTCTTATCGCGCGCGCGACACAAAGTACGTCGATTTCAGCGCTCAGCAACTGCCAGTAATCAGTTTTCGTTAAAACCCAGACGCTCCAATAACTTTGGATCTCTCTGCCAATCCTTAGATACTTTAATATGCAGACCAAGAAAAACTCTTGCCGATAAAATTCTCTCGATATCCGTGCGCGCGCGAATTCCTATGTCTTTGAGCCGCTCTCCCTTATGTCCGAGAAGAATTCCGCGTTGTGAGTCCCGCTCAATATGGATAGTCGCGTGAATATCATAAAAGGGTTTTCCAGCAGTATTCTCACGTTGCGACATCTCATCAATTGTCACCGTAATCGAGTGCGGCAATTCTTCGCGCGCATCGCGCAAGGCTGCTTCGCGAATCAGTTCACAGATCCACTTTTCTTGGCTCTGATCACTCGTCATACCTTTGGGATAAAACTCAGGTCCTTCCGGAAGCGACGCTCCGATGAGGCTAGCGAGAAGTTCAACTTGATCATGAATTACCGCAGAAACGGGCACAATTTCGTGCCAAGCAAAATCCTTTGCGAGCCCCACGATGCCAGCAAGCTTTGCGGCGAGCGCATTCTTTGACACAAGATCCGTTTTGGTGATGACGGCAATCTTCTTAGATTTGGGGTGCTTGGCAATTTCTTGAATAATGAAATCATCGCCAGAGCCGGATACTTCATCCGCAGGTAAACACAATACGATGACATCTACTGAATCCAAACTCTCGCCGACCACAACATTTAAGCGATGTCCCAACAATGTCTTGGGTTTATGAATACCAGGCGTATCAACTAAAATTGCCTGGAAATCTGGGCGGTGAACGATTCCCCGAATGGCATGACGAGTTGTGTTCGGGTGCGGCGAAGTTATTGCCACTTTGCTACCTACCAAGGCATTGACGAGTGTCGATTTTCCGGTGTTGGGTCGCCCAACGATGGCAACGAAACCGGAACGAAATTCACTCACGAAGCTAGTCTCTCACCTATAAGTTGCCACGAACTCCACCGCATCAACTACCGAGGTGACTATCTCTGCGGCTCGTTCACCAATAAGTCGGTGACAACCCTCGCTGGTAGCCGAAGTTATCGGGCCAGGAATGGCCATGACCGGTCTCATTAATTCGGCCGCATCCCTGGCAGTTCGCAATGACCCACTGCGAAATGCGGCCTCAACAACGAGAGTCGCACTAGATAGTGCGGCAATCAATCTATTACGCGTTAGAAATCGGGCAGGAATTGCGCGCACACCCGGCATAACTTCGCTGACTAATGCACCCGTTTCTGCGATTTCAGCAAAGAGGTTGACGTGTCCAGCTGGATAATTGACATCGATGCCGGCGGCAAGCACCGCAATTGTCACGCCCTCTGCAACTAAAGCACCCCGATGTGCCGCGGCGTCGATACCATAAGCCCCGCCACTGACGATCGCCCATTCTCGATCTACAAATCCCGCCGCGAAATCCCCGGCAACACGTACTCCATAATTGGTGGGATTGCGTGTCCCAACAATTGCCAGTGATGGAATATGAAGGGCGTCGATACTCCCCTTCACTACCAGAGCGATAGGAATTGCCGAAAGTTCATCAAGTTTGCTGGGCCACCGCGCGTCCTCTGGCGTAAGGAATTGTGAGCCAGATGAAGCTATTAAATCCAATACCGAGGAGGCATCGGTTGCACGGACTCTGGAAATGGTCTTATCGAACCTAATCGGGTCATACCCATTGCTGCTAATTCTTTCCAGGACTTCGAGTGCGCCATGTGCAGTAATCTCTCGAGCCCAAAAATCCGCTCCGCCTTCCAGGCAAGAAAAGAGAATGGCACGGGCCTGCAATACATTCATATCTGGGCACCTTCGCGCAATGTGTACGCGAGCCGGGTGTCGGCCAAAGACGGACGGGGATTGCCTGCTAAATCGGCGATACTCCACGCGATCCGCATTACCTTGTGCAAGCCACGAGCTGTCAGCCGCTCTCGGTCCAGTTCGGTATGGAGAAAATTCATGGCCGCTCTTTCCGGCTGGTAAGTAGTCCGGAGGGCGCGACTGGGAATTTCGGAATTGAGCGTCCATGTTTCCTGAACAAAGCGATGGGTAGCCGATTGGCGCGCTGCGACAACGCGGCCACGAATAGTCGCACTCGTCTCACCCAATTCGGGTTTACTCAATTCGACTCGACTTAGTGCATCGACTTGGACTCTCAAATCGATTCGATCCATGAGCGGACCTGACAATTTTCCTAAGTACCTGCGTACCTGCTGCGAAGTACAAGTGCAGTTTCTGCCACGCCCGGTGAATTTGCCACAGGGGCACGGATTTGCCGCAAGAACGAGCAAGAAACGGGCCGGATAAGAAACGCTGCCTATTGCTCGCGAGATTGTGATTAGGCCCGATTCAAGAGGCTGTCGCAAGGAATCCAGAACTCCCGAATCGCATTCTGGAGCCTCATCAATGAAAAGCACGCCGCAATGTGCCAGTGAACATGCACCGGGTTTAATGGAGTGAGATCCCCCGCCCACCATCGCCACACGCGTGGCACTGTGATGAGGAGCCACGAACGGGGCATGTCCGGCCAGCGGTGATCGCACACTCAATCCCCCAGCAATTGAATGGATTGCCGTTACTTCTAACGACTGTTCTCGCGTGAGGGCAGGAAGAATTCCGGGCATGCGCTGGGCAATCATGGTCTTGCCAGCCCCAGGAGGTCCCATTAAGAGGATGTGATGGCCACCAACAGCGGCAACTTCGGCGGCGAAGCGGGCTTGGTTTTGCCCAGCAAGATCAGAAAAATCGCAAGGAGCCGCTTGCGGCACGGAGGGGAGATCAAGTTCTGGCAATTCTTCTCGTTCACCCGTTCGGAGCCAACGGAGCAGCGAGCGCAAATGCTCCGTAGGAATAATTGTCATCTCACTCATAAGTTGGGCTTCTAGCCGATTTGCCCAGGGAACCACTGCAGTCCGGATGCCCGATTTATAGGCCGCGATTAAGGAAGGCAGCACTCCACGCACTCCACGGACGTGGCCATCCAATGCGAGTTCTCCCAAATAGAGAATATTGGTGGATCGTTCTTGGGGTATTACCTGCTGGGCTGCAAGTAGTGCGATGGCAATAGGTAGGTCAAAACTCGATCCGCTTTTGGGCAGCCACGCTGGTGAGAGAGAAACGGTGACCTTCCTATTCGGCCAGTTTTCCGAGCAATTGACCATTGCCGATCGAACGCGATCGCGCGATTCGGTAAGGGCCGCATCTGGTAGCCCCAGAAGCACATAGGCCGGAAGACCATCGGCGATATCTACTTCTACAGTAACAAGTTGGCCATCTAAACCAAGAAGGGCGACACTCAGACTCTGTCCAAGACTCATCCATTGGCCTTGTTCACAATATGTTCTCTCTGTAATCAATAGTGAACTTTCCATTTGACTCAATGAGAACGGCAGCGCAATCAATGCGGTACGAATGTCCCAGAGATTGATGAGTCGCCAGCCAGGCCAGAGCCAAGCGCTGGAGTCGATGTGCCTTCTGAGAATTAATAGCTTCAAGGGGGTGACCAAATGTTGTCGACGTCCGAGTCTTCACCTCGATAAAGGCAACTGTGCCATCTGAGAGTCTGCCCACGATGTCAATTTCACCTTCTTTAATCCGCCAATTTCGATCGATGACCGTCGTGCCTTGCGCGCGGACAAAATCGGCCACGACATTCTCTCCGTATTCACCAACAAACCCATTCCTTGAACGGGGACGTTCTCTGTGCGCCATAGTGCTGGCAGGCTAGATCCAAGAAATGGTCCACCCGCAATTCAAAACTAAAGGTGTGAGTTAGTGAACCGTGTTGATAATGGCCGCTACATTTGAGAAGGACTTGCGGTGCATTTCACAAGGTCCTCTCTGCGCCATTGCCCTAGAGTGCGCCGGTGTTCCGTATCCCTTATGTTGTGCGAACCCATAACCTGGGTATTCGATTTCCATTTCCCGCATTATTCGATCTCTGGTTACCTTGGCAATAATGGAAGCGGCACTAATCGCTCGAACCACTTGATCACCCTTCCACACCCCAAGAGTTGGAAAACCCAGACCAGGAATAACGTAGCCATCCGTAAGAACATATTTTGGAGTAACACTCAGTCCGTGTACCGATCTACGCATGCCGTCAATATTCGCCGCATGAACGCCGCGCTCGTCCACAAGTGAAGGCGAGATTTCGATCACGCAGATCGCCATTGCCTCATTAGCCACCACCTCAAACAGGTATTCTCGTTTGCTTTCCGATAGCTCTTTGGAATCGCGTAGAGAATCTAGTTCGGGCGCAAAAGGATTTTTCAAGATGACGGCCGCTACAACTAGCGGACCGGCGCAGGCTCCCCGGCCCGCCTCGTCAACGCCTGCAATGGGAAATATCCCTGCATCAAGCAGAAGTCGCTCGATGACTTTCAATGATATTGCCCAGCTACTTCGATGCGTTGAATCTATGAATAATCTTGGCATGACCTGCTGGCCAAATAACTGCGACAACACGGCCAACCACTTTATTCACGGGCACCATGCCCTTGTTAATGTCATCTGTGTGATATCGAGAGTCAGCGCTGGCGCCTCGATGATCGCCCATTACCCAAAGCTTGCCGGCGGGAACTGTGACATCGAAGTTCATATCGCTGGGATTATCGCCTTTGAATATGTAAGGTTCATTAAGCGGAACTCCGTTGACAGTAATTCGCTTCTTGTTATCGCAGCACACCACATGATCCCCGGCCACGCCAATCACACGCTTAACCAGATGTTGTTTGGCCGGATTTGGAAGAACTCCAACGGCAATTAGTCCGTCACGTAATTTCGCAATAACAAAAGGTTCAGTCGTTGGTGCTGGATCGGAAAGCCAATGATCTGGATCGTGGAAAACAACGATGTCGCCCCGCTTAATCGTGTGCGATAGAAATGGCACCTTATTGACCGCCACCCGATCTCGAATTTCCAGCGTGGTTTCCATCGAACCGGAAGGGATATAGAAAAATTGCACAAAAAAACTCTTGATGATAAGCGATACGAGGAGTGCTACGACGACGAGAATGGGAAACTCGCGAAGGACCGAACCCTTGCGCGACATGCGGATGCTTTAGGCCTCTTCGGAAGGTGCAACCGGGGCTTGCGCAACTTCATCTGCTGCCGCAACTGAACCGGCGTTTCTACCCGCCTCTACATCACTGCGCTTTTCACGAATCTTTGCCGCCTTACCGCGCAGAT
>JBBRSY010000063.1:0-8971 GCA_038244965.1 Candidatus Nanopelagicales bacterium | reverse complement strand
TTGGGGCAAAATCTTCTCCATTAAGCGCAGATCACCCAGATCTTTGCCGTAGGAGGTCGTATTTTCGCTAACTAAGAAGAGTTCTGTGACCCCTTCTTGCGCTAGCCATTTCGCCTCCTCAATAATCTCCAAGGGGCGTCGGGATACAAACGACCCACGAAAGTATGGAATTGCACAGAAGGAGCAACGTCGATCGCAGCCAGAGGCGATTTTAAGCGGTGCCCACGGCGCATTGCCTAGACGTTTCCTGAAAAGAGACCCGCCTGCTCCCACAGCGGAGGCAACCAATTGCGCGTCACGTACTGCGACACGTTCGACTGGAGCGATGGGCAAGAGCGCCCGACGATCCTTTGGGGTATGCGGCTGATGCTTTTGGCCCGAGACAATGGATTGAAGTCGCGCGCTAATATCTCGATAGTCATCAAAACCCAAGATGGCATCTGCCTCTGGTAGCGCTTTAGCAAGATCTTCCCCGTATCGCTCGGCCATACATCCCACTGCAACAACGGCTCGTGTGACACCATGGCCTTTGAGCGAATTCGCTTCAAGTAGTGCATCAATTGAATCTTTCTTCGCGGATTCGATAAAGCCGCAGGTATTAATCAGGGCAACTTCAGCAGATTCAACATCATCAACGAGCGTCCATCCATCGGCAGCGAGGCGTCCGGCTAATTCTTCAGAATCAACTTCATTGCGGGCGCAACCCAAAGTTACTACTGCAACTGTTCGATTCATTTAGGTGATGATACAGATTTAATTGACAGAATTCGATCCGTAAGTGCGATCCACCACTTCGCCCATGCCCCCGGGCGTAGGAGTCGCTGTGCCATTTACGACCACATCAACTGCACCAGCATTTCCAAAACGAATATTGATTGGATTGCTGTCGGAGAATATCTGACTTTGTCCACGAACAAGACGACCAGAATATAAACTCACACCGAGGGAATTGGAGACCGATAACCACGAATCGCCCCTACTTGCCGTTACGGCGATGTTCTCCGATCCAGCGACGGGCGTAGCAGACACCCCGCTGGCAGGAACCGCTGGGGTCGGAACAGCCGACGGGGTCGGTGTCGCAGTGTTCGCCGGTGATGTCGCCTGAATCAGCGATCTAGTGGAACTCCCCTTAGTAGGTTGAAAATTTGTCCAGGCAATTTGTCCACCTACAACTAGCACGACCGCACTCGCCGAAATAGTTGAGAGCATTTTCAAAGAAAGGCGTGACTTCTCATTGGTCGGCGGCGTGACCTTATTCTCAAGTAGGAGTTCTGCCATTGGACGATTCGCCTTGGTTTCATCGTTGACGTATAGGTCCAGGAAGAGCGACGGTTCTACGCTTAAGGCGTTAGCAATATTTCGAACATGTCCACGTGCGTAAGTGTCACCACCGCATTTTGAAAAATCATCCAATTCGAAATCCCGCAACAAAGTCGCGCGAACACTCGTGCGTTCGGCGAGCTTTTCAATGCTCATACCGACGCGCTTTCGCGAATCCTTTATCGTCGAACCAAGGGACATAACGGGCCTTATTCCAAATCTGGTGTACGGGGCAGGACCAAAGGGTAACCCCGATTTGCCCGAAGGTGGTACCCGTCCTTTTCACGGAGCCTCGTTTAGGCGTAGATCAGTCCTCCAGAGTCGCTAGCACGGCGTCTAAGTCATCCACCTTCACGAGTACGGCCCTGGCCTTGGAACCCTCCGATGGTCCGACGATTCCACGAGACTCCATTAAATCCATGAGCCTTCCAGCCTTTGCGAAACCAACTCTGAGTTTTCTTTGAAGCATTGAGGTGGAACCGAACTGTGTTGTAACGACTAGGTGAACTGCTTGCAAAAGTAAATCTAGATCATCTCCAATTTCTGTTTCGTTAATCACTTGCCTCAACTGTGTAGCTGTCACATCACTTCGATATCTTGGCGTCAACTGACCTTTGACGTGATTCACAACCGCTTCTATCTCTCTCTCGGAGACGTATGCACCCTGAATGCGCACTGCACGCGATGCTCCCATTGGAATAAAAAGAGCATCCCCTTGTCCAATGAGTTTTTCTGCACCAGCGCTGTCAAGGATTACTCGACTATCGGCCAAGCTGCTCGTCGCAAACGAAAGTCGCGAAGGAACATTAGCCTTAATCAGACCAGTGACAACATCAACACTGGGTCGTTGTGTCGCAAGTACCAGGTGAATTCCGGCAGATCGGGCCAACTGTGTAATTCGAACAACGCACTCTTCAACTTCCTTTGCGGCGATCATCATCAAATCTGCCAATTCGTCGATCACAATCAATAAATATGGGTATGGCTCAAGGACTCTATCGCTGCCCGGTGGCGCCACAGTTTTGCCGGTACGCACGGCCTTATTAAAATCATCAATATGGCGGTAACCAAAGGTGGAGAGATCTTCATACCTCAGGTCCATTTCCCGAACCACCCATTGAAGCGCGTCCGCGGCTTTTTTTGGACTCGTAATGATTGGAGTGATGAGATGAGGAATCCCATCATATGCAGTCAGCTCCACGCGCTTAGGATCAATCAGGATTAGGCGAACATCATCTGGTGTCGAACGCATCAAGATCGACATAATCATGGTATTGATCATCGATGACTTACCAGACCCAGTTGCACCAGCCACCAACAAGTGTGGCATTTTGGCTAGGTTCGCGCAGACAAAATTGCCTTCGACATCCTTTCCGAGAGCAACCAACATTGGATGATGGTCCTGACCAGCCACAGATGATCGAAGAACATCACCCAGTGCCACAATCTCTCGATCAGAATTGGGGATTTCGATTCCCACTGCAGATTTTCCCGGAATAGGCGAAAGTATCCGCACTTCGCTACTGGCCACTGCATAGGAAATGTTCTTCGCAAGTGCGGTAATTCGCTCTACTTTTACCGCATTTCCGAGCTCAACTTCGTATCGCGTTACGGTTGGTCCGCGCATGAACCCGGTAACCGTTGCATCTATTTCAAATTGAGCAAATACCTCTGTGAGTGAGGCAACTACTGCATCATTGGCCTTACTTTTGGCCTTGGCGGGCGCTCCGGCCCTGAGTAAATCCATGGAAGGAAGCTCGTACTTTGCATCATTCGTGAGCAGTAGTTGGACGGGACGCTTGCCTTCAGGGTTGCGAAGCTGGCCTAGAGGTCGTTCATCCATCGGAATTGGAACGGTGAATTCCTCATCAAAACTTTCTTCGTCGAGATCCTCCTCACCTGCATGGGGCCAATCGGCAACGATGGGAGTTTCAAACGGCGGAGATTCTGAAATTTCAAAAACCTCCCCAACCTTCTTTACTCTGCCAGAAATCTTTCTGTAGATCCAGACAATTGACGATTTAATCCGAGTGTACGCCTGCGATACCGGAGTTGCCGTTATCACTAATAGACCAAAAGCAAATAGAAAAATAAGAACTGGATAAGCCAGAACCGAGGTCATGAGGAGTATCAAAGGATGCGAGACACTGTAGCCAAGCCAACCGCCACCCTGTCGCATTGCATTCGAGCCGGTTCCTTCTGAACCATTTAGCATGTGCGCAATACCTGTAGCACTAAGCAGTAGCGCAATGGTCCCAATCGTAATTCGCCCCGTAGCTGCCTTCTCTTCCGGAACACGGAAAAGTCGGAGCGCAAAATACAGAAGTAGTAGCGGAGTGAAAAAACCAACTCGACCAAATGCGCCGTAGAAGAAGTCATACAGAGCGCGACCTACAAGATTGTTTGAATGAAACCATGATCCAGCAGCTGCGACAATCGCAAAGATCAGAAAAAGGAATGCGACCCCGTCGCGCTGATGTATCGGATCCAAATCCCGCGCACCGCGAGCAAGAAATCGAACGGAACTTCCTATGGCTTTAGCGCTTACGCGCCATATTCCGCCCAGGGCACGACCTACGAATGCGCCTTTGCTAGTTTTCTTATTAGATTTTCTTTTCTTTGGCGCCACAGGATTGAGCGTAATTCCTAAATAAAATCAGTGGGTTTAGGCGCGCCGTGCGGCTATACCTCGATAACAAGCGGGACAATCATCGGTCGCCGCCGATGCTCTCCCCCGACCCATCCCCCGACTGTTTTTCGAACAATTTGCGAAAGTTGATGAGTTCCGTTAATCCCATCCGCGACTGCCACGGCCAGCGCCTTCTCAATTCGCAATTTCACCTCATCGAAAAGTGCCAGATCTTCGGCAAATCCTCGTGCGTGAATATCAGGACCAGCAACAATCTTTCCGCTTTGAGAATCAATTACGACCACCACCGATATGAACCCTTCCTCACCTAAAATGCGGCGATCCTTAAGTGAGGATTCGGTGATGTCACCAATGCTCTGTCCATCAACGTAAACGAAGCCAACCGGAACACTGCCAGCAACTTCGACCTTACCGCCTACCAGGTCAACCACTATGCCATTTTCTACAATAATCGCATTGGAACGTGGGACGCCAGTTTGAATGGCGAGTTCGGCGTTTGCACGAAGGTGGCGCCACTCGCCATGAACTGGCATCACGTACTTAGGCTTGACGATGTTGTAGCAATAAAGCAATTCGCCGGCGGCCGCGTGCCCGGATACATGCACGAGGGAATTTCCTTTGTGAACCACTTTGGCGCCAAAGCGCGTCAATTCATTGATAACTCGGAACACCGGATTCTCATTGCCAGGAATAAGAGAGGAAGCAAGCACGACCGTATCGCCCTCGCCTACGCGAATGGCATGATCGCCATTTGCCATACGGGAGAGGGCGGCTAATGGCTCACCTTGCGAACCCGTACAGATCAATACGATATTGTCGCCAAAATTCTCAATATCTTTCGAGTCGACCAGCAAATTGTCAGGGATTTTTAGATAACCCATGTCTTTTGCAATCTTCATGTTTCTCACCATGGAACGACCAATGAAGGCTACCTTGCGATTGTGAGAAACTGCGGTATCAATAATTTGCTGAACTCGATGCACGTGTGAAGCAAAAGAGGCAACGATTACCCGCCTGCGCGTATCTCTGAATACTCGATCCAGCGCCGGCATGATCTCTCGCTCGGAAGGCGTAAAACCAGGCACATCTGCATTTGTGGAATCTACGAGAAAGAGATCCACGCCTTTGGCACCAAGGGCGGCAAATGCCCTTAAATCAGTGATGCGGCCATCGAGTGGGAGCTGGTCCATCTTGAAATCTCCAGTATGAAGAATTGTCCCTGCAGTTGTATGGATGGCAACAGCTAGGGCGTCCGGAATCGAATGGTTTACGGCCACAAATTCGACGGTGAAGGGCCCTATGTCCTCGCTCATGCCAGCAGAGACTTCGCGGGTAAGCGGTGTGATTCTGTGCTCCTTTAATTTCGCCTCTACGAGGGCGAGTGTCAAAGCTGAACCATAAATTGCGATATCACCCCGCTCGCGGAGCAGGTAAGGGACCGCCCCAATATGATCCTCATGCCCATGAGTAAGAACTATTCCTATTACATCGGAAAGACGTTCACGAATATATGAAAAATCTGGCAGAATCAAATCGATGCCAGGCTGCGTCTCCTCTGGAAATAGAACTCCGACATCAACGATGAGAAGTTTGCCTTCGGTTTCAAAGACGGTCATATTTCGACCAATCTCCCCCAGCCCTCCGAGGGCGACAATTCTTAGCCCGCCCTTGGCCAACTTGGAAGGGGTGCCCAGCCCTGGATGAGGATGAGTCATGTGGTCAGTTGTACGCCGCCAGCAAGCAGATCTTCACGCAGTTGCGCGATCTGTACTGGCGTTGCATCCACTAAAGGTAATCGTGTGTATCCACCGGGGAGCCCCATCATATTAAGCGCGGCCTTTGTCAGGATAGCGCCTTGCGTGCGGAAGGTTCCAGTAAATATCGGCAAAACTTTCTGATGAATCTCAAGTGCACGCGAAGCGTTTCCGGCAAACCAAGCATCGAGCATTTCGCGCAGTTCGGTTCCAACCGTGTGTCCGCACACAGAAATAAATCCGACAGCACCGACAGATAGCAACGGAAGATTCAAAATGTCATCGCCAGAATAAACGGGAATGCCACTTCTCTTAATGACCCACGAAGTCGCGGCAACATCGCCTTTGGCGTCCTTGAGTGCCACAATTTTTGGATGCTCTGCCAAACGCACAATCGTGTCCGATTCAATTGCCATACCGGTGCGTCCAGGAATGTCATACAAAATCACTGGCAGGTCAGATGCATCCGCGATCGCGCGGAAATGGGCTTCGATTCCAGCTTGAGGCGGTTTGTTGTAATACGGAGTAACAACCAAGAGGCCATGCGCCCCAGCTTTTTGCGCTCGTAATGCCTGCTCGATCGAATGTGTAGTCTCATTATTTCCAGCACCCGCAATAACCTTGGCTTTGTTGCCCACAGCTTCCACCACGACCTTGATAATTCGATCCTTCTCATCATCACTTGTAGTTGGTGCTTCGCCAGTGGTCCCACTAACAACAATCGCATCATGGCCGGTATCGACCAGATGCTTGGCCAGGATTGAAACGCCATCCCAATCGATGGACAAATCTTTTTTGAAGGGGGTGATCATGGCGGTAGCAAGTCGCCCAAATGGCGCCTGAATTGTCATGGCGTAAGGCTACTACTTCACGGTACTTGGCGTGTCAGGGGGATATGCGTCCTGATTTATCAAATGCACCATAAGTGATCGGCATCAATTGCGCGAAAATCTCCTCCATTTTCTCGGCCACCATCTCAATTTCGCGTTGCGGATAGCTTGGGAAATGCGAACCTTCTCGAGAAGTGCGCAGGGACAGGAAGTTCATAAGGGCACGTGCATTCATGGTCACATACATCGACGAGTACAGACCTACTGGAAGCACAGCTCTGGCGACTTCACGAGCAACGCCAGCCTCAAGCATTACCTTGTACTTCTCATAGGCAAAGACGTAACTTTCCTTCATCGCAGCCACCGTGATTTTGTATTGCTCTTGCGTGCCATCGATAAATTCGTATGCGCCCGTCTTTCCGATCTGAATCAATTTTCTTTCAGGTGCGGGAACATAAAAGACCGGTTGCAGTTCGCGATATCTACCACTTTCTTCGTTGTAGGAGGCAATCCTGTGGCGCATGAACTCGCGAAAGACGAAGATCGGTGCAGATATAAAAAAAGTCATCGACGTGTGCTCGAATGGCGAACCGTGCCGCTCTCTCGCCAAATAATTAATGAGTCCAGCTGAACGGGATGGGTCCTTATCGATCTCATCAAGGGACTGCTCCCCCGCGGTCGAAACCCGTGCTGCCCAAATAACATCAGCATCGCTGGCACTGTGTTTGACCAGATCAACCGACATATCACTTCGAAAAATCGCCTCAGACATATCGCGACCCTATCGAACGAGGGTGCCCAACTCGAGATAGATACGGCAGAATGCCAGTCGTGTCTGCCACTGCCAAGTCCACAATCCGAGATTCCCTCAGCGTCTCCCTTACCGTGGGCGCATATGGAATCGCCTTCGGGGCGGCTAGCGTTGCGGCAGGTTTTAGTGTTCTTCAAAGTTGCATCCTGTCGCTAGTAACATTTTCGGGAGCCTCGCAATTTGCACTCGTCGGGGTTATGAGTTCTGGCGGGACCGCGCTCGCGGGGATAGCAACTGCATCTCTCCTTGGTTTTAGAAATAGCCTCTACGGATTGCGAATGTCGCCGATCCTCAAAACTAAAGGGTTGAAACGATTACTTGCAGCACATGTGACAATCGATGAATCAACTGGGGTAGCTCTTTCACAAGAAAAACATGGCCAAGATGCGATGCGCGCAGGATTCTGGATGACGGGCCTGGGCGTCTTCTTGTTCTGGAACCTCTTCACTCTGGCGGGCGCCATTGGTGCAAAGGCGATGGGCAATCCTGCATCATGGGGGCTGGACGCTGCCGTGCCTGCTGCGTTCTTGGGACTGGTCTGGCCAAGGCTCACATCTCCACTAGATCGAACTCTCGCGATATCGGCAATGGCCCTCGCCCTTGCTTTAACTCCACTTCTACCCGCCGGCCTTCCAATCATCGCCACCGCATTCTTGGCTCTTGCAGTTGGAATGAGAAAACAATGAGCGCAATGTGGTTAGGAGTAATTGGAACAAGTGCGGCGGCTTACGCTCTGAAGTTATTGGGATATTCGGTCCCCCAGAATTTCTTATCACACCCGCGAGTTCAAAGAACGAACACTCTCATCCCGATCGTTTTGCTCAGTGCCCTTGTGGCCGTACAGACCTTCGCGGTCAAATCAAAGCTAGAAATTGATCATCGTGCGATGGGGCTTGTTGTCGCGACGGTTGCACTGAAGTTCCGTGCACCTTTCCCTGTAGTCGTAGTTCTTGCTGGACTCACATCAGCCTTGGTGTACCACCTCCGTTGAAGGAGGACGAAGTGTCAGTGCTAAACCACCAATTACTTTTAGGGGTTGATGATTTCTTTACCTGCACGAATTCTGCAAATGATCCGAAGTGGGTGAACCCTGGTTGGGTTAACCATGAAATAAGGTCAGCATATTCATCAAAATATATTGCTCGCATTGCTAGATCCCACTAAAGGGCCGAAGGTGATGAAATGAACCCCAGCGATTTATCGAATGAAGGTGGGACGAAGTACTCCAATTCCCAGAGTGCGTTCGATAGTGGCCATGGCCCTGACCAATTTCATTTCTTCACCATTTTTTGCAACTACTCCAAGTCCAACGGGCAGTCCATAAATTAAACCCATGGCCACGGTTCCGATTGGTGCTCCCGCGATTGAAGGTGCCTGTGTAATCCAACTGGCGCTTTGGTAATCGTCGCCTCCGTTTAAAGTACTAATCCAAGCTGGCGAATAGGTGCAACCAATCACCACATCTACATCCGAGAGCGCCTTATCAAGAATCTGATTTGCCCAAAGTAGATTACGATCCCGTTTCACCTGATAAATCGGACCCCGACCTCCCAACGCGAGCGCCTGATCAAAAAACTCCTGTTCAAAGAATGGCAGTTCGGTCTCT
>JBBRSY010000062.1:0-9162 GCA_038244965.1 Candidatus Nanopelagicales bacterium | reverse complement strand
GTCGATCTGCGGGATGGCAACCAGGCGCTGATCGATCCCATGGACACCCCGCGCAAGTTGGCAATGTTCAATCTGTTGGTATCCATGGGTTACAAAGAGATAGAAGTTGGGTTTCCTAGTGCAAGCCAGACCGACTTTGACTTTGTTCGCAAAATTATTGAGGAAGATCTGATTCCTAACGATGTGGTTATCCAAGTGCTCACGCAGGCTCGCGAACCTTTGATTGCTCGCACCTACGAGTCATTGAAAGGAGCCCGAGCGGCGATAGTTCATGTATACAACTCCACCTCCACCCTGCAACGAAAAGTTGTATTTGGCCTAGACAGAGTTGGTGTCAAGAAGATTGCCACCGATGCGGCCGAGCTATGTCTTTCCATGATCGACATGGTCCCGGGAACGGATATCTCTTTTGAGTATTCCCCCGAGTCCTATACAGGTACCGAACTTGAGTTTGCACTCGAGGTTTGCAACGCGGTTAACGATATTTGGAGACCCTCTCCAAGTTGGAAGACCATTGTTAATTTGCCCGCGACCGTAGAGATGGCCACGCCAAATATCTACGCAGATTCGATCGAGTGGATGCATCGAAATCTTGCCTATCGAGATAGCGTGATATTGAGCCTTCATCCGCATAACGATCGCGGTACTGGTGTAGCCGCGGCCGAACTTGGCTACCTCGCTGGTGCCGATCGAATTGAAGGAACTCTATTTGGTAACGGAGAGCGAACTGGCAATGTTTGTCTGGTAACTCTGGGTATGAATCTTGTTAGTCATGGAATCGACCCGATGATTGATTTTTCCAAAATAGCTGAGGTTCGTCGCACGGTGGAGTACGCCAATCAACTGCGGGTTCCGGTGCGACATCCCTACGGAGGAGACCTAGTTTTTACGGCATTTTCCGGATCACATCAGGATGCGATCAAGAAGGGCCTGGACTACTTAGAGCGAGAGGCCGAAGAGGCAGGGGTACCCGTCAACGATTTCGCCTGGGCAGTTCCGTATTTGCCTATCGACCCGAAAGATATTGGACGATCATATGAGGCAGTGATTCGCGTCAATAGCCAATCTGGCAAAGGAGGAGTTGCATACATGATGAAAAACGAACATCATCTCGACCTGCCGCGCAGGTTGCAGATTGAGTTCAGCAAGATTGTTCAAGCCAAAACGGATTCGGAAGGCGGGGAGATACTTCCCGAGAAAATGTGGCAAATTTTCGAAGATGAATATCTTCCAACTGAGTCCACACCCTGGGGCAGATTTCGCTTAAAGGCGCTCTCGACCACATCAGTTTTAGGTGAGGACGTGCATGTAAATGTCTCCATTTCTGATAGAGGAGAATCGCACGAATTGACCGGGCGCGGCAATGGCCCAATCTCGGCGTTCTGTGCAATTTTGCAGGACTACGGGGTGGACGTTCGGGTTCTTGATTATCACGAACATGCATTATCTGCCGGCGGGGACGCAACGGCGGCGGCCTACCTGGAATGTGAAGTACAAGGTGAAGTTTTCTGGGGTGTAGGGATCGATCCAAACACGACCACTGCCTCGCTAAAGGCGGTTGTTTCCGCGTTAAATCGCGCAATCCGATAAGCCTGGCATTACGGTTAGACCATGAGCCTCTACCGTGACAATGCGGTTGTAATCCGCACGCAGAAATTGGGCGAGGCTGATCGCATCATCACCATGCTTACCCGTGAACACGGTCGCATTAGGGGAGTGGCAAAAGGCGTGCGTCGAACCAAATCAAAATTTGGAGCGCGGCTTGAACCAGGTAGTCATATTGACGTTCAGCTTTTTATCGGCAAAACTTTTGATACGGTCACCCAAGTTGAAGCCATCGAAAATTTTGGCGATGAGTTTTCGCGCGATTACCGGCGTTGGACAATTTCCTCCGCCATTTTGGAGACCGCGGAAAGGTTTACCTCGCAAGAGCGCGAACCGGCTCTGCAAGAGTACCAACTCGTAGTTGGCGGCCTACGAGCATTGGTGGAAGATCGTCATGACCCATCCTTAATTTTGGATGCCTTTCTCTTGCGTTCGCTGGCAATCGGCGGATATGCACCGTCAATGACACTGTGTTCTCGCTGCGAGAAGCCCGGTCCGCATAGATATTTTTCTCTGGTCGGAGGTGGAAGTGTCTGCTCGGATTGCCGCCCATCCGCTTGCGCAACGCCGGCACCGGAGACTCTTGCATTGATGGCCGCGCTAATTAGCGGGGATTGGGCGCAAGCCGATGTTAGTGAAGGAAAGCATCGGCGCGAAGCGAGTGGTCTAGTCGCTGCCTATCTACAGTGGCATCTTGAGCGGGGATTACGTAGTTTGCCCTTGGTGGAGCGAGCATGACTCGTTCACCCAAGCCCCATCGCTCTGGCGCACTTGCCCCGAATTTTGCCCAGGGGAAAGTGCCTCATCACGTCGCACTTGTTATGGATGGAAATGGGCGGTGGGCGGAGGAACGGGGACTACCCCGAACGGCCGGGCACGAGGCTGGTGAGGCAGCACTTTTTGATGTGGTCGAAGGTGCAATAGAAATTGGAGTTAAAGAGATCAGTGCCTTCGCTTTTTCTACCGAGAATTGGCGCCGTTCCCCGGACGAAGTGCGCTTTCTCTTGGGCTTTAACCGCGACGTGATAAGACGAAGAAGAGATGAGATGAACGAGTTGGGTGTGCGGGTGCGTTGGGTTGGACGACCCAAAAAATTGTGGACCAGCGTTATAAAAGAACTTGAAACGGCAGAATATCTCACTGCAAATAATAAAGTTCTTACCTTGAACATGTGTGTCAACTACGGCGGACGGGCAGAAATCGTCGATGCTGCTACCGCTCTCGCCCGCGATGTCCGTGCCGGGAAAGTAGACGTTGATACCATTTCGGAGAAAGTCTTCATTCGCTATTTAGATGAGCCGAAGATGAGCGACGTTGACCTATTTCTGCGCTCATCAGGGGAGATGCGAACTAGTAATTTCTTGCCCTGGCAATCTGTCTACGCGGAGATGGTTTTTTTGGACATTTTGTGGCCAGACGTTGACCGGCGCGTATTGTGGCGGGCAGTTGAAGAATATGGTTTTCGAAATCGTCGATTTGGTAAGGCGTGATTCGCCTATGCCTTCGGGAGCAAACGGGTTATCCTGAGTTAATGCCAGCACTTGAAAGGCGTATATGAAGATAGAGCGAACTGGCCATAAGGTCGACGCTGGCGACGTTTTTTATGTCGAGCCACACGGCGGCGCCTCGATTTCTGGCGGCAACGGCACCCTTCGTCGATTTGCTTGGGTTCTCCTCGTTGCCCTTATATCCTCCGCCCTCACCATCGGCGTTCTCAAGTACACAACGCCCAAACATTATGGTCTGCAGTTTGTTCTCAAGGCGGCAAGTGGCAAAGTTGGCCTCACCGCGAAACAATTGCACGACATCGTCATTGGAGAAGGGCTTGTTGTCTATTGGCTCGGACCAGAGGACGGCGCCCTTTACACCCTTACCTCTGTAAACAAGAACCAGAACTATGTTCGCTACCTTCCCGGTGGTGTGGGCCTTATTGACGTGGGTGCGAATTTTCTGGTTGTCGGCACTTACGAGGCAAAGGATGCCTTTAAGGTGACGGAAAATAACGCTAAATTGCCCAACGGCGTCGGCCTTTTCTCATCCGACGGCAATGCCATTTACTACAACACAACCCGCCCGCTGAGTGTCTATGTCGGCTTGAAGAACACCGATGATCAGATTGAACTCTTTAATCCGACCGCAGGACAGGCACTAGACGATGCCAAAACGCATGGACTGATCCGGCGAATTAGGTAGTGCCGTTGCACCGCGGATGGATGGCTGCGGCGTTATATGAAGGATTTGGCCATTTATTAGACATGTGGGTCCAAAATGTTTACTGATTGGTAATAATTTGGCCAATCTTGGTACTCTGGACGCCGTGATAGCCGTGGTAGGTTGCTTTTTGCCCCCTTTTCGGGGGGCAGTGGGTCACCCTTTTGGGTCGTCGTACAAAAATTAGAATCGCCATGCTGGTCGCCTAGAAATTGTATTTTGAAAAATGTCAGGGGAGAGCTACATGTCCGATAGTGGCATACGGGAGGTCTCTGGACTTTACGAACCCGTAAAGAAGGCGCGATTTCGCAGCCTTGTGCCATATATCGTCACTGCGCTGATTTTTTCCACGGTCAGTTTTGGAGCAGAATTTTACTTCAATTCCAAACGCTCTGCCTCTGAAGAAGTTCTACTAGTTCTGCACGGTGGCAAAGCCGTAGATGCCAAGGAACTTCGGAACGTGGTTGTGGCAAATCGCCTTACCGTTTATTGGGTGGGACCAGAACCGGGCGTTAAATACGTGCTCAATGCCGCGGTCTTAAGCAGCATTTCTCTACGTTATTTGCCAATTGGTGCGGCACTTTCGAGCACGACCACCGCCGCATACCGTGAAGTAGGTACTTTTACCTCACCAAATGCTTTTACCATCACTCAGAAGGCGGCAACCTTGGCCAACGGTGTTGGCTTTGTGAACGTGGATGGCAGTGCGGTTTATTACGATTCGCGTGATCCCAAGAATGTATACATCGGTTTGAAAGACAAAGACATTCAGGTGGAAGTTTTCGATCCGCGGCCAGATCAAGCCCTGGCGGTCGCCATCATGCAAGGGCGAGTTCGCCAAATAACCTAGTTGGCGTTATTACGCACTAGCAGAGCGAGCATAAGCCGAATATTTCGGCGCTGTGTCCGGCGTCGCGATATCCGTGCGCCTTGGCAACGCCTTCGGCCCATTCTTCGATGGCGCCGCCCTCAATTTCTACTGTCCTGCCACAGTTTCTGCAGACCAGATGATGATGATGTGTCTGACCACAGAGACGGTAGATCCCTTCACCGTCAGCTCGCCGCAGCAGGTCGACCACATCCTCTTTTTGAAGTGAGGCAAGTGCTCGATAGATACTCGTCAGTCCTATGCGATCGCCTTGTTTGGAAATGATTTGGTGCACCTCTTGGGCGCTGGCAAACCCACCTGCAAGTTCGAGGGCCTTGAGTACTCGTATGCTGGACTTGTTCATACCTGACCCAGGTGACCCACGACCAGCCACATGACAAGCACACCGATAAGAGTCGCCAGCATTGTTAATTTGGACGGATGTCTGGAGTGCGCTTCCGGCAGAATGTGGGAGGTCGCTAAATAGATGACGAAACCAGAAAATACCGCCAGATAGAGGCCAAGTAGCATTGGGCTCAATGAGACATGGGCACCCAATGTGGCGCCGCTGATCCGCATTAAGGCGTCTAGGCCCAAGAGCCACAGAGCGCGTTTTTTCCAATGGCCGCTTTTGATCAGGAAGGAGACGGTATTGAGTCCGTCGCTAAAAGCATGCGCCAAAATCGCGATAAAGACTGCGAATCCAAGGCCATGACTGACTTGAAAGGCGACGCCCAGGGCGAGACCATCAAGGAAGACGTGCCCACCCATGGCCAGGCCACCAAGGGTTCCGGCGATATTTGAGGCGTGGTTGTGCTCGTGCCCGTAGTCAGATTCGCTTGGTTCGTGTGAGGCGAAAAACTGTTCCGTGAAGTGCAAGGTAAAAAATCCTGCAACGAAGGCAATCGAGACCGCTGGTACGCCGCCAAGGGTTGAGGTGTTGATTCGAAAAACTTCTGGAAGGAGATCAAAGGCGACTAAGCCAAAGAGGAGTCCGGCCGCCAAACCCAACGTCAAGTGAAGGCGATCGCGGGATCGGTGCGCCAAGAAACCACCGACAAAGGTGGAGAGGGCAGTTATGGCGGCCAGCCCGATGGCTAAATTCATGACCCGACCGTACCACTTATGAAAATGATTGTCATTTTCAAATTAATGCTCGCGGAATGCTCAGCATCGGCCTCAACTGCCAGTAAAGTTGCCCACGGTTACAACTGCACCGGTTGTGCACCGCCGACAGCCAGCCGGATGGAGAAAATCATGGCCGATCGTTTAGAGACCATAGTTAGCTTGGCCAAGCGCCGCGGATTTGTGTATCCCTCAAGTGAAATCTACGGGGGTTTACGGGCGGCTTGGGATTACGGCCCCTTGGGCGTTGAACTCAAAAACAATGTTAAGCGTCAGTGGTGGAAATCCATGGTCACCGGACGAGAAGATATTGTCGGATTGGATTCGTGCGTCATCCTGGCCCGAGAAGTCTGGGAAGCCTCCGGCCACGTCGCTACCTTCTCAGATCCCCTTACTGAGTGCACCGCTTGTCATAAGCGCTATCGGGCGGATCATTTGGAAGAGGCTTTTGAGGCGAAAAACAAGCGGATGCCAGAGTCCCTTGCCGAAGTAAATTGCCCCGCGTGCGGAAATAAAGGTCAGTTCACCACGCCCAAGCAGTTCTCTGGATTGTTAAAAACCTATCTTGGTCCCGTTGAAGATGAATCAGGCCTGGCTTACCTGCGCCCAGAGACGGCGCAAGGAATTTTCATCAATTTCGACAACGTGGTCACTACTTCTCGAAAGAAGCCACCTTTTGGAATCGCTCAAATTGGTAAATCTTTTCGCAACGAGATTACTCCTGGCAATTTTATTTTCCGAACACGAGAATTCGAACAGATGGAAATGGAGTTCTTTGTCGTTCCAGGTACCGACGAGGAGTGGCATCAGTATTGGATCGATTCGCGCCTTGATTGGTATAAAGACTTGGGAATTGATCCAGATCGACTGCGAATTTACGAGCATCCTAAAGAGAAATTGTCGCATTATTCCAAGCGCACAGCCGATATAGAATACAAATTCGATTTTGCCGGAACCCTGTGGGGTGAACTCGAAGGGATTGCCAACCGAACCGATTTCGATCTCAAAGCTCACTCTGCAGGTTCGGGCAAAGATCTAACTTGGTTTGATCAAGAGAAAAATGAGCGATGGACTCCCTACGTAATCGAACCTGCGGTTGGAGTCGATCGCGCCGCGCTGACCTTTTTGATGGATGCCTTTTCAGAAGATGAGGCCCCCAATTCGAAAGGTGAGATGGAGAAGCGTTCTGTTCTCAAAATCGATTACCGACTTGCGCCGGTAAAGGTGGGCGTCCTACCCCTTTCGCGCAACGTTGACTTGTCGCCAAAAGCACGCGATTTAGCCGCACAATTGCGTAAAGTTTGGAACATTGACTTTGATGATGCCGGTGCAATTGGCCGTCGTTACCGTCGCCAAGATGAGATCGGAACGCCTTTTTGCATTACGGTCGACTTTGAGACTCTGGTTGATCAAGCAGTAACAATTCGACATCGAGACACCATGCAACAAGAGCGTATCTCCCTCGATCAGGTAGAGGCATGGTTAGCGCCACGACTGCTCGGCGCTTAGCTCCGCTCACACTTCGGCTGGGAAGTGGCGATCACACAATAGATCCGCCCGTTGTTTTGGCGCCTATGGCGGGTATAACCAATGCACCCTTTCGTACTCTGGCGCGCGAGCAAGGCGCGGGACTTTTCATTTCAGAGATGGTGACGGCGCGTGCTTTAATTGAGCGCCGCCCGGAAACTCTGCGGATGATTGTTCCGGGCCCAGACGAATGGCCTCGATCAGTTCAGTTATATAGCGTTGATCCGAACGTAATGAGAGCTGCTGTAACGATGATAGGCAGAGAGAACTTGGCCGATCACATCGATATGAATTTCGGTTGCCCAGTACCGAAAGTCACGAGAAAAGGTGGCGGGGCGGCCCTTCCTTACAAGCGGCGCCTATTTAATTCCATTGTGGCCGCGGCAGTGGCGGCGGCTAAACCATTTGGAATACCCGTGACCGTCAAGATGCGAATCGGAATTGACAGCGATCATGAAACTTATTTGGAGGCCGCAAAATCAGCGGCTGATCTCGGCGTCGATTGGGTCGCATTACATGCGCGCACGGCCGAGCAGATGTATGAGGGAAAATCCGACTGGAATGCCATCTCGCGATTGGTCGAGTACTTGAAGCCGACCGGCGTTCCGGTGTTGGGCAACGGCGATATCTGGAGCGGTGCTGATGGCATTGCCATGATCGAAGAAACTGGATGTGCAGGAATAGTTGTGGGTCGAGGATGTCTAGGTCGACCATGGCTCTTTAAGGATTTGGCTTCTGCCTTTGCCGGAGATGAGTCTCGGCATCTGCCCACTCTCTTTGAAGTACGAGAGATAATGTTTCGCCATGCTCAACTCATAGTTGAATATTTCGAATCAGAAGAGCGCGGTTGCCGTGATCTGCGCAAGCACATGGCTTGGTACCTCAAGGGATTTCGAGTCCCGAGCGAATTGCGGCGAGCCTTTGGAATGGTTTCCTCACTGCAGGAATTGCGTGCTTTGTTGAACCAACTTGTCGATCAGCCATATCCAGTGGACATCGGAGATTCACCGCGCGGACGCACCAGTCATGGACGACCCGTGACATTGCCCGATGGCTGGCTCAAAGATCCTGATGAATTGATTGAAATCGAAATCGAAGATTCGTTTTCAGGGGGTTGAGATGTTCTTATTCAAGCTCCTTCGAAAAGTTTTAGCCGCCATCTTATTATTAGTCATCGTCGTTCCTCTTTTTACTTTTGGGCGGACCTGGTTCGCGGCGCACAATTCTGCCATTCAAAAATCTGATGTAATCGTTGTGCTTGGCGCGGCACAATTTAACGGTAGACCCAGTTCAGCACTACGTGCAAGGTTAGTAGAGGCTAAAAGAGTTTTCTCACTTGGCTACGCTCCGTTGATAATTACTGTCGGCGCCGGTGCGCCAGGGGATCGGACGACGGAGGCGGCATCTAGCAAAGCATGGCTCATTAGTAATGGGGTGACTGATAGTGCGATTGTGGCGATTCCCAAAGGGCGTGACACGCTAGTAAGTACGCGAAGTTATATTGCCGAGATGAGACGGCGCGGTTTTCACAGCGTAATCATTGTTACAGATCCTTATCACTGTCTTAGGGCAATGACTATGGCGAAGGACCTTGGCGCAAAGACATCATGTTCGCCGGTTCGCATCGGGGCGAATTCGCTCGCACATGCCGATCTTCACTATTTGATCAGAGAAACCGGGGCTTATCTGGCCTATGTCACCCTTGGGCGCAGGGGCATTCATCTCAGCGATCACTTGGTTCAGTAGCTTTCATTAAGATGGCACATGTGAACGGGTACAGCAACCACGATTTGGAGCGGTTCGTCGCTGAGCCGGCAAAGCGTGCT
>JBBRSY010000061.1:0-9309 GCA_038244965.1 Candidatus Nanopelagicales bacterium | reverse complement strand
GACCCACTAAATTGATCCTCTGGCTTGGTTGCCTTCAGAGATAACCGTCAGAGCGTTGTCTAGATTGAGGAGCGTCATAGTGAATCTGCCTTATGGCATCCTGCGAGCGTTTCTCACTCCGTTCTTGATGGTGTTGTTCCGGCCCAAAGTCACCGGTCTTCGAAATGTTCCAGTCACTGGTCCGGTGATTATTGCTTCCAATCACCTTTCTTTCAGTGACTCTGTCTTTATGCCGCTGGTCGTGCCCAGAAAAGTCACATTCTTGGCAAAGAGTGAATATTTTACCTCGCCTGGGCCGAAGGGACTTCTGAAGAAACTTACCTTTATCGCTTTGGGTCAGGTGCCGGTGGATCGATCAGGAGGTCGGCGCAGTGAGGCCGCCTTGATTACCGGATTAAAAGTCCTATCCGATGGGAACGCGCTTGGCATTTATCCTGAAGGTACCCGCTCTCCAGATGGGCGCTTATACAAAGGTCGGACTGGCCTGGTCCGCCTAGCCCTTGAGTCGGGCGCGCCCATCATTCCCGTGGCCATGTTCGATACGGAAAAGATTCAACCGACGGGCAAAGTCATCCCCAAGATCATGCGAGTAAAAATGATCTTCGGAGAACCCATCTATTTGCAGGGTGATTCCACAAATCTGCAGCTTTTGCGTGATCTCACCGATGACCTGATGAGAAAGATCCAAGAACTTTCGGGTCAAGAGTACGTCGATATATTTGCAACGCGTCGTAAAGCCGAGATTGAAGAAGGCGAGTAGGACTCAGTCTTCAAGTGCGAGTCGCGCAACGAGATAGTTACATGTTGTACACGTGGGACCGGGAAGCGGAAGCGGGCCCTCAAGTACATTGATCAAATCTTCTATGACCGTCATAAACCTTTCGTGGTCTCGGGGTACAGGTACATAAGTCTGACTAACACCGAAGGCGTAAGTGGTTGCATCGCTCCCAATCACTTTGTTGGGATTCCAGACGAGAAGCCCCATTGTTGCTACCTGTAGGGCTTTGCCCGCTGCGGGATGCTCCATTGCAAAGGCGTATGCCTCGAGTTGTGGAGCGTAAAATTCGCCAGAGTCACGCGCACTATCTGACACTTTGCAGTCGATGAGGGCTACTGTCCCGTCTTCATTTTCGGCAACAAGGTCGTACTTACCGAGAATGCGCCAACGCGATTCCTCGCCGTTGATCGGAAATCGAGTGCTCTTTACCCATTCAGCCAACTTGGTGACCCGCCCTGGTCGAAGCATGGGATCTAGATCTTGCGTTGCCACGCCTCGAAAAGTTTTTTCTTGAAGTGAGGAGAAAGTACCTACCAGTGGGAAGGCTCCGGGCATCGTGACTTTGTGCCAGTACTTGATCCAAAGGCACCGCTTGCAGGTGGACAGCCCAAATGTTAGATCAGAGGGTGAAATGTTTTCACGTGCTGGCGAAGCAGGTTTTCTCATGAGGCCATTGTGTCAAGTGGCGCCGACAAACGCAGTGACCAGATACCGAGAAAAATCACCGGTATGGCGGCGAAGGCACAGAGCCATCCATAACTCAGGATGGCAATGACTACTCCGGCCATTGCACCACCAATTGCCCCCATGAGATTCATGAGTAGGTCCGACGCTCCTTGTGTGGAGGGCAGCATGGCCTCACTCACCGACTCGGAGAGAAGGGCAGATCCGGCAATTAATGTGCAGGACCAGCCCAGCCCTAAGAGGAATAAACCAACCCCAAGTGAGAAGGCGTTCTCGCCGGGGGAACGACCAGCAACTAGAGTTGAAAGAAGAAGTATTGCCACCCCAATTTGAATGACACGGATTCGGCCAATGGAATCACTGAAGTATCCGACAATGGGGGATAGGCCATACATCCCGGCGACGTGAATGCTGATCACTACACCGATTATCGTGAGCGTATCGTTTACATGCGCCATATGCACCGGCGTCATGACCATAACCGAGACCATGACAACATGTCCGATGGCAATGGATGCAATTGCAAAGAGAGCGATGGGCATTTTCGCAATGATTTTAAGTGTGTCTCGGGTTGCCATCTTCGCCTGATTTTGAGAAGCAGTTGGCAGAGCTTTCATCGCGGTGAGATAGGGGTCAGGCTTGAGATAAAGGAAGATCACGATTGTGGCAAGAGTTAGAGTGAGGATGGCGAGAATGTAAGGACCGACAAGTCGAGGAAGACCCAACCATTGCGCCACATTGCCCGAAGGCTGCATGAGATTTGGTCCAGCAATTGCGCCCACCGTGGAACCCCATACAACCATCGACAGATGTCGAGATCGACTTTCGTCATCGGCCAGGTCGACTGCAGCAAATCGCGCCTGATAGCCAGCGGCCGAGGCGGCGCCTACCAGAAAGGTACCTAGCAGCATTAATTCCAGAATTTTCGTGGTGCCACCAATGATCGCGAAAATTGCTCCGATTACTCCAACAAAATATCCAACGGAAAGCGCCAGACGCCGGCCCCCACGCAAGGTTAACTTCGAAAGTGGCAGCGCCATTGCGGCAGCGCCAAGCACGGCAGTGGTTTGCGCAAGACCGGCCAGTGATTCGGATTTGGAGATCGATGAAACGAGAAGTGAGCCGGCTGCGACAGTTCCGGCAACACCCAGTCCATTAAGGATTTGTGCGGAGGCCAAGACTTTTACAACATGCTTCTCAACGGATGACGCGCTCATTTGGACACTCTAATTAAAAGCATGACGGATTGCCGACGTTATGACGAGCAGACCCAACGTGATCATGACAAATCCTCCTACGGTGCGCAAAGTGATGAGGCGACTTGGATTGATTGCCAACCATTCTCTCGCGGTGCCAGCCAGAAGTCCCCAACTTCCATCGGAGATCAGTGCCAGAATGGCAAAAATGGCACCGAGCAGAAGCAACTGGAAGGTGACGTGACCGCGATTGCGATCAATGAACTGGGGAATGATGGCCGCGAAAAATACCAGCGTCTTAGGGTTGAGAACACCCACCCAGAACCCGTCCCGAATGGATTGCATGGCATTTGGTGCCGTGCCAGTCTTCATCGACATATCCGCCGCATGAATTTTGCGATGCCGGATCGCATCCATCCCTAAATAGAGAAGGTAAGCCCCGCCGCACCATTGCACGGCCGAGTATGCAAAACTGGAATGCTGAAGTACCGGGCCCAAGCCAAGTGCGACAAGTACAGAGAGCACGAAAGCTCCGCCTACATTGCCAATTACCGAGAAGACCGCAGTTTTTCGACCCCAAGCAATCGCTCGCGCAATGACAAAAAGAACGCTGGGTCCCGGCGCAAGGATGATCACCATCGAAGTGGCAAGGTACTCCCAAATGCGCGTAGGAATGATCACCGCGCGATCTTACCCGTTGCGATGCTAATGGTTCCTGCACATTAAATGAATGGGATACACGAGGGTTAGGTGAGCGTTCGAATTTCAGCTCACCGGCCCTGGTCTATCCCATTCTTGTTGCATTGAAGTATTAACGAGCGCTGTTGCCTCGCGATTTGGAAATCATGCTGAGAACTTGGTAGCCGATCACTGCAACGAGAGTGGCGTTGACAATTCCACTGAAGGTGTACTGACCACGAGTCCATGCCATATCGGAAATTCCAATTACCAATGAGACCGCAGCAATGATGAGATTGGTGGAATCGGCAAAGTTGACTTTGCCTTCAATCCAGATGCGCGCGCCTAAGACGCCGATCATGCCAAAGAGTGCGGTTTCTACTCCACCGAGGGCGCCGACCGGTGTTGCCAGCAGAACTGCGCCGAATTTGGGTGACATCGAAAGAATGATGGCACCAAGACCTGCAATCCAATACGCCGCAGTTGAGTAGACCCTTGTCGCCGCCATGACGCCGATGTTTTCTGCATACGTGGTGGTTCCCGATCCGCCGCCAACACCAGCAAGTGTGGTTGCTACACCGTCTGCAAATAGGGCCATACCCATTTGGTCGTCCAGGTTTTTACCCGTCATGGCAGCAACAGCCTTTACGTGACCAACGTTCTCGGCTATCAGGACGAGAACAACGGGCAGAAATAGGACGATCGCACTAATCTTGAACGATGGGCTCGTAAAGTGTGGGGCGGCAAGCCATTTCGCGGCGGAAATGCCTTTTGTATCAACATCTCCGCGCACCATTGCAAAGAGATAACCAATAACTAATCCGGCAAAAATACTTATGCGTCCAAGGAAGCCGCGGGAGAACGCGGCGATGAGTGCAACTGCAGCTAATGTCACGATGGCATCTAGCGGGCCCTTGGCAAAATTGTTTTTGGCAGCGCCAGAAAGATTCAGGCCGATGACCATGACGATCGTGCCGGTTACAACTGGGGGCAGTAGATAATTGATCCATGAGATTCCAGCCGCGCGAACGATCAAGCCAACCAGGGCCAAGATGATTCCAGTTACGACCACCCCGCCTAGGGCTTGCGACATGCCGCCCTTAGAAACTGCTGCGGCGATAGGGGCAAGAAAGGCGAAGGAGGATCCCAAATAACTGGGTACCCGGTTCTTGGTAATTATCAGGAAGAGCATTGTGCCGATACCGGAGAAGAACAGGGTGGTCGTAGGTGGAAGCCCAGTAATCAGCGGGACGAGGAAGGTTGCTCCAAACATTGCCGCGATATGTTGGAGGCCAAAGCCGATTGTGCGCGGCCAACTCAATCGCTCGTCCGTGGAGACGACCTCCCCGGGTGCAATGGTCGTGCCGGTCCCATGGAGTTTCCAAGATAACAAGGACATCAATTCTTCCTTCCTCTAGTAGTAACGAGCCGAGTCGGCTCCTAAACCCGCGGGGAAGGTGGCTAAAGAATAGGACGGCCCACCCGCAGAATGGCCGTTGGGTGCTACTGCGCCACGCCGTTAGCTCCGATTTGCCAAGAGCGAAGATATCGGCTTGACTGTGCATTCGATATATCGAATGGATATATCTACCCGACACTTGGAAGGGCCTATGCGCTCGCGATCTGAATCTTTAGAGTTTGCCCTTCTTGGACTGCTCTCCAAAGACAATCTTCATGGCTATGAGCTCCGCAAGCGAATGAGCGCTATTTATGGCCCCTTTCGAGCGCTCTCTTTCTCGGTCCTCTACCCGCAGTTGAGAAAGATGCTTGAAGCCGGGCTTATCGAGGAGTCCTTTGCCGAAGACGGCGGACTTTCTAGGCGCTCGCGCATCGTGTATCGACTCTCCGACATGGGTAAGGCCCGATTTGCAACGTTGACCGAAACAGTCAGCCCAGACACCTGGGAGGACGAAGGCTTTGAAATACGGTTTGCCTTTTTCGGGCCAACATCTAGGCCCAATCGCGTCCGCATTCTGGAAGGGCGACATCGGCGTCTGAAAGAACGAGCAGAGATTCTTCGCGGTGAATTGGAAAAATCACCCGTAGGCATTGATAAATACCTTGAGGAGTGGCGACGCCATTCTTTGGAATCCGCCGAACGAGAAATCGCTTGGTTGGAAGACATGATTAAGACCGAAAGGAAATAGCGTGACCATCACAACTGGCAAAGGCGACATCCGTGTTGCAATTATCGGCGTAGGTAACTGCGCAAATTCACTTGTCCAAGGCGTGGTTTATTACAAGGACGCCCCGACCGACCACGAAATTCCGGGTCTGATGCACGCTGTTGTGGGTGGTTATCACATCAACAATGTGAAGTTTGTAGCAGCCTTCGATGTGGATGTGAAGAAAGTTGGACTGGACCTCGCCGAAGCGATTTGGGCCAGCGAAAATAACACTATTAAGTTCGCTGAGGTTCCAAAATCCGGCGTGGTCGTACAGCGGGGAGTTACCCTGGATGGTCTAGGACGTTATTACCGCGAAACCATCACCGAGTCAGATGCGACTCCGGTTGATGTGGTTCAAACTCTCAAAGACAACGCGGTGGATGTTCTTATCTGCTACCTGCCAGTTGGTTCAGAAGAGGCCGCGAAGTTCTATGCACAGTGCGCCATTGATGCTGGTTGCGCATTCGTAAACGCGCTTCCGGTCTTTATTGCCTCAGATCCCGCATGGGCGGATAAGTTCACCAAGGCCGGTCTTCCAATAATTGGCGATGACATTAAGAGTCAAGTCGGAGCGACTATCACCCACCGAATTATGGCTAAATTATTCCAAGATCGTGGAGTCCATCTAGACCGCACCTATCAACTTAACGTGGGCGGAAATATGGATTTCAAAAACATGCTCGAGCGCGATCGACTGGAATCAAAAAAGATCTCCAAAACTAATTCAGTTACGTCGCAATTGGAACACGATCTCGGTGCACGAAATGTTCATATTGGACCATCGGACTACATTCCGTGGCTGGATGATCGCAAATGGGCTTATGTCCGGCTAGAAGGTCGGGCCTTTGGGGATGTTCCGTTGAATCTTGAATATAAGTTAGAGGTGTGGGATTCACCCAACTCGGCTGGCGTCATTATCGATGCCCTTCGGTGCGCAAAATTAGCGCTGGATCGCGGAATTGGCGGGCCACTACTTTCACCGGCAAGTTACTTTATGAAAACCCCGCCGGTTCAGTATACGGATGAACAAGCGCATGAGCGTACTGAAGCATTCATTTCTGGAAAAGTGGAACGATAGTTAGAGAAGCAATTTTCATAGACGATTGAGAATAAAAAACACCCCCCGATAAATCGGGGGGTGTTTCCTTCACCCTCACGGAGAGTAGAGGGCTAGATCGTCGCGTCTTCTGGAGTGCGACGAAGGTGTACCCATCCAGCTATTGAAAGAATCAATAGGAGAATTCCTCCGACTAGCGAAGCTAGAGCGCCAATTTTGGCGATCTGACCAATCTGCCAGAACGCATAGGCGTTCAACAACATTCCACGGAGGCTCTCGCCCTTGAAGACGGTCTCCACCGTCGCGGATGCTTTATCTGCACTTGCCTTCAGGTCAGCATTTGTTGGATCCGCGGCAAGCGCACCTTGTGCAGCACGGTTAGCGTTAGAGGCATCTGCGTAGGTAGGCATATTCGATAGATGGAAGGCTATGTATTGATCTGCATACATCTGGGCTTGCTTACCGTTGGTCATCATCTTGCCACCGTTGTCTTTGAAAAACGCGGTTGTGGCTGCGGATTCCTTAGAGTCATTGGTTACTGCTGGGATGGTGATCTTCTGCGCTGACAATTGGCTTTTCACGGTGCTGTCGGTGAAGGAATAGCCCCAGTTCATAAGGCCAGCAGCGACAAATAGAAATACGCTTAGACCCACACCAACCATTGTCAGAATTTTATCAAAAGTGCGACGTTTCATGATTTTCTCTCCTTTTATGTTCACAATTTTTACGAACATCCAATTAGTACACGGTTATAGGTTAGTTGGGAAGGGAAAGGCGAGAGATAGCCCTTGCAAAAGTGTGATAAATGTTAATGAGTTGTGTGCATCACGTGAGGTTACCTAGATCACAAAACTATTATTTGGTGCCTTAAATATGACGAGTGCAGAGTGTCTTTCCGTCAGCAGTAACTTCCAAATGTTGACAAGCAACACCGAGACGATCAAATGCCTTATCTCCGTAATGAGTTCGATATGCCAGTGCAAGTAGCACGCGAAGGTTGGTATCCCCATCGGCCTTAATCCCAAAAGTCTTGGCGGTTCGACTGACTGTGTTCTCCACTACTTTTTCGGTGTGCGATGTTTTGTTCGCAATGGCCGCATTCGACTTTCCCTCGCATAATAAATCCATAACGAGGCGCTCAAAAGGCGTCAATTCTCGTACCAGTATTGTGATATCCGCGCTCATATATGAACCCTTGCCTCTCCGAGGGCTAGATAGAGATTGTCCTGCATTACTTTCTCTATTGCCACCCTTAAGATTGCCAAATGAATGAAATCCTGGCAACAACGGACGGCAGTGTTTTGACTCTCACTCTCAACCGACCTGCGAAGATGAACGCGCTCACACGAGCCATGTATTCCCAGCTAGCCGACCGCCTGCGACTTGCAACAGAGGACTTCGCGGTCAGATGTGTGGTAATCGCGGCTGAAGGCCCTCATTTCACTGCGGGTAACGATATTAACGATTTTATTGAGGCGGCCGGGACGGTGGCCGACTCACCAGGTTTTGATTTTCTTACCCAAATTAGAGATTTTCCAAAGCCCATTATCGCCGTAGTTCAAGGTCAGGCAATTGGCATTGGGACGACCATGCTCCTGCATTGTGATGTCGTCGTATCAGATCCCGGCGCATCTTTCTCAATGCCCTTTGTCACCCTTGGGCTAGTGCCTGAGGCTGGGTCCAGTTATCTCTTCCCGCAGTTAGTTGGTTATCAACGCGCATCCCATATCCTGCTAACTGGGGAGAGCTTCGGAGCGACGCAGGCAATGGAAATGGGGTTGGTCACAGTTGTGTCCAAGGATGGCCTCACGCAAGGTCAGAAGATTGCTCGGAAGATTTCTGAGCAGCCACCAACCGCCGTTTTGCATACTAAAGCATTACTTAAAAGCCGCTCCCACGATGCGGTAACGGCCGTGATGAATGCAGAAGCAGAACTTTTCACTTTGGCACTTCAATCTGAAGAAGCAAGAGAGGCGCTCATGAAATTTGCGACAAAGCGTGACAAACGATGAATCTGTCTGGAAAGAAAATATTCATCACCGGTGGTTCGAGAGGGATCGGACTGGCTATTGCGTTGCGTGCGGCACGAGATGGTGCATCGGTAGCAATTGCTGCCAAAACAACAGAGGTCAATCCCAAATTGCCTGGGACCATCTATACGGCTGCCGATGAAATTCGTGCCGCAGGTGGAAATGCCTTTCCAATTCAGTGTGACATCCGAGATGAGGGACAAATTGTTCATGCCATTGAAGCCGCTAGCAGCGAATTTGGTGGTATTGATATTCTCATTAACAACGCCAGTGCCATCAATTTGACGAGGACTGAGCAAACTCCTGCCAAGCGATTTGATTTGATGTTTGATGTCAACGTAAGAGGTACTTTTCTAACTTCTCAAGCCAGCATTCCGCATCTTCGAAAGTCGGCAGCAGAAGGTCGAAATCCACACATTCTGAACTTGTCCCCTCCCTTATCTCTGAAACCCAAATGGTTTAAGAACAACTTGGCCTACACCATGGCAAAATATGGAATGAGTATGTGCGTTTTGGGAATGTCAGAGGAATTTCGCCGAGATGGGATTTCCGTTAACGCGCTCTGGCCGCGCACAGCAATCGATACAGCCGCTCTGGCAATGATTCCCGGTATAGATCTAAATTCCTGCCGTAAGCCCGAAATACTGGCCGATGCAGCATATGCAATTCTCAATAGGACTGATTGCACCGGAAATTTCTTCATCGATGATGAGGTTCT
>JBBRSY010000060.1:0-9474 GCA_038244965.1 Candidatus Nanopelagicales bacterium | reverse complement strand
TCAACCGGCAGCCAGGTATCAACGGCCTTGCGATCAAAGGCTTGGGTATGGTCGGTCGAACTTGGATAACGCAAGAAATACCAGGATGAATCCATAAAGGTATCCATGGTGTCGGTGTCGCGCTTAGCGGGCTGGCCACATTTAGGACACGCAACATTCACCCAATCGGATGCTGCGCCAAGGGGTGAAGTCCCCTTGGGTTTCATATCTAGCCCCTCGGCGCTGGGAAGCTTTACTGGCAATTGATCAAGTGGGACAGCGACTTCGCCACACGAGGGGCAATGAACAATCGGAATGGGGGTGCCCCAATAACGTTGACGCGAAATAAGCCAATCACGGAGGCGATAATTGCGAGCAGCCGCTCCAAATCCATCGCGTTCGAGTTGGGCTGTAATAAAAGCAATTGCCTCATCTTTGCGCATGCCGTTTAAGGGACCAGAGTTGATGAGTTGGCCATTGCCTGCCGTTGCCACACCGCTTACCGCCGGATCCTCTTCCCCCGTATCAACAACAACCCGCACATTCAAATTCATCGCACGTGCAAAGTCCAAGTCGCGTTGATCGTGGGCCGGCACAGCCATGATCGCGCCAGTACCGTAATCGGCGAGAACATAATCACTAGCCCAGATGGGCAACTTCTCACCATTGACTGGGTTGATGGCATATCGCTCTAGAAAAACGCCACTCTTCGGTCGGTCAGTGGCTAATCGATCAATATCACTCGCCGCCTTGATCTTCTCAACGTACTCGGTGAATTGCTTTTCAACCGGTGAGCCTTGGGCAAGTTCGGAAGCTAGATCACTATCTGCGGCAACCACGAAGAATGTTGCACCGTACAAAGTATCGGGTCTCGTCGTGTAAATCGTGACAGGTTTAGTGCGCCCTTCAATTTGAAAAAGAACATTGGCGCCACTTGATCGACCGATCCAGTTGCGCTGCATAGTTAGCACTTTGTCGGGCCAATGCCCTTCTAACTGGGACATGTCATCAAGTAGGCGATCTGCGTAATCAGTAATCTTGAAATACCACTGCGTTAATTTCTTCTTTATGACGGGTGTATCGCAACGCTCGCACAGCCCAGCAACCACCTGTTCATTAGCTAAAACGGTCTGATCAGTTGGGCACCAGTTGACATTGGATGCCTTGCGATATGCCAGACCGCGTTCGAACATCTGGATGAAGATCCACTGATTCCATCGATAAAACTCGGGGTCGCATGTGTTGAATGTGCGATCCCAATCGAAGGAACAGGCATATCGACGCATCGATGCCTTCTGCACTGCAATGTTTTCATAGGTCCAAATTGCTGGATCAATTCCGCGCTTAATTGCCGCGTTCTCAGCCGGCAACCCGAAAGCGTCCCACCCAATTGGATGCAAGACATTAAATCCACGCTGCACCCAATAGCGAGCGATTACATCTCCTAGCGCGTAGGCCTCTGCGTGACCCATATGCAGATCCCCTGACGGATAAGGGAACATGTCCAATACGTACTTCTTGGGCCGGGTATCATCCAGGCGACCGGACTTGAAGGGAGCCAACGAATCCCAGATCGGCAGCCATTTCTCTTGAACATAGGCGACGTCGTATCCCTCATGGACGAAATCCCGCGTGTTATCGGTCGACATGGACCTAGGTTACAGGTAAGCCAAACCGCGCGTTTCCGTTAGATTTGGCCACCCAAATGCCATCGGCTATCTCAAGATGTTGATGTTTATTAGTGGGGTACCAAAAGCGCCATACAAGCGAAGCCATAGCGGCAGATACATCTCTAGCCCCCGGGCGGCCGATATATCGCCCAAGTCCAGAATATTGGCGGGCTTCCACCCGAAAGATTCCAGAATTTTAACGACCACTTCTTTAGCCGTGGCATCGTTTCCGCAAACAAACACATTGTGATCGCCATTCAAAAGCGATGGGTTTACCATCAAAGACGCGGTCATCGTGTTCAGAGCCTTGACAACTCTTACGTCAGCAAATGCCTGCTGAATCTCCTCCGCCAACGACGAATCGTTGCAGACGCTCAACGTCGGTGGCATCCCGTTGGAAAAGTCCAATGGATTGGCAATATCAATCAAGATCTTGCCCGCTAAGTTTTCCGCCCGCGCCATGCCAAGAACAGCGAGGGAGGATCCGCCCGATGTCGCATTGACAAGAATTTCCGCAAAATTCGCGGTATCTGCAAAGGTTGCCAGATCAATATTGGGGTGATCGCTACGCCACTTAGAGAAATTATCATCGGGCCGATGTGACGTATCTGCAACATCACGAGTACCGATGAGAACCGAATGTCCAATCTCCGACAACTTTGTAGCAATGGTCTGTCCAACGATCCCAGTGCCTAATACTCCGACCTTCATGATGCCTCCCCAGGTTTGCGTGTCATCCTATTATTCAACGATTAACAAAAGAGGACCGAGCCATAAGGCTCGGTCCTCTGTTGTTTGTTTGGTTAAGCGATTAACGCTTAAGCAGCGTCCCCACTACGGACTGCTGAGATATCGAACTCGAGGGTGACTTTCTCACCGACGAGAACTCCACCAGCCTCCAAAGCTGTGTTCCAATTGACGCCCCAATCCTTACGCTTGATGGTGGCCTTGCCTTCGAAGCCAACGCGGGTGTTGCCCCAAGGATCAACGGCGGTTCCGGTGAAATCCAAATCAAATGTAATGGACTTGGTGACGTCCTTGATCGTGAGGTCTCCGGTTACTGAATAAGTACTGTCGTCAACCTTGGAGAAGGAGGTTGAGGCGAACTTGATCTCGGGATAGGTATCCATGTCGAAGAAGTCATTGCCGCGCAGGTGGGTATCGCGGTCAGCATTGTGGGTATCAATACTCTTAGCCTGAATGACAATCTGAACATTGGAGTTGGCAGGATTCTCTAGATTAAAAATTCCGCTGCCTGTGAAGTCATTGAATTGTCCACGCACTTTGGTAACCATGGCGTGGCGGGCGCCGAAACCGATCTGGCTGTGGCTGGCGTCGATTGCATAGGTGCCGGTAAGACTGGAAGTTGTTGCGGTAGTCATTTTTGGAACTCCTTAGGTATAACTCGGGGACGTCTGTTTTAGTTGAAATTTCAACTACTCAATGACTATAACATAGTTGAAACTTCAATTATTCCCGAAACTGTCAATTAGCCTTAGAAAGTACTGTGACTTGGGAGATATAAGGACCTTCTTGCCAACCGGTCGCAGGTACCGAGTGGCGTCACGGCTATCTCTTGACTTCAAGACATACTTGGCCATGGGACTTTTTGAAGTTTCGATGCTCTTCCTGGCTGGAATTGGTGCTGGAACGATCAACACTGTCGTTGGGTCGGGATCCTTGATTACTTTCCCAGTCCTGCTTGCCTTTGGATTTGCTCCCCTAACGGCCAATATGACAAATAATCTGGGTGTCTTGCCCGGAGCCATCAGCGGTGCCTTTGCCTATCGCGCGGAATTGAAAACCCAATGGTCACGCGTTCTCCGTCTTTCCTTCTTCTCCCTTCTTGGTGGAACAGGCGGTGCGCTTCTCCTGCTGGTCCTCCCTGCGGCGGCCTTTAAGGCGATAGTGCCCGTTCTCATTGCATTGGCGCTAGTTCTGGTCGTAATCCAACCCTGGTTGCGCAAGAAAGCCGCCGCACGTGAGTCTAAGCCGCGGTCCAACGTCATTATGCGCGATGGCGCCATCTTCTTCACTGGTCTTTATGGTGGTTACTTTGGTGCTGCGCAGGGAATTCTTCTAATCTCGATCCTCGGGGCCGTCATCGATGAAACGATTCAGAAACTTAATTCAATAAAAATTATGTTGGCCTTATCGGCTAACACGGCCGCAGCCATTGTCTTCATAATTCGTGGCGGAATCTACTGGCCAGCCGCGGGCGTGATCGCAGCGGGTGCACTTATAGGTGGCCAACTCGGCGCAACTATTGGACGGCGCTTACCTGCGCCGGTCTACCGCACCGTCATCGTTCTGGTCGGTCTTATTGCAATCGTGAAGTTAGTATCTTCCTAACTCGCTAGGCCGATGAGTTGTTCGTTGAATGTTAAAATTTGACTCCAGAAAGCAGGAACGAGAAATGTCCGAAAAGACCACTTCACTGTTCGACGCGATTTCGATCCGAGATGCAGTGGCTCGGCTGGATCGCCGGACTCGTTGGGAACTCATACAGCGCGTGCCCCTTACCTTTCCTACTCACCACCCGCAGGGACTTGCCTTCGTTGGTGAACATATCTTTTTATCCTCGGTGGAGATTCTGGAAAATCCCTCGCTACCTGCAGATTCCGACCGGAAGACACCTGGGCGCGGCATAGGACATGTTTTTGTGCTGTACAAAGACGGAACGCTTCTGCACGACATTCGCCTTGGAGAAGCAGATATGTACCATCCGGGAGGAATCGATTTTGACGGTAGCAAAATATGGGTGTCGGTGGCCGAATATCGAGATCGAAGCGCCAGCCTTGTTTTAACCATTGATCCGGAATCGTTCGAAGTTGTTGAAAGATTTAGAGTTCCGGACCACCTTGGCTGGATGGTCAGTGATTCCACCACCAATACGGTCTATGGCGGTAGTTGGGGATCCCGACAGTTCTACGCCTGGAGCGCCGATGGCGATGAATTGGATCACTGGGAGAACCCGAGCAGCTTCATCGACTATCAAGACTGCCAATACGCCGGATCGGGGCAGGTGCTTTGCTCAGGGATCGCGATCTTGCCATCGCCTGACGGAGCACAAGAATATGAACTCGGAGGGATAGCCATCGTGGACTTACTAGGGCATCGAATCCTGCACGAAGCACCCATTCCGGTTTTCAGTAGCGGGGGCCATGTCCTGACCCGTAATCCATTCGCACTAAGCATGGGACCAGAGGGTTTATTGCTTCATGTGGCACCCGATGACGGTCACGATTCCAATGGGACAGAACTGGTGACATACCGAGCGATCCTAGCGAAATGACGCTAACAGAAGAATTCGAAAACTAAAGGAAGTGCTCCCCTCGTGGTTCGAGACCAGGCCAATTTTTAAAGCTACTACAACGAAGTTGTCGTTCAATAAGTTCAACATTTTTTCAACTATCACGCAACTATTTATAAAAAGATTTGGAAACTCTATTCCGCGTCAATAAGAACTTTGAATTCTCGCAAAACGCACAAAAATAAATTGCGACAATGGTTACTCCGTGGAATGCTTCAGCACCACCTATCGAGAGGTTCCTATACGCAAGATTCCAGTCATAATCGCAACTACCATTGCGATTTCCGCTTACGCCATCCCCGCCTTTGCAGTCGATACCGCAAGTACTACAACCAAATTAGTCGCGACCGCCACGAGTGCCAATGAAACCAAGACCAAAGGCTTATCCCTTGGATCAGCAACTGGCACTTTCACCATCGACACAGCTAAAGGCACATTGTGTTACAACCTCACATCAACAGATTTACAAGGAATAGTTGTTGGGTCCCACATTCACTCCGCAGTTGCCGGGGTTGATGGTGGCGTTGTAATTCCACTCAAGGCTTTCCGGTTTAATGCCCAAGGCCGCACTTGCCAAAAAGTCAATGCTGCACTGCTTAAGGACATTATCGCTAAGCCAACCGCCTACTACTTCAATGTGCACACTAGAAAGTATCCAGCCGGTGCCGTTCGTGGCCAGTTGGTGTTAGCTAAGTAGATCCAAGGTCAAGTAGCGTCACATTGATTTGGAGAAGTGGGGTTCGAAATGAGCCCCACTTTTTCTTTGCGGTAAGTTGAAATACGAAAATAATGTTCGGATTTGATGGGATTAGTTCAATTCAAAAGAAGGTAATCACTCAATAACGAAGGAAAGTTCATGCGTTATTTGGCAGATTCGAGCTGAGCAACTTTAGCGAAAAGACGCTACAGAAGAATCCAACCAGCTTCTCACCCAGGTCGACTCGCTCTGGCAACCGTCTTCAATTCACGAATCCTCACGATTGCCTCGCCGCGTAGCGGGAAATGCATTACAAAAGCCCTTGACTGATAAATATCATTTTGCCACCCGAACGCAAAATCCTTCGATCCCATATATTTTTCATAGGAAACCTTGCCTATGAAACATACTACCCTCGGCTTCTGAGTTTTGATAATTTTTTCAATCCTTATTTTGCCCTCCTTCTCTTCGCCTTTTTTAAGAAGCGTTATATCACGCGTGGGTCGGTCGATTATATTAATCAAGCCCAGTTTATAGACTTTGTTAAATTTATCTCTATATATCTTTCGCAATGTTGCGTCATCTCTAAGATCATCTATCGTTTCATCGATCAGGTGTGCTCTAGATAGTAAGTACCAGAATAGTTTGTTGTTAGAGAAGGGAATCCCACGATCATAAGATCCATGATGAGGGTTGATCCCCACGAAAAGCAATTCAGAATTTTTATATTGATAGCGAATCATGGCTCTGGAATCGGATATGTGAGCTTTCCTTTTCTCACTTTCAAGAATGGTGTCATGCGATGTTTCGTTGCGGCCTTCAAAGTCATAATGTCAAATACATTCCACCCTCGTTTCGAGATTGCATCGGCAATCAGAGATCGATGGCAACGCCAGGGAACCGCCTCTGCGCACATGATGGCGGTCCTTTCCTTTTTTGCGAACTCTTCTAGAAAATCCATTCCTTCTGCAAACTCGGGCGTAGCCATGTAATCGGCAAATCCTCGGAATGAACGATTATTCCATCCAAGATTTTTTGAGTCAGAGGTAGTATGTCGAAGGCCCCCAAGTTCTGATTTATGTATGTAATCGATTCCTGCTTCTTGTAATGAATCCGGCAGGGTATCTTCGTTGAATTGTGGATTATGACGCGATCTTGGGATAGTCCGAACATCGACGATGCCTTGTATTTCGTGCGCTTTGAGCAGGGCTATAAATTCTTCTATTGTTCTGGTGGAGTGGCCGATCGTGTATAGCGTCTCTTTTTCTATTTGCTTTGGAGACATTATTGACACCCTAATATCGTTGTTCGTTCTGATCGACAGTATCACAATGTTAAAAATGGGAGCGCCTCCAATTTCGTAACCCGCCCAAATGTGGCCAACCTGAACTCGGCTTCCCGCCTGCCACGCCCATTCGCTACCAATTGCGCGACGGGCCTGCAAATATGGGCTTTCGAGGATTAATTGGGGGCAGCGTCACTGCGGCTGCGTAATGCAACCAAGTGCGACTTCGCTACTCGCAGGGAAGTATGAGCAAGCGCCAAAACGGATGCGAGTTCATGCATTATTTGGCAGGTGCAAGGCGTGCGATGGCATCCAATATCAGATCTAGCCCGAACTCAAACTCTTTCACGGACCTATAGCCAGCCTTAGATACAACTTCGCTGACCAGTCGGCCAACATGAGGGTAAAGGTCAAACGGGAATTTCGCCATAATGTCCTTGCCCATTTGCACTTCATGCTCGATGGATTCAGTCGGTGATCGCAGTTGTTGCCCGAAACCAATTGTGTACGCATCAAGGACGGAGATTATGTGGGCAACCATTTGGATATTGAAACCAGCGTTGAGTAAACGCTTAATTGTTGCTTCGATTAGCTGCATCGAAGCAGGCCCGGGGTTCTGTCTAGATTCCATAATGGGTGCCGCCCAAGGGTGGCGAGCCAGCGCGTTAAGCGCTGACATTGCCCGCTCTCTCATAGCCACACGCCAGTCATCGGCAATAGTTGGCACGGAAATTTCGCCGTGAACACTGTCAATCATTCCGTCGATCAAAGCTTCTTTCTTCGCAAAATGATGATAGAGCGCCATACCTTCTACCCCGAGCGCGTGACCTAACTTGCGCATGCTCAGTGCTTCTAAACCGCCTTCATCGGCAAGTTTTACCGCAGCTCGGATCACACTCTCTTTATCGAGTGGCGCACGGCTTAGTGGCTTGGCGCTGGTTTTTTTACCCGTCATTTTCTGTCTTTGCTCCTCCAAAGTGAATTATACATTTTTGCCTTTACGGTGTAAAGTTTACAGTGTAAAGTAAAAAATGTCCACATTAGCCAAGGAGAGATAATGCAAAACCATAGAAAAACATCATTAACAGCAGGGCTTTTATACCTGCTTACCTTTGTATCGATTCCTACCCTTTCCCTCTACACCCGCGTAAAGGGCGCCAACTACATCCTCGGATCTGGCTCAGATACACCGGCGATCATGGGCGGAATTTTAGAAATCACGGTGGCTTTAGCCGGAGTGAGCACCGCAATCGTGCTTTTTCCCATTCTTAAAAAACAGAGCGAAACCGCCGCATTAGGCCTTGTGGCGGCCCGTATTTTGGAATCCGCCGCCATTTTTGCTGGAGTGGCCTTCATTTTAAATATTGTGACATTGCACCAAACTGGCGCCGGGGCTGATTCTTTGGGCCTAAGCCATTTACTGGCCAATTTGTATGATCGCGTCTTCCTACTCAGCCAGAGTTTCTTCCCAGCTATATGCGATCTGTTGCTCGGATTCATGCTTTACAAGTCACGCCTGGTTCCTCGTGGACTTGCACTTATCGGAATTATCGGCGCTCCCCTGCTACTCATAAGTTACTTTGCCGTGATGTTCGGCGGTATCGAACAACATGCCCCACTTGCCGGGTTGTCTGCAATTGGTGTTGCATTATTTGAATTTTCACTTGGTCTTTGGCTGGTATTCAGAGGCTTCAATCTAAAGGCCGTTGCTGACCTAGAGTCCAAGGGGTAAATTCGCACCTTTAAGTTGCGAAGTACATCCACTGTGCAATGCCACGGCTAAAAGTACGTGGCATTGCGGAGCGGATACCAAAGTTGTCCGATAACGGAAGGGTAAAAATGCACAACGAAAAATAATTTAGTGATCTGGATTTCAATATTGACTTTCAATTGCGCGCATTGGCTTCTGGTTAATAAAGAACTTTCTCGTAAGGCCGATTCTTCCAGACTTTTTTGGTGGAGCTGAGGGGATTTGAACCCCTGACCCCCTGCATGCCATGCAGGTGCGCTACCAGCTGCGCCACAGCCCCGAAAACTTCGGATTTCGTACGGGTGCGACCTTATCGCACCCGCGCTATAGATATGGAATCGGCCGCTACCCAGCCGTGGGCTCTGCCCCGCTCTCTTCGCCATAAATGGGCTCAGGGATAGATCCGGCGTTATGTTCAACCAGATGCCAACCGCGCGGATTTCTTTGGAGAACCGACCAAGCAGCGTTGGAGAGGCCACCAATCACGCCCCAATGAGACTGCGGCAATTGCAGCAAATGTCCAAGAACGCAGCGCGCCGTTCCACCATGAGTTGCAACTATTAATGTCTGTCCTTCACCCCCAGCCGCGAGTGCTCGATTAATTGCAGCAACGGCACGTTCGGCAACATCGGTTCTTCGCTCCCCCGTCTCACCTGCGGGGTTGTTGTCCCCATCAATCCAACGAACAAAGTTTGCCCAATCTTCTGCACGATTTTCTAATCCCGTTTTACCTTCCCATTTACCGCCATTGGTCTCGCGCAAATCGGCATCTAAAATCAC
>JBBRSY010000059.1:0-9500 GCA_038244965.1 Candidatus Nanopelagicales bacterium | reverse complement strand
TGAAGCCCTCGTACGGATGCCAAAAATCTTGGTAACCCTGATGCATAGGAGAATTCGCCAATATGAGTGCAACGGCCGCGGCGGCAACGAGTACGATTCCACCGGCACTCTCGGTTGCGAAGAAATCGCGTGAAAATTGTGAAAATCGGCGACCCATGTATCTAGGGTAACTGGCGGAGAAAATTCGCGTCGAGACTGTCCTGAAAAGCGTTATCGTGTCCAAATGTCGCTAGAGCCGAGAAAGTCGCTGGCCCGGCTCAAGAATGCTGCCATACCCAAGGAAAGTGCTATCCGTATATTGAGTTTAGCGACGCTCATAAATACCTTTGGCAACGGACTTTTCATGACCATTGAGGTCATTTACTTTACTTTGTACGTCGGTCTTACCCCTGCCCAAGTGGGGCTGGGGCTCTCACTTGGAGGAGCCGTTTCACTCCTTTTCAATATCCCAGCGGGTCATCTTGCGGATAGGTTCGGACCCCGGGATATCACGGCGCTGGCGTACACCGGCGAAGGACTGGTTCTTGCCAGTTTTGTATTCATACATTCCTTCCTGCCGTTTCTCATTCTTTCCGTTGTTATTGGCGCAATTGGCGCGACCGGTCAGACTCTGCGGATGGCAACGATCGCGAAATTTGGTGTGGGAGAAGAGCGCGTACGCATCCGCGCCTACACACGAGCAGTAACCAACCTGGGGATCGCTCTCGGTGCGGTCTTTGCGGGTGTCGCGCTTGCTGTGAATACCAGAAGTGCGTATTCCACGATGCTCTTGCTTGACGCAGTGACGTTCATTGGCGCCGCACTTGTCTGGAAGCGGCTGCCCTACGTGGCTCCGACAGTCGTAAAGGGGGAGCCATTTAGCTTCGTCGCCCTTAAGGATAGGAAATTCGTCGCGGCGACCTTACTCAACGGAGTGATGTCACTTCACTTTATTATCCAAAATGTTGCAATACCGCTCTGGATTGTTCATGAGACTAAGGCACCACGGTGGTGGGTGGCTGTTCTCATGCTTATTAATACAATTTCGGTGGTTCTCTTTCAAGTTCGCGCTAGCAGAGGATCTGGAGACGTGAAGGCCGGAGCAAGAATGTATGCGCGTGCTGGCTATCTCGTGGCAGCTGCCTGCCTGCTTTACGCATTTTCCGCAGGCACCTCAAAGATCCTCGCCTGCATCATTTTGGTTCTGGCATCGCTGGTTCACGTGGCCGGAGAACTCATCGGCTCGGCCGGATCGTGGAGCATTGGATTTGGTCTAGCCAATCAAGAACACCAGGGGCAATATCAAGGCGTTTACTCAATGGGATTTGGACTAGGTGGTGCGGTGGGACCAAGCATCGTTACAGCCTTAGCCATTGGAATGGGAAAGATTGGCTGGATGATATTGGCTGGGATTTTTCTAATTACTGGCGTGTTAATGCGCCGCCTCGTGACTGGATCCTGGTTAGCGAGCCAGTCACGAGGTTAACGACGATGCGGCTTTATAGGTTGTTCTCCTTATAGTAACGACGCCAAATTAATCGATGAATCGGGATTAATCGCGGTAGTCGATTGATGAAGGGGAGCTTGGGCATGAAAATGAAACAGAGAGTCAAGAACATTAAGAATGCAAATATCTGAATATCTGCATTATCTGATGACTTAAAAGGCTCGACTTGATACCAGAGCGAGAAGAGCCAGAGCCAAGATTGCCCTGGGTATGATCCCGTCTCGTTCATCATTCCCCATTGATCGCCATGAAGATGTTGAGCTGCGCCTAGGTCATCCAAATAGACACCGTCTGCCAGGAAGAGCAGCGGTCCGGTGAAGTCACTTGGGAAGGGAGATGCCTTGGTTGTGAGATATCCATCTAGGAGTCCAGTTTGTGCTTCAGTAAGAAGCGCAGTGGCCATTACCGGAACTGGTCCGAAACTTTCACTCGCGGCAACCATCGTGTAATCACCCTTAGCTTTTTCAATTGCTGCGGAGTAGTCAGTGGCCCATTTCGTTTGCTGATCAGCGCTTGCGCCGTTCCATTGGGAAAGTGCTGCAGGGGCTGCCGCATCTTTACTGTGCGTAAGAGGATCAACGACAAAATCAAATGCCGGATTGACAGGAATCGTTACGCCCGCCCATTTTTGGATTTTTAGAGGTCCAAGGGCCAGTCCTTCGGACGCCTTGTTGTAGGGCGCTCCGTAAGCCGCACTGATTGTCGTGCCGGCCAATTCTCCCGTCGCCGTTGCTACAAAATCTGTAGGTGATTTCATTGACCAATCCTGCAGGGTCACGGCCCGCTCATCCGGGGAGCTAAAGAGCGCGGCTAGTCCGACCGTGACTAAGGTCACGACAAGCAGTGCGATGGTGAATTCCTTAACTAAGTCATACGGACGTTTTGGTCCACTCCATTTGGCAAGGTCTACATTGCGTTCTTTACTCACATCCCACCTCCTGCAATCTCTTTGGCATCCAGTGGAGGTACCACGCCATTTCGACGAACCAGAATGACATGCCAGATGGTAATTAACCCGACCACTAGAGGTAGGAGTGATACATGAAGCAGGATTGATTGACCAGTATTGAGGGTGTTGAAGAAGGACCCAATCCCGGCGGAATTTAGACCATCTTTGGCCTGAGTCGCAATCCACTGAGAATCAAAATTTGTTTGGATGAGATAACCAGTGAATCCCGTTGCAACTGAAGCTAGGAAAGCTATAGCTCCGGTTACCCACGTGGCAAAACGGCGACCACGCCATGCGGCCATCCAGAATTTGCCCCACAGGTGTACGACCATAAAGATGAAAAAGATTTCGACTGACCACAAATGCGCAGAATTCACGAAATGTCCCACATTGGAGGTATGCCACCACGCGATGCCCTTCGTAGTGAGTGCGAATCCAGTAACAATAATGACAAGCAAGGAAGCCAATGTAAGAACGCCGAAGACATATATCCAGGAGGCCACATATGAAGGTTGATCGTCTGGCAGAACATCTTGCGGTTCAAACTTTTCTACCGTGGCTTTACGAAGTTTTGTTGTCCACATTGTTGACATGCGATTTACTCTCCCTTCGTTTTTTCGTGCGAAGGAAACGGCACGACGAGAGCCAGGGTGAAAAGAACAAAAATAATCCCGATCATTATGAGATTCGGGATTGAGATAGAAATGAATCCCCAGTTAAAAAATTTAGCTGGGTGATCAAGCGAAATTGCCAAGAAAACCATATCTCTCCCCTTTTTAGGATCCATGGTTGTGGACCGCAATGGGGCTACTCTCCTGCAAATCGTCTGAAAGTTGAAGTACAAATCGGTATTTTCCGCGTGGAAATGGTAAATTGGGGCTACCACTCACTGTTGCTAGTCTCCGAAGAGGAAACGAAGAGCGTTCCGTGATGAGTATTTAGGGCGAGGAAGTGGGCCTTGGAGTAGGAATGGCTATCCCTGTTGCCACTGAGATCGCTGTTCGCAATTTTCCTGCGAGTGCGGCCGAGAAAGTGGCCGTGAAGTGACCGCCATCCATGTAAATCAGCAGATTTCCGAGAATGACTGGACAGGGGCTCGTGGGACAAATCCAGAGATCGGGATCTACGAAAGAGATGCCTTCCTCAATTGTCATCGCGGTTTCTTGAGCCAGCCACTCCCGCTGGATTGCTCTCACGACCGGCGTCGCACAATCCAGAGCGTTTTGCAAGTGGGCTGAAAGGCACACTGGCGGGTCAAGCAATGATGCTGGCGCGTCCCCAATATAAATAACGTGGCTAGAGACACTTTTCAATTGATCCACTGTTCGCTTTATTCCACTTCGCCAAGCAGCGGTTCTTGCATCTCCAGTGAGAAGATGACCATCCGAATCTATGGTTGCGAATCCGCGAGTACCGGCGACGATAATAATCAATGGTTTAGCGAGGGCAATCCTTCGTAAAGAGTCGGCCCTCCAGAGTGCACAATTTTTCATGACGCTGTTATTTGAGGGATTCCAGGCAGGAATATCGGCGGGCGAACATGCCGACATTGTCAGCGAAAGTAGTTTCCAACCATTTTTTTTAGAAAGGATATTCATTGCGGGGAACCAGGAAAGGGCGTGACTATCACCAAAGAGGGCGACGGTCGTATTGGAATTCAAATCCCCATAGAGACAAGGGTTCGTTGAAGGTGTGAGATTTTGTTGCGTGTGGCAGCGATCAATGTAGGCCAGCGGTCGATCCGCCTTCGCATCAATAAGTTGCGGCTGCAAATTCTTGGGTACAGGCGAAGCCAAGGTGTCCGGACGAGAATTAGCCAACTTATTGTTTTCGGCCAAAGGGCTTAGCAATTTATCCAGCTCAGCAATTTTCTGCTCTGGTGTCAGAGCAACGAAGTTGCTACGTGAGTTGTTTGTAACGACATAGTCCGTCGATATCGCCACACCGGCGATTAAGAGGGCCATCGCCCCAGCCATCAATAAATTTTTGCGAGGGCGAGTTCCGATGAATTTTCCATGCCTGAGTGGATCTTCCACCCAGCGTTTCGTTGCGTAGGCAAAGGGTATTGCAAGCAGGGCTAAACCTAAACGCTGGAAGATGTTAAGGGGGGAGTCCGTTATTGCAAGAGGAAGAACGAGGAGCGGCCAATGCCAGAGATAGAGCGAGTAGCTGATTCTTCCGAAGAATTGTAAAAGATGATTTTCAAAAAGAGGTGTTGGGCCAAAACGAGAGGCACGACTTCCGCCGATGATCAACATCGCTGCGCCAACGGTGGGCACAAGGGCCGGCCAAGAAGGAAATGGCGCCGTTGCTTTGATGACAATCCCCGCATACATGACGGCAATCAATCCAGACCATCCGAGGAGCACGGCAATCCAAGCCGGAGTGCGCGAAAGCCTAGTTCCAATCACAGCAAGTATTCCGCCAAGGGCAAGTTCCCAGGCTCGAGTTGGGAGGGAGAAGAATGCCCACGGCCCCGCTCTAGTTATCAGATAAGTCGCAAACATGAAGGAGGAGATTCCAATTGCCGCAATTGCGGTGGCGATGCGAAGTCGGATTTTCTTGGCACCAAAGGCAACGAGAAGGAAGATCGCGGGCCAGAAAAGATAGAACTGCTCTTCGACGCCGAGTGACCAGAAGTGAAGGATCGGAGAAGGTGCGCTTCCTGCGGCGAAATAATCCGTGGCTCGAAATGCAAAAACAATATTGGAGATATACAGGGCGGCGGCCGCGATATCTTTTGCCACCGACGGAATTGAAAGGGGAGGCAACAATATGATGGAGGCCACGAGTGTTACGGCCAGCACCAAAGCCGAAGCCGGTAGCAGCCTTCGGACTCGACGTGCGTAAAAGTTACTTAATGAAATTTTGCCAGTTGACTCGTACTCTCTTAGGAGCATTCCTGTGATAAGAAAGCCAGAAATGACAAAGAACACATCGACTCCGACAAAGCCGCCATTAAATCCAGGGATCGAAGCATGAAAAAGAAGCACCAGGAGTACGGCAATTCCGCGCAATCCCTCTATGTCGGCGCGGAAAGTGGGCTTAGATCCTCGCGAGGCGGTCTCTTTTGCCATTAGGCGAAGGTACTGCAGAAAGTAGCTTTACCGAATAGAGGGATCGCGAGCAGCAAATATTCTCATGAAGTTCACAAATATGCGGGCTGGTCTGCGCTTTAATTGATTCATGCTGGCCTTGTTGCTCTTCGCTCTCATCATTGGGATCGATCGACTGCTGATGTCACAGCGCTGGCCTGTTCTAGATCCAATTCGTCGGGTGTGGCATATATGGATGCCTCGGATTAAGAGATATCTCAAATCGGCACCGGGTACCTACACCTACTTATTTGTCTTGCTGATCACCACATGGGTGCTACAAACTTCCAGCGGCAAGATCGCCGACGTTTTGCTCCTTGAGCAGAGCACAAATTTACACCAACTTTTTAAGGATCCGATGCGTGTTCTCTTTGGTAGTGCGTTCTGGGTTGCAAGCACAGGTGAGTTGCTTTTTTCGCTCGTAGCATTCACGCTAATTTCGGCATCAGTTGAACGATGGATCGGCACAGCGCGCACGGCCAGTGTTTTCTTCTTTGGTCATGTCGGAGCGACGTTGGTTGTTGCCTTCTGGATTTGGGCATCACTCAATTTCACGGTAGTGAGAACTCCCGTCATCAGTGCTAGAGACGTTGGGTCAAGCTACGGACTCGCAGCGCTTGCCGCGCTACTGACATTTCGAATTCCAAATCCGAAACGATGGATTTACCTTGGCGCTGTGGTGCTCATCATTGGCACATCGCTAGGGCTGGATCCGTCATTCACCAGTTGGGGACATGCTTTTGCCTTCGCCCTTGGCTTGTCGAGTTACCTATTTCTACCTCGTCGGATTCGCCATCGAGGCAAACTTAAATCCTTTTCTCCCCTTAGCTAATGGCCTTATCGCCCGAACGCACTTTGGTTGCAGGTGTGGATTCTTCGACTCAGTCGGTAAAAATTGTCATCCGCGACGCTTCAACAGGAGACCTGGTTCGCTCGGGTCGCGCCAGCCATCCGACCGGTACTGAGGTTGACCCGCAATTGTGGTGGGACGCTCTTCAAGCCGCGATCAAAGTTGCCGGTGGTCTTGGCGATGTTGCCGGAATTTCTATCGGTGGCCAACAGCACGGAATGATTGTTCTGGATAGCGAAGGCAACGTTATCCGTCCAGCATTGCTGTGGAACGACACGCGGTCGGCAAAGGCCGCGAAGGATCTAAATAATGAATATGCAGCCCTTCACGGGGGCGAGCCCATATCAGTTGCGGTTGGGTCTCGCTTGGTTGCAGCTTTCACTGCGAGCAAAGTGCGTTGGTTAGCGGATCATGAACAAGAGCACGCTTCTCGTGTGGTAGCGATCGCCCTTCCTCACGATTGGCTGTCATGGAAACTTTCCGGATCAAAGGATCTCCGCGATCTCTTTACGGATCGATCAGATGCCTCAGGTACGGGATATTTTGATCCGGTTTCTAGTCAGTATCGGCGAGACATTCTCGCTATTGCTCTCCGAGATGATCGCAAAATAATTTTGCCGCGCGTGCTTGATCCCTTTGTAGTAGCGGCCAGAACACCGGAAGGTATCGCGATGGGCGTAGGTTGCGGCGATAACGCGGGAGCCGCATTAGGGATCGGAGCGAAGGCCGGTGATGTCATAGTGTCTCTAGGCACATCAGGCACTGCATTTTCGGTGTCAAAAATCCCAACCCATGACCCTCGCGGGTATGTCGCTGGTTTTGATGATGCAACTGGAAATTTCCTCCCACTTGTCTGCACTCTCAACGCGGCGCGAATCCTTGACGCGGGGGCAAAGATTCTTGGAGTCTCACTCGATGAATTTGGTGAAAGAGCGCTTCGGGCCGAACCTGGAGCTGGTGGTCTCACACTACTTCCATATTTCGAAGGGGAGAGGACGCCAGATCGACCAGATGCAACCGGATCCCTAACTGGACTTGCGCATTCGAATTCAACACCGGAAAATATTGCAAGGGCGATGTTTGAGGGAATGCTCTGCGGATTAGGCGATGCGATTAAGCAATTGGAATTTGAAGGAGTGGAAGTAAAGAGAATCCTGATCATCGGGGGCGCTGCCAAGAACCCCGCGATCGCTCCCATCGCATCCTCGATCTTTGGAAAACCCGTATATCTTCCGCAAGACGGGGAATACGTTGCCGATGGCGCCGCCAAGCAGATTGCGTGGACATTAAACGGTGTAGAGCCAAAATGGGCCACGGTACGAATGGCATGTGTTGAGAGCGATTTTACGCCGCAGGTGATGACCCGTTATCTGGCATTGGTTGAGCGAACGAAATCTTGGTAGGAATCTCACAAGAGTTATCGCTTGCTCTCTTGCATAGGGCAGCCCTATTCTCTAAACATGATCTACGCGACGATTTTCTTGGCAGTGATTTTTATCCTTTGTATAGCAAGGATATATTTCCTTAATTTGGAGGTAAAGGAATTAGATCTTGCCGGAGGCACGCTAGCAAATGAAACCGAACGTGAGTGGGCAACTAACGCGCGTGATTCAAAGAAGGAAAGTAGAACCATCTGGCTTGGTGCCTCTGCAATGACGCTTATCGCCCTCGTCGCCGCCATCGTGGAACTTTCCCAGAATTCCTACTAGCTCGAGCAATGTTTCGCTGCATTCCGCCAAATACAAGTCCGTGGAAAGGTTTAATCAGGGCCCAATACAGCCCACCTGCGGGGCCACGCGGATGAAATAGTGCTCGCTGGCGAAAGACGGTCTGACCTGCCGGGTTTGAGTCGACGATAAGTTCGAGCCAGGCCAATCCTGGCAGTTTCATCTCCGCTCTCAAACGCAAGAGATGACCATCTTCCAATTCCTCAACACGCCACCAATCAAGGGCATCGCCAACTACTAATTTAAATGGATCACGTCGGCCCCGACGAAGTCCAGGTCCGCCGACAAAGCGATCTAGTAATCCGCGAGTCCACCAACCCAATCGCCATGAGTACCAGCCGTGGTCTCCACCAATTCCTTCGATGAGTTTCCATAATTCTTCGGGAGTGCTCTGGACTATCCGCTCGCGCTCATCCACATAGAGTGAACCTCCAGCCCAGCCCGGATCACTCGGCAGTGGATCACTAGGCGCACCCACATGTGCAGCCGAGGCCCAGCGAGTCGTGACGCGCCCATCTTGAATCCTTTTCAATGCGAGTTCCACCGCCTTGTTAAAATTAGTGAGCCCTTCTTCTGGATCGGGGATGAAGTCGGCGATATCGCGGTCTTTGCAGATCACTTCGTTAATTAAGCTCTCCATCAATGGCCGAGCAATCCTTTTGGGGACGGGCGTGATTAAACCGACCCAGTGACTCGACAAAGAGGGTGTCATTAAAGGCAAGGACATAATTTTTCTCGATTTTAATCCTGCCACTTTTGCGTATTCGATCATCATCTCTCGATAAGTGAGAACATCCGGCCCACCAATGTCAAAGCCGCGATTTACGGAGGGGTCCATGTAAGCCGAGTTGATCAGATAGTGAAGAACATCCCTTACAGCGATGGGCTGGATCTTGCTATCAACCCATCTGGGAGTGACCATGATGGGTAAGCGCTCAGTCAGATAACGCAGCATTTCAAAGGAGAGAGAACCAGATCCGATGATGACCGCGGCACGCAGGACAGTCGTAGGCACCCCACTTGCGAGAAGAATCTCGCCGACTTCTTTCCGCGATTTCAGATGAGGGCTCAAGTTCTTCTGCTGTGGATACAGTCCGCCTAGGTACACAATTCGTTTGACATGATTTTCGCGAGCGGCTGATGCAAAGTTCATTGCGGTTGTTCGATCTAACGCTTCGAATTCAGATCCGGCGCCCATTGAATGGATCAAATAGTAAGTGATGTCCACCTTAGAGAGTGCGGCGGAAAGACTTGCGGGTGAAGCGGCATCTCCGTAAACAACTTCTACTTGGTCAAACCAGTCACGATCGGCCAGGTGGCGTGGTTGACGGGCCATGACTCGTACTCGAAAACCAGCGGCGAGGAGTTCGGGGACCAGACGGCCACCTATATA
>JBBRSY010000058.1:0-9512 GCA_038244965.1 Candidatus Nanopelagicales bacterium | reverse complement strand
CTCTCAAACTGCTCATCTGCCAGCCCATCTCTTCAAGGTAGTGGCAATCGCGGGCAAGTGCAGCAGGGTCGCAGGCTACATAGACAATGCTGCGCGGCGCGAGCGATGCAATCTTGGTCAATATCGCCTTCCCAGCACCCTCTCGGGGCGGATCGAGCACAACCAGATCGGCATCGGCAATTTTGCCCAGCCCCGCATCCACATCATCGGTCCAGACTTTCACCTGATGCAAGTCCTCAAAATTTCGCCGGGCATCGGCAGTCGCAGTGGGACTAGATTCGATGAGGTCAACATGACCATCCGCGCCGATGAGGTCGAGAACCGCGGCAGTAAAGAGGCCAACTCCCCCGTATAAATCTAAAACACGGTCACCTAATTTCACTTGCCCGCTAACAACGGCTGCAAGAATCTCTGGGGCCAACTCGTGACTCTGCCAGAAACTTCTCTGGCTGATCGCTAAATCATGGCCGAACACGCTCTCCTTGAGTGTCTGCGGTCCTTGGGTGAGCCTGGCCCTTGATCCTCGCGTGGCGGGAGCGATTGCTATGGAGCGCTCACCACTAGAACTGACTGCGATCTCTACCCGAGACTGCATCGGCCATTTCCGCATCGCCAATTCGGCAAAGTCAACCGAATGCGTCGCGATTAAACAATCCGCCACCGGAATTACGACGTGACTGCGCGATTGATAAAACCCGATTCGACCTGCATCATCAGTGGCGCTAGAAATTCTGGTCCGCCAATGTAGAGGTTGGCCAACCTCTTCTACCGCTACTGAAACAACGCGTTTGGCGATGCGCGAAAATTGTTCTGCAATCACATCCGCTTTCAAAGCGCGCTGGCGTTCAATGGCAATATGTTGGAAGTCGCATCCGCCGCAGCCCCGTACGTGTGAATATTTGCATGGGGGCGGGACACGATCTGGAGAGGCCTCAATAACATGTACAAGATCTGCCCTAAAAAAACTTGATCCCGTACTGGTGATCTCCACTTCAACGCGCTCGCCTGGAATGACATGACGAATAAATAAGACTTGCCCTTCATGGCGAGCGATGAAATGACCCCCATGCGCCACCTTTTCGACTACAACGGTAAGAAGTTGCCCCACCTCCAGGGAATTGGTGCGTTCTGCCTCCATAAGTCGCAAGCCTATGTGAATCTGGGGTGTAGGTTTTCCCCGTGCATATCGTAATTATGGGATGCGGGCGCGTAGGTTCTTCGCTCGCAAATGAACTTGAGGCCTCCGGTCATACAGTTGCCATCATCGACCAGTCCCGCGAAGCCTTTCGCCGTCTAGGCGCCAATTTCAATGGGCACACCGTGGCGGGGGTTGGCTTTGACCGCGACACCCTCCTTGAAGCAGGAATCGAACGAGCCAGTGCATTTGCAGCAGTGAGTAACGGCGACAACTCAAATATCCTAGCTGCTCGCGTTGCGCGCGAAACTTTTGGCGTCAAGAACGTCGTTGCCCGAATATATGACCCTGGGCGAGCCGAGATCTATCAACGCCTGGGTATTCCCACCGTCGCCACCGTTCTCTGGACATCAGATCAGATTATGCGCCGCCTGCTACCAGAGGGCTCGCGATCTGAGTGGCGCGATGCGAGTGGTGCAATTCAACTGTGTGAAATGCACATTGACGCCACTTGGTATGGCAGCCCAGTCACTCGAATTGAAAATGTCACTCCTGCACGTGTTGCCTTTATTACGCGTTTGGGTGAAGGTTTGATTCCGAACGAGCACACCGTGTTGCAGGACGGAGACCTCGTTCACGTGATGGTTCGCGAACAGGACATTGCGATTGTTGAAAATGCGCTCGCACATTCACCAGAGGATGCTTCATGAGAATTGCAATAGCTGGAGCAGGAAACGTGGGTCGTGCCATTGCCCGAGAACTTCTAGATAACGGCCATCAGGTTCTCTTGATCGACCGCGACCCAAAAGCTCTTAAATTGGAAAGCGTGCCCGATGCCGAATGGTTATTGGCTGACGCCTGCGAAGTGACTTCATTGGATAACGCCAAATTGAACACATGCCAAGTTCTTATCGCCGCGACTGGTGACGACAAGGTCAACTTGGTTGCCTCACTTCTTGGCAAGACCGAATACGGCGTGCCTAGGGTTGTTGCGCGCGTTAACCATCCTAAGAACGAGTGGCTCTTCGACGCCTCATGGGGCGTGGATGTCGCGGTTTCAACACCGCGGATTATTTCAGCCCTGGTTGAAGAAGCCGTAAGCGTCGGTGACGTCGTCCGTCTGTTCTCATTCAAACGAGGTCAGGCAAATCTGGTCGAATTGACTCTTCCCGATGACTCTTCGTGTATTGGTAAAACCGTAGAAGAAGTTAGCCTGCCTGCCAACTCCACACTTGCCGCGATAGTTAGAGATGGCCGAGTCATTTCGGCCAAAGCCCACGATGTATTCAGCGCTGGTGATGAATTACTTTTTGTGGCCTCTGCGGAGGCTGAAGCCCAACTGAAAGCCTGCTTTATCCAAACGCCTTAGTTGGTGGGCCTTATGCATTTGCCAGAACCGTGCAAGCAATCAACGCGATTGAAACTCCCAATTCAACGATTCCAAGGACTCCGGGGCGAAGCCCAGGCTTTATAACTACAGTACGCACAAGCGCCAATGCAAAGGGAATGGTCAGATACCAAGGCCCGGCAAAAACAAGGAGCAGACCAAATACCGTGGCATGATAAACAATACTTCCATAATGCCATTTACGATTCTTCGCTTCGCGTATCAAAGCTTTGACATGAAGAACAGAACCTACGAAAAATAGTAGAGAGAGCAGTGCAGCCATCCAGATGGAATGCGGCAATCCCAGCAGGGAGGCATGGTTCTTCGCTGCTTGATACATAAGAACCGGTGCAATGGAGGCCAGACCGATAAGTAATAAATCATTAATTATTCCGCGCTCACGTCCTGCCCACGATAGATAGACGGTCATTGTCCATATCAGAAGAACCAAAATCCCATAGGAGATGAGCCACGGACGCAGTATGAGGAGAGTTACTGAGGTGGCGCCATTAAAAATCAACCAAGGCAGAAGATTGCCAAGCTCAGACTTGGCTTTGCTAGTCCAACTACCTCTGCGAATTCGAGCAATTAATGCTCGACCCAAAAAATAAGACACTGGGTAGCCACTTACCCACGCAAAAAAGAAGAGTGCTCCACTCCAATTTCCGGCGCCAAGAAATGAGACGATTATTGCGGGCACAATTAGGAATGCCCACGCTCCGTGTTGCGGAGGAAATTTCACACTTGTTCGGGCTTCACACTGGGCACGCCGCGGAGAACGATCCAAGATCCCCATGCTGCAAGTAGGAAAAGCGGATAACCCATGATAAGTCGGGCAGTTCCAAGCGCATTTATGTTGCCCGCACGGTACAGCGGATACTGCACAATCAAGCGAGATATAAAGAGAGCAACCCAGAGCCACCCAGCACGCGTATAGGCGCGCTTCCTCGCGGGAACTTTTCGCCATGACAAGTTCTCACCAAGAATGGGTCCAAGCAATAGACCAAGAATGGGAAGACCAATGAAGTTGAAGATCGCGTAGGCAGATCCGTATACAACATTGATGATCAGTCCCGGCAGATAGAAATCGACGGCATGGCCAGTCTTTCGAGCAAGGAGGGCGCAAAAAGCCACTCCGACGAAGCCTGAGAGTACGTGTTGAAGTGTGTCTCTTCGAATTAATCGAATCAGCGTGAGCAGCGCGGAAGTTATAATCGCAGCGATCGCGGCATCTTTAAGCCCGTGCCCAATGTTGTAAGCAATGAGGAAAACCAGCGAAGGTAACCCCGAATCGAGTAGCCCCCGTTTACCACCGAGTGCGTTAATTATCTTGTTCTTGTCGCTCTCCATCACGCTCTCCCCGTTGATCCAAAACCCTCAGTGCCACGTCCAGAACCTGGCAACTCGGATACTTCAATAAAGTCCGCGTGTTCAACCTTTTGAATTACGAGTTGGGCAATTCGATCCCCACGAGAGAACATCACTGATTCATGCTGATCATGATTGATCAAAATGACCTGTAGTTCACCCCGATATCCGGCATCAACGGTCCCCGGCGCATTGACCATGGAAACACCATGTCTAATTGCGAGCCCTGATCGAGGGTGAACAAATGCCGCGTACCCAGCAGGAAGCGCGATGGCGATTCCAGTTGGAACCAATGTGCGCTCCCCCGGAGCAAGGCTTACATCAATGCGAGTCACTAAATCTGCACCGGCGTCTCCGCCTTTTGCGTAAGTCGGAAGTGGAACGGTTTCGTCCAGACGTTTAATGAGTACCGCGACCATCACGGATTGATCTCGAATTCTGGATCCACAAAAGCCAACAACTCAGGATGTGTCTTTACATACTCCAAATACTCTTGTGGCGCATTCGTCATGAAATGATTCATCGTTACCACAACATACAAAGCTGAAGCCCTAACAGCCAGCGGACCATCCGGCGAATCCAGACGACCCTCAGCGCTGCAGTAAACCTTTCGATTAACCTGCCCGGTAATTTCTGCGGTTATGTGAATGGTGCTTCCGATAGGAACCGGCATGAGAAAGTCCGTCTCAAGTCGGGCGGTCACCGCCGGAGCGCGGAGCAGCCACATTAATTTTCCGAGGGCTTCATCAAAGGCGAGCGAAAGAATTCCGCCATGTGCAAGCCCCGGTGCACCCTGGTGATTCTCGGTCACCGTGAACTCGGCGGTAAGGTTCGCCGCCTCCCCCGCGTGTGCTACTAAATGCAGGCCAGTTGGATGCATCTCTCCGCAACCGAAACAGTGGCCAAAGTGTGAGGGGATTTTGGCCCCGATTTCCGGAGCCAGTGGATGTCGAGTGGGGATCTGCGCCCCCGGGGGTGGGGTGGTGCTGGCGACCCTGCTCATGCACTCAAGGTTACTTGAAAATCCGCTACCGTCTCTCCTGTGCAGACCGAGAAAGTCATTTACTCAGAAACATTAAGGCCGCCACTCTGGCTTTTAGCCTTTATATTCTTTCTTCTGGCCTCCCTCGCGTTAGCGATCTGGGCGGCCTTCGATAACCGCTCCGGACTGATCGCATTGATCATCTCGCTCGCGCTATTGCCGCTGATCAATAATGCAATGCTTCTGCGCATATCGATTAACGCGAGCGAGCTGCGCATTGGACGAGCCCATATTGCGCGCGCGTATCTGGGCTTGGCTCAGTCGCTTTCAATAGATGAAATGCGTTTGACTAGAGGACGGAATGCAGATCCGGCTGCCTATCTCGCCCTGCGATTCTGGCAACCGCGAGGAGTAAAAATCGATCTTCGTGATGCCCGAGATCCGGCACCCTATTGGCTGATAAGTTCAAAGAATGCTAGTCGTCTAGTTGATGCGCTGGCGACTCCAACGTAGTTATTAAGCACATTCCTTACACACGGCTGTTGGGCCCTCGCCCTTGGCAAGTTGCGTGATGTGGTGAACAAGGAAGCAACGCGAGCATGCGAATTCGTCGACCTGACGGGGAACAACCCGGACTGAAAGTTCCTCGCCGGAAAGATCGGCACCTGGAAGTTCCAGGGTTTCGGCTGCTTCGGCCTCATCCACGTCCACTTGGCCCGATTGCGCATCGACGCGCCGGGCTTTTAACTCTTCCAGAGACTCTTCATGGAGTTCTTCATCTGTTTTTCTGGGGGTGTCGTAGTCAGTTGCCACTACTTCCCTCGCCTTCTTGCATGGTTTAACTTCACCATGGCGAAATACCACAGCGCGCGCATATTCGCGCATTTAACGTCAATTGGCTGGTATAACCATCGGCGTGTCGGGATTATTCCCCACAAAACGGCAGGAGATTGGTCTCAACGGGGGTAAAGATAGGGTGCAGGGGGCGAAAACGCCAATCATCTAGCCTCTTTAGTATCGAGACTTTGCCATGGGTGGAGCCGTTGCCACAACGGGAGCGTGTTTTGCAGCCAATTTGAGGGATTTGATCTCTGCTCCCGTGGGCGAGATTACATACCAAAGACCCTGGGCGCCCTGTCCCTTTGTTTCTCCAGCGGCTTTATCCGAGACGAATGTGTATATCGGCCGCCCATTGATAGTGACCTGTCGATTGCCATTCTTAGTAGAGATCGAACCTATGACCCCGCTAATTCCTGAGACATGTGGCTTAAGCCCAGTGGAAAGTATCGCCGGCCAACGTGCTGAGCATGCGCCCGTACAAGAACTAACACCCGACTTTGCCTTATCAAGATCAAAGAAGTAGGCACTCATTCCTCTACCGTTAACAACGATCTTTCCAATGGAGGATGGGCCGATCTTGGCTACAACGTCTGCGGCATTTGCACCTGTGACGCTAGCAAATATGGCAGTGACAGGGATCGGGAAGAGCGCTTTGGAAATCCGTTTCATGTTCATAACTGCTAAACGATATTCATGGGCTCGAAGTTCAATCCAAGTTCCTATATTGCCTCACGTATTTGCCGTGCGAGAGCCCCATCCACGCGGGCGTGAATGGAAGTGCCCTCGGGCACATATTCCTCAGAAATGATCTCGCCCCGCTGATGGATGGCGCTTATGAGATCGCCCCGGTCATAAGGCACGGTCACATTTATCTCGGTCATCAATATTGGCAAGGACTTCTCAATTGCAAGAAGGAGACCTTCCATACCGAACCCGGTACGGGCTGAAAATGCAAAACTATTTGGCTCGGTCCGCAGTATGTGCATCACGACCGATGGATCGGCAACATCCACCTTATTGATGGCGATGATCTCCTTGATGTCAACGCCACCGATTTCTGCGATAACTTCGCGAACGGCGCGGATCTGTTCGAAAGGATCCGGATGGGATCCATCGACAACATGAACAATGAGATCGGCGTCCTCCACCTCTTCCAGCGTCGATTTAAAGGCCTCCACCAGTTGATGGGGAAGATGACGTACAAAACCGACGGTGTCAGTGAGCGTGTAGACGCGGCCATCGCTAGTTCGTGTTTGCCGAACCGTCGGATCCAAAGTGGCGAAGAGCGCGTTCTCTACCAGTACTCCTGCATTGGTAAGAGCGTTAAGGAGTGAAGATTTCCCGGCGTTGGTGTAACCAGCAATAGCGACAGAGGGAATCTGGTGACGGCGGCGCTCTTGTCGTTTCGTATCACGAGAGATTTTCATTTCTTTAATTTCGCCACGCAGCTTGGACATCTTGTCGCGGATGCGTCGACGGTCCGTTTCGATCTTTGTCTCACCAGGTCCACGTCCGCCAATACCCGCACCTCCTGCGGCACGACCGCCAACTTGGCGCGAAAGCGATCCGCCCCAACCACGAAGTCGGGGAAGCAAATACGACATCTGAGCCAGTTCTACTTGCGCTTTTCCTTCTTTGCTCTTGGCATGTTGGGCAAAGATGTCAAGAATGAGGGCAGTCCGATCGACAACCTTTACCTTGACCTTCTCCTCCAGAGTTCTCAGTTGTGAAGGCGACAATTCGCCATCACAAATTACGGTATCGGCTCCAGTTGCAACAACTACTTTCCTTAGTTCTTCCACTTTGCCAGAACCGATATATGTAGAGGGATCTGGCTTGTCTCTGCGCTGAATCAATCCTTCCAGAACTTCTGAGCCTGCGGTTTCTGCAAGCGCCTTCAACTCGGCCAGAGAATTCTCTGCCATCTGCGAACTTCCTTCGGTCCACACACCAACCAGGACAACTCGTTCGAGTTGGAGTTGGCGATACTCCGCGGCGGAAATGTCCTGAAGTTCGGTGGAAAATCCCGGTACGCGACGAAGGCCTTGGCGTTGCTGTAATTCGGGTTGAGATTCTTCCTCCCCAGAGTCGAACGCTTCGGCGACGCGCGCACTTTCACGAAGCAGCGCTTCGAATTCGTCGTCCCTACCTTCTATCTGTGTCATCTACTCAACCTTGCTCTGAAGAAATGAAGAAATGTCATGTTCGCGCAGCAGTACAGCTGGCCCCGTCAGTATCGCATTTGAATGCGCATCAATCTCAACTTCTAGACGACCACCAGGTGGGTAGATGACCCAGCGCGCGGGTAATTTCTCCTTGCGAGCCAGAGTAGCTGCAAATGCGACGGCGCAGGTTCCGGTGCCACAAGATTTAGTTTCACCCACGCCACGTTCATAGACACGCATTTTGAGATCGCGATCTGCTCCAAATTCTACGAATTCAACATTGACTCCTTCTGGATATGAATCTTCGGGAGTCACCTGCGGAGCGATCTTCAAATCACCTATGTCCCTTAAGGACTCCACAAAAACCACAGCATGTGGATTGCCGACGTTGATGTTGTAGCCATTCCAATGTTTGCCGAATGTACTGACGGTGATCTCTTCGTCCTCCTGAGAAACCTGACCCATATTAACCGTAATGTCGCCCTGCGCGGGCACGCGAAGGTGCTTTAGCCCATCACGAGTATCAATTGCGAAGATGCCCTCGCTCTGATGGCCATGCGCGACCAAATATCGAGCCATCACTCGAATCCCATTGCCACACATCTCGGCGATCGAACCGTCCGCATTTCGGTAGTCCATAAACCAGCGACCGTCACGTTGAGTAATTCGAATGAGCCCATCGGAGCCAACACCCGTTGCACGATCGCAGATGGCAGCCACCTGAGTAGGTGAAATAGAAATCTCTTCGTCCGGGTCGAAAATGAGAACGAAATCATTTTCGGTACCGTGACCGTATGTGGCCATAACCTTCGCTGTCGTATTCATATCTGTGACCACTTTATCCTCAAATGAGTGGCGCAGGTTTACTCAGCAATTCATTAATAGTCTCCACGGGAGGCTGCATTGGCGAGATCCACTGAATCCGGCTATCTCGCGCGAACCACGTCTCCTGCCTCCTGGCGTACTGCCGCGTGGCCCGTTTAGTCTCCTCCTTGGCCGTCTTTTCAGAAATTTCTCCAGCAATGAATTTCAAAATTTGGGCATAACCCAGTGCCAATTGTGCGGTTCGACCGCGACGAATTCCCGCCGCCACTAAATCCTTGGTTTCAGCGACTAATCCTTGCTCCCACATCGCTTCAACTCGCTGATCAATTCGCTCGTCTAGGTGCGCCCGGTCCATGACCATTCCATATTGACGGGCTTGCGGGTAGCGAGTGCTTTCTGTCCGCGGAAGATTGGCGGTAAAGGGTTTACCGGTAATCTCGATGACTTCGAGAGCGCGGATCACCCGACGAAGATTCTGGGCATCAATTGCTAGTGCAGCACCCGGATCTAGTTTGGCCAATCTTTGGTGCATGGCGGGACCGCCAATTTTTTCAGCCAATGCGTTTAACCGCTCACGAACATCTACATCTGTATCGGGGAAATTCAGTTCATCGAGTATTGCCTTGATATAGAGACCTGTGCCGCCCACAACAATTGCATATTTCCCGCGTGCTTCAATTTCCGATATCAATATACGCGCGCGCTCTTGGTACCAGGCAACACTTGCGTCCTCGCTTACGTCAAATACATCTAGTAAGTGATGTGGAATCCCACCGCGATCTTCTAGGGAAAGTTTGGCAGTGCCAATAT
>JBBRSY010000057.1:0-9587 GCA_038244965.1 Candidatus Nanopelagicales bacterium | reverse complement strand
GAGCTTCGTGGATGACGTTCTCATTCCTGTTCTAACGCACACAAGCAAGTAATACGTCGCAATAATCTATTCCAAGGAGAAACACGTGTCCCAAGTACAGACTCAGGAAGTAGTTCCACCGACAGACCTCGACCCAACCAGATGGCGGGCCTTGATGGTCATTGCAATCGCGCAGTTGATGGTCATTCTTGACTCATCAATTGTCAACATCGCCATTCCAAGTGCGAAATTAGCACTTCATATCTCTAGTGCGAACCAGCAATGGATCGTCACCTCTTACACATTGGCGTTCGGCTCCCTGCTTCTCCTAGGTGGGCGAATCGCTGATTATGTTGGTCGGAAGAAGATTTTCATTATTGGCCTCCTCGGCTTCGCCAGCGCTTCGGCTCTCGGTGGAATCGCATCAACTCAAGGCCTGCTTTTCGCAGCACGTGGTCTACAGGGTGCCTTCGGCGCGCTGCTTGCCCCGGCCGCACTTTCACTAATCAACGTGACATTCACGATTCCTAAAGAGCGCGCGAAGGCGTTCGGTGTATACGGCGCAATCTCTGGTGGAGGCGCAGCAATTGGCCTCATCCTTGGTGGAACCCTCACCGAATACGCCAATTGGCGCTGGTGCTTAGGCGTCAATGTCCCTATCGCAATCATCGCGGCAGTACTTGCAAAGCCATTCATCAAGGAATCCAAAGCAATAGGTGATCGCAGTTACGACATTCCCGGTGTGCTTACCGCAACCGCCGGCTTGTTCTCCCTCGTATACGGGTTCACATTGGCTGCAAAGGATGGGTGGACCGACGGTCACACCCTCTTGTTCTTCGCACTGGCCGCAGCCCTTTTGACGCTCTTCATTGGGATCGAACGAAAAGTAAAGAACCCGTTGTTACCTATGCGAATCCTTGCTGAGCGCAATCGCGCAGGTTCCTATCTTGGTTCCCTTTTCGTTTCATCTGGCTTGTTCTCTATGTTCCTGTTCCTTGGCCTCTACCTCCAAGTTATCCTCGGATATACACCGCTTCACACTGGTTTTGCATTCTTGCCGTTCTCGGTCGGAATCATTCTCTTCGCGGGCCTTGCAGCTAAATTGCTTCCAATAACTGGGCCCCGTCCGTTGATGATCTGGGGTCTCCTACAGGCAACTGTCGGACTCCTGCTTCTGACTCGAATCGCGCCAGGAACTTCCTATGTCACGCACGTGTTTCCTTCACTCATAATCATGAGTACGGGTATGGCCCTGGTCTTTATTCCAATGGCTACTACTTCACTTCATGGAATCGGAAGCCATGATTCGGGAGTAGGAAGCGCAATGCTCAACACCAGCCAGCAAGTCGGTGGTTCACTCGGTACTGCTTTGCTTAACACTATCGCAGCAACTGCAACCGCTAGTTACATCGCAATCCACGGAGGAAACGGCAAGGTCGCACAATTTGCCGCGCTCACGCATGGCTACACCGAGTCGTTCAAGGTCGGTGCAGGACTATTGCTTGTCGGCGCATTCGTTCTCTTCTTCACCATCAAGATCGGCCGCGATTCACTCGTTGAGACAGAACTTATTGCCTCAGCGCACTAATTAGGTACTTGACCAAATGTCACTTTAAGCCAACGTTTCACTTTTGACCTAAATGGCCAAGTAGAAGCTCCCTTACTCGGGCAGCATCTGCTTGGCCTTTAGTCTCTTTCATGACTGCACCAATGAGTGCACCAGCCGCAGGAATGTGACCGTTCCGTACCTTTTCCGCTGTCTCAGGCTGTGCCGCGATAGCTCGTTCGATGGCAGCCATCAACGCGGATTCATCTGAGACGACTTTGAGGCCGCGAGATTCCATCACCATCGCTGGCTTTCCTTCGCCGTTAATTACACCCTCCACGACTTGTCGGGCCAACTTATCTGTAAGTTCGCCCGTCTCAACGAGGGCAACAATTTCAGCTACGTCGTTAGGGTTTATCGAAAGTTCAGAAATTGAAACGTCCTTCTCGTTAGCAATACGAGAGATCTCGCCAAGCCACCATCCGCGAGCACGCGCTGGATCTGCTCCCAATTTCACCGTTGTTTCTACAATATCGAGTGCATCCGCGTTGATCATTGCTGCCATTTCTTTATCCGGCACCGACCACTCCGCTTGCAATCTCTTGCGGCGCTTGGTTGGCTCCTCCGGTAAGGACGCCCGTAATTTTTCAACCCACGCAGCATCTGGCTCAACTGGAACCAGATCCGGCTCTGGGAAATATCGATAATCCTCGGCTTGTTCTTTGGATCGACCAGAGCGCGTGAGGCCACTTTCCTCTTGGAAATGACGAGTTTCCTGGACTACTTTCTTGCCAGCGTTCAGTAGTTCTGCATGGCGGATCATTTCGCCGCGGACTGCACGTTTGACAGATCGAAGCGAGTTGACGTTTTTGGTTTCACTTCGCGTTCCAAGTGTTGTCTCGCCTATCAATCGTAGTGAGACGTTTGCATCGCAACGTAGCGATCCTTGCTCCATCCGAACATCACTCACTCCTAGGGAGCGCAGAATAGTTTGCAACTCTGCCACATAAGCTTTGGCGACCTCTGGGGCATATTTGCCGGTGCTAGGAACAATCTTGGTAACGATCTCTACCAAAGGAATTCCCGCTCGGTTAAAGTCGAGGAGGGAGTAATCAGCGCCATGAATTCGTCCGGTGGCACCACCCATGTGCAATGACTTGCCCGTGTCTTCTTCCATGTGAACGCGTTCGATCTCGACCCGAAATTGTTTGAGACCGTCATTGGTATCGATCTCGATATCAACATACCCGTTAACGCAGATCGGTTGGTCATACTGCGAGATCTGATAGTTCTTCGGCATATCCGGATAGAAATAATTCTTCCGCGAAAAACGACTGTACGGAGTCACCGTGCAGTGCAACGCAAGACCAATCAAAATTGAAGATTCGATTGCCTTTTCGTTGACCACGGGTAATGCACCTGGCATGCCCAAACAGACCGGACACGTCTGCGTATTTGGCTCACCACCAAAGACCGTGGTGCATCCGCAGAACATCTTCGATTTGGTATTGAGTTCGACGTGAACTTCCAGACCAAGAACTGGTTCGTACCTTGCCAACACCTCATCGTATGTAAGGCTCACTTTGTGCCTCCCAACGCTGGGATTTGCGAGAGCAATGGAGCGCCCCATTTCGTCAGTAGCGCTGCTTCAAGGGCGGCACCAACAGAGTAAAGCCGCTGATCTTGCATGGCAGGTGCCATGATCTGAAATCCAACCGGCAAACCATCCTCAGGTGCTAAACCAGAAGGCAGACTCATGCCTCCAATTCCGGCCATGTTTACCGGAATTGTGGCAATATCATTGAGATACATCGCCAGGGGATCGTCAACTTTGTCGCCAATTTTGAATGCCGTAGTAGGTGCTGTTGGAGATACCAATACATCGGCCTTTTCAAAGGCCCGATTGAAATCTTGAATGATAAGGGTGCGGACTTTCTGGGCACTGCCGTAGTAAGCGTCGTAATAGCCAGATGAAAGTGCGTAAGTTCCCAGAATGATGCGGCGCTTTACCTCACGGCCAAAGCCCACTTCACGGGTCAGATTCATGACTAACTCTGCTGAAACCCCATCTTCATCGCCCACGCGCAGGCCATAACGCATAGCGTCAAAACGCGCCAAGTTGGATGAGCACTCACTCGGTGCGATCAAATAATAAGCGGCCAGCGCGTATTCAAAGTTCGGGCAAGAGACTTCAACAATTTCTGCCCCCGCTTTCGCCAACAATTCCAAAGATTCTTCAAAGCGCGAACGTACCCCTGCCTGATATCCGTCTCCATTAAGTTCTTTGACGACACCGATCTTCATTCCTTTTATGTCACCGCTCTTGGCAGCCTGTACGACCTGAGGTACCGGAGCATCAATACTGGTTGCATCCTTGGCGTCGTGGCCTGCAATAATTTCATGCAATAGCGCCGCATCCAAAACAGTGCGCGCACAAGGACCTGCTTGATCCAAACTTGATGAAAACGCAATCAGTCCATATCGCGAAACTCCGCCGTAGGTGGGCTTCACGCCGACGGTTCCGGTCACAGCAGCAGGTTGACGAATTGATCCGCCCGTATCCGTTCCAATAGCAAGGGGTGCTTCAAAGGCTGCAAGAGATGCTGACGATCCTCCGCCCGATCCGCCGGGAATGCGCGTGAGATCCCATGGGTTGTGAGTCGGACCGTAGGCAGAGTTCTCAGTCGATGAACCCATTGCGAATTCATCCATATTTGTCTTGCCAAGAATGACGACACCCGCTTCTTTCAATTTTGCCACAAGAGTGGAGTCATATGGAGGACGCCAACCTTCAAGAATCTTCGAACCGGCGGTGGTAGGAACACCCTTTTGAACCATGACATCTTTGAGCGCTAGCGGGACACCAGCAAGTGGGCCAACCTTGTCTCCGCGGGCCCGTGCCGAATCCACCGCTTTTGCCGCAGCCAACGCGCCCTCGTGATCAAGATAAAGAAAAGCGTGAACATCTCCATCGACCTGCGCAATACGATCGAAATGCAGTTGTGTTAGCGCAACAGATGTGATTTCACCGGCGGCTAATGCTTGCGACATTTCGTGGGCGGAACGGGTGATCATCTATTCTTCTCCCAAAATCTGCGGCACTCGAAAGCGACCATCTTCCTTTGCCGGCGCCCCCGATAGAGCTTGCTCCTGGCTAAGGCTAGGTACGACAACATCGGGTCGAGTCACATTGCTAATCGGCACAGGATGTGAAGTTGGATTGATTTCTGGAGTAGCAACTTCCTGAACCCTTGCCACAGCACTGAGAATCACGTCCATCTCCGTGGATAGGTGGTCCAATTCCGAATCAGTCATCTCGATCCTGGCCAATCGGGCCAGGTTTGCTATGTCATTGCGCGACAAGGTACTCATGAGGCGGAGTCTATTTACCGCCATCCTCCACGGCGAATCAAAGAAACCACACAGAACGACTTGAAGTGAGCAACTTAGTGTGGCAGTATGTGAAGCATGGTATCCAGGATCAAATCCCCAGTTCGACGCCGAACCTCGCTTCCACTCACTGAGACAAATGAGCTCGACCTCTCTCATCTTCTTGCGTCCTCGAGTTATCAAACGGCGCTAGAAAAATTAACTGGGACCAAGATCGTGGATCAAGAAATAAGTTCGTCTGCACTATTACACGCGATATTCGAAGCTGGCATGGCAGCAGTCAAGAAGGCGGCCGAGCTTGATGGCTATGCCCAAATCGCCTCAGGAATTTCTTCAGCCAGCACCCAACAAAAACGGAGAGAGGCCCGCCGTCGCCGTCCAACGTGGGCGAATGAATAATGAGCACCCCGTGGCCGCTTCTCCGAGGAAGGGTTTATGCAGCAAAACTCTCCAGTATCAAAAATGAGAAATACTTCGTGGTGGTGTCCAACAATCAACGAAACTCTCAATTACCTCAAGTTCTTGCCGTCCGACTGACAACTTCTCCAAAACCAAATATTCCGAGTATCGTCGAAATAGGCAAAGGTGAAGTATTTTTTGGTCGGGCAGTGTGCGATGACATCGTTGAACTGTATGAAGATGAGATCCAGCGCGATCTTGGCGCACTAAGCCCAAGCGTTATGTCAGCCGTGGGAAATGGACTAAAAGCCGCCCTCGCCCTGTAAGTCCCTAGGCCCGAATCTGCCCATTGCCAGTCACTATCCAGGTAGTTGTAGTCATGGCCTCTAGTCCCATCGGGCCACGGGCGTGCAATTTCTGATTGGAAATTCCAATTTCGGCGCCGAAACCCATCTGCTCGCCATCAGTGAAACGGGTGGATGCATTGATCATCACGGCGGCGCAATCCGAAAGTGCCACAAATCGATCGGCCGCCGCCTGATTCTCCGTAACGATCGCTTCAGTGTGATTAGTACCGTACGTGGCAATGTGATCACTTGCCGCATCAACGGAATCTACGACTCCAACATTCATCTCCAGGGCGCCATATTCAGTAGCCCAATTCTCTTCAGAAACAAGGTCCGATTCGATGCCGATTGATTTGGCAATCTTCTGTGTCGCATCATCACAATGTAGAACTACGCCAGCAGACGAAAGCGCATTTAGCACAATTGGCAAAAACTTCTCTGCTATGGATTTGTGGACCAATAATGTTTCGGCCGCATTGCAGACACTCGGACGATGTGTCTTGGAATTCAGCACAATAGGAAGAGCTTTTTCCAGATCGGCAAATTCATCGACGTAAACATGGCAAACACCCGCGCCGGTTTCAATCGTGGGAACCGTGGAATCATCGACAACGCTGCGTATCAGGGCCGCACTTCCCCGGGGAATCACAAGATCGACTTTGCCACGAGCGTGGAGAAGTGCGCTCACCGTCTCACGGTCCGATGAAGGGACCAACTGGATAACATCTGGAGAAATCAAAGTCCTAGAAAGCGCATCCCTAATGGCCTTTACGAGTACGTGGTTACTGGAAGCTGCACTCGATGAGCCCCGCAATAAAGCGGCGTTGCCTGACATTAGAAGAATGACCGCGGCATCGACTGTGACATTGGGTCTAGCTTCGTAGATCATGCCGACAACACCGAAGGGAACGCTCATCTGCTTGAGATGAAGTCCATTAGGAAGGGTCGATTCGCGCAGGGTCACGTGTAAGGGATCAGGAAGGTTGGCTACTTGACGAACGCCAGTGGCAATCCCGAGGACACGCTCATAGGTTAGAAGTAGGCGGTCCAGCAATTGAGGAGTCATGCCTTCGACTTTTCCACGTTCTATGTCTTCTTGATTCGCAGCGAGAATCTCATTGCTGCGCTCTTCTATGACATCGGCAATAGCCAAAAGGGCGGCTTCACGCTCAAGTCCGGTCGAAATCGACAATGTCCTTGCGGCAAGGCGGGCACGGTCGGCAAGTTGCTCGATAAGTTCCTTGGCATCCATGGCGCTAAGCCTATCGGGGCTTAGTATTTAGCGGTGCGCACCCTTTTCCGTCTTACCCGTAATTTACTGATCGGTCTTATCGCTTTCTATGTACTTCTCTTTAGTGCGACACGGGTGATCCACTACCCAGAGCCCATCGCCGCCATCAAGTTGGGCTTAGCCCCGGCATCTAAGACGCCGACTCTGATGCCATTCCATGTCATTCCACCGTCGACTTCTCCTGTCGCTTGGACCAGCGGTAGCGAAAAAATGCCCGCCACCGTCAGCTGGGGTCAGAAGCAGATTGCCTTTACAAATTTTCTCTCTGAGACTCACACGAATGCATTCCTAGTTCTTCGCGATGGCGTTATCACATACGAGTGGTACAACAAATCCACGACGGCGCAGACTCGCCTGCCTTCGTATTCGATGGCCAAAACTCTCACCTCCATCATGATTGGCCAACTCATAGCCGACGGAAAGATCAAAGAGTCCGATACTTTCGTAAAATTCTTTCCGCAGTACAAAACTGGCGGATCATTCGACAATGTGACGATCAAGTCCCTGCTGGACATGCAGGCCGGTGTCGGTGTCACCGATAACTACCCCACTGGACCCTCCGGATGGGGCGTCGCAATTGCGCAGATGTATGCAACGACTGATCTGAATTTCTTTATGGAGCACAACCGCAAGATGAGTTGGGATCCTGGGACCAAAGCTGAATACCGCAGCGTTGACACGCAGATGCTGGGTTTTATTATCAAGAAAGTAACTGGCACATCGGTCTCTGACTATTTCAGCAAGCATGTGTGGCAACTAATCGGGGCGCAAGAAAGTGCTTTCTGGAATATTGACCACCTGGGGGGTTTGGAAAAGACCTTTTGCTGCTTTAACGCAACCGCTCGGGATTGGGCGCGCATCGGGCAACTAATTCTGGACAATGGATCAGCCAAAGTAGGCGGAGCCAATCTGATTGGAGCCGATTGGATGGCGCGTCTGGAACAACCTATGGTCACCTTGGATCACGGGTGGGGTTATAGCGCGCAAATATGGCACCCCTACCCCAACACTTTGATGATGTTAGGACTACACGGTCAATTTATTTACATGGACCAGTCATTGCACACGGCTATCGTGAAGTTAAGCGACGAGCCAACCGATAGCGGCAACGACGAAGTTCTTACTGCCAGCGTCCTACGCGATTTGGCAGAGAAAAAGGCTTAGGTGGTTCCACCTTTGCTGACATTGAATACGAATTCAACTTTGACGTCCCCAATTCCTGAATAAGAGAGGGTTTGCGATCCCTTACCGTTGCCACTCATCACTTTTGTGACTGAATCCTGTGCAAAGGTTACGGTGAAAGTCAAAGTGCCATAGAGTCGATTACTGACACTCACTTGCGCGATACCCGAAGCATCGGTGACGCGTCCGGTGATCCCCCAGTCGTTAGCCGAGCCCGAGCCACTTCCATTGGCAACGGTAAATGTAATGGGGTAAGTCCCCACGCTGGCGAGAGTTGATGCTGATGTTGTGACACTTACAACTGCCTGTCCAGCGTAAACTCCATCGAAGGCGGTGATACCAGGAACGAGCGCAGTCGGCGTCGGAGTTGGTACGAATGTCGGCGTCGGAGTTGGCTTGACCGGTGAACTCGGCACGCGGAAGGTGTTGGTCAAGTCAAGGGTGGCTCGAAACTTTATGAGCACACGCGCGTGGCCGACAATGGACACTGGACCCGTCCCTACAGAATTTATCGCCGCTACCGTGAAGTAATACCAGACTGATTGCGGCTTGCTACTTGGCTTATTTGGATTTGGTATATCGACCACACATCTCAGTGCCGAGGAATTACATATGTGAACTTTGGCACCGACGTAGTAGGTAACTTTGTATGCCGTTATCTTCGTTCCGCCGTTGGAGTAGGGCGCCTTCCACGTGAGTGTCGCTTTCTCCACGCCACCGACTGCCTCAACATTGGTAGGCGCCGAAGGAACCGTGTACTTGGCTGTTGCGGCATCGGAAATATTTACACCGCCGACTCCCAGAAGAATGAATACTGCACTTAAGATTGTGAGTGTTCGACGAAATGAACTTCTCATGGCTACTCCTCAAAGCAACCTTGCATCTACTAATAGTCTAATAATCCGGCGTATTTCAACCAAGCGATTGCGAGAGTGCTAGCACAGCATCCAATTAGAGCAGCACAAGAGCATCTCTGTGAATGAGTTCACGTTCGTACTCCGGACCCAAGGCTTGTGCGAGTTCCTTAGTAGATCTCCCCATCATCTGAGGGATTTCGCTGGAATCAAAGGCAACTAAACCGCGCGCAAAAACTCGTCCCTGCTGAGATGCGATTTCGACTGCATCCCCTGCGCTGAATTCACCTTCGACAGCGGTAACTCCGGCGGGCAGTAGCGAAACGCTGCGCTCGATGAGAGCGGTAACTGCACCATCATCAACAACGAGTCGGCCTTGTGGGGTCGATGCATGTGCAAGCCAGAGAAGCCGAGAGTTGGTCTTGGAAGGTTGGGCATGGAAAAACGTTCCGAAATCTGCACCAAGCAAAGCATCAGCTGCCTTATCGAGTGAAGTGAGTAGCATCGGAATTCCAGCACCCGTGGAAATTCGCGCGGCCTCAATTTTCGTAAGCATTCCCCCGCTACCAACACCAGCTGATCCGACACCACCTAGAGTT
>JBBRSY010000056.1:0-9632 GCA_038244965.1 Candidatus Nanopelagicales bacterium | reverse complement strand
GCAAATGCCTTGCTCATCGTGCGGATTACTAGAAGATTCGGATAATCTTTCAATAGAGTGACAGCAGAAGGTTGATCGGAAAATTCTGCGTAGGCTTCATCAACAACTAAGAGTCCAGCGATCTGGGCCGCCGCCTTTGCCAGTTTTTCAATATCGGACAATGAGATCGCAGTTCCAGTAGGATTATTTGGAGTGGTAAGAAAAATCAATTTCGCATTTGTTGTTCGTATTTGGTTCATCGCAACTTCAGAATCCAAAGTGAAGTCTGGCTTTCGAACCCCACTTACCCAAGGGGTGCTCGTTACTTGGGCAATGAGCGGATGCATCGAATACGACGGCGTGAAACCAATGGTTGTTTCGCCCCCGAAGGCAAGAAAAATCGACTGAATTATCTCATTGCTCCCATTTGCCGCCCAGATATTGTGCTCGGACAATGTGGTGTGCGAACGCGAATTGAGAAAATTTGCCAGAGCCTTGCGCAGTTCTACCGAGTCCCGGTCCGGGTATCGATTCAGTGAACGAGACACCTCTTCGACTCGACGCACAATGGCTTTAATAAACTCCTCTGACGGTGGGTATGGATTCTCGTTGGTATTGAGTCGGGCAAGCGAGGGTAGTTGCGGAGCTCCATAGGGTGAAAGGTTTCTAAGATCTGATCGAAGCGGAAGCCAAATCGGCCACTCTTGTTCACTCATGAATTTTCCAAGCGAATCGACATGGCTTCCCCGTGCGCGGGCAGATCTTCTGAGTTTGCAAGGGTTATTACGGTTGGGGTTATGTCACGAAATGCGGAGGCGTCGTATTCAATGAAATGGAGCCCGCGCAAGAAAGTTTGAACTGATAGCCCACTTGAGTGACAGGCACAACCTCCCGTTGGCAAAACATGATTAGACCCGGCTGAATAATCGCCGAGCGACACCGGAGAATACCGACCGATGAATACTGCACCCGCATTTCGAATGCGCAATGCGTCTTCTCTGGCGTTGGCTGTTTGAATTTCTAAGTGTTCAGCTGCGTACGCATTTACCACATCAATACCTTGATCCGATGAATCGACTAATACGATCGCCGATTGGATCCCAGACAAGGCTTCAGCGATCCTTTTCGCATGCCTTGTGTTCGGAACTCGAGCATGTAACTCATTCTCGACACGCAAAGCTAGATCCAGCGAATCGGTGACCAAAATCGCAGCCGCCATGGTGTCATGCTCGGCCTGACTCATTAGGTCGGCAGCGACATCCGAGGCGACCGCACTTTCATCGGCCAGGATGGCTATCTCTGTTGGACCCGCTTCCGAATCAATTCCTACAATGCCTCGCACGGCTCTTTTAGCCGCCGCCACATAAATATTTCCAGGGCCGGTAACCATGTCGACACGTTCACATACGCCCTCCATGCCATAGGCAAAGAGTGCGATCGCTTGGGCCCCGCCCACCGCGTAGACCTCATACACGCCTAGCAATGCGCAGGTAGCCAGAATGGTCGGATGCGGCCAGCCCTGGAAATCCTTCTGTGGCGGCGATGCAATCGCGATGCTTCCGACTTCGGCAATCTGTGCTGGTATGACATTCATCATCACACTGCTGGGATAAACAGCACGGCCACCGGGGACGTAAAGTCCAACTCGATCTACCGGGATCCATCGCTCTGTTACGGTTCCGCCCTCGACCACTTCAGTACTGGTTTCATCTCGTCTTTGACTCTCGTGAACCGAAACGATGCGAGCTATGGAGATTTCCAGAGCGGTACGAATCTGCGGATCAAGATCTGCCAGGGCCGTCTCAATCCGCTCGCGCGGTACTCGGATTGAAGGTGGTCTGACGCCATCGAATTCTTGAGCCAAATCAAGAAGGACACTTTCATCCCCTGTTGCGACGCGATGAAGGATCGGAGTAATGAGATTCATGGCCTCGGCAACGTCAAGGGCCGCCCGAGGCAGTTCGTTGCGATATTGCGCCTTCGTAAGACGGCGTCCGCGAAAATCAACGGTGCGTATCATCGCCTGCGCTCATCTCTCTTCGGTGACCACCTAGTTAGAAGCTAAGTCTAGACGTTGGAACTTTGCTCTCGGGTCCGCATATTCAATGGCCCAGGACTTGCGTCAGCACAAGGTTAGGGCAGGCAGTTCGGACCAAGAATCGATTTGAGATCAGCGCTCAGACTCGGTGATGCCGTAATTCTGGGCTCCAGTTTCAACACCGTGACCTTTCCGTGGTCATCCAATTGAAGATGCACTTCACGAACTCCCGGATGAGTCCGGAGGATCTCTTTGAGCCGATCCACGATGGGTGGAGTGCACTGTGCAATCGGCATTTTAATCACGAATGGGCCGACCGCCCCTTGCGATATCTCAGGAAAACTCATTTCAAGAGCGGTAAAACGAACTTGATCTTCTCGGCGGTCAACCCGGCCTCGAATTACGACAACGCGATCTTCAGTAAGAGTCAAAGCATATTGAGTGTAGGTGTTTGCAAAAAATAGTGCCTCAATAGAACCTTCTAAATCTTCGATGGTCACGATCGCCCAGGAAGCACCCTGGCGCGTGACCTTTCTTTGAATGCTGGTGACCAGGCCACCTATAGTGACCATTCGCTCCAGCGTCGATCCCTCATCGAGAAGCTGACTAATTGAAAGATCAGTCGCGGTTCTAAGTATGTTTTCAATTCCCAGAAGAGGATGGTCGGATACATAGAGTCCGAGCATCTCTCTTTCGTAGGTCAGCAGTTGGGATTTCTCCCATTCACTTTTAGGAACGTCCAGTTCAAGTCCGATGACGCTTTCAACAGATTCACCGCCAAAGAGATCAAACTGACCAATCGCCTCGGCACGCTTGGTTTCAATAATGGAATCAATCGCCTCTAAATGCACACTCATCAAACCTTTGCGTGACTCTCCAAAGGAGTCGAAAGCCCCTGCCTTGATGAGGGACTCAATTGTCTTCTTATTGCAGACTTGAGCATCCACTTTCGCAAGGAAATCTCCAAAGGAGTCAAAACGTCCCTTCAATTCGCGAGATCGCTTGATTGAGGCGACAACCCCTTCTCCCACATTACGTATTGCCGCAAGACCAAAACGAATATCGACTCCTCGCGGTGTGTATTCCGAATTGGATTCATTAACATCCGGTGGAAGAACTTGGATTCCCATTCGTCGGCACTCGCTCAAATAGAGCGCTGACTTATCTTTGTCATCACGAACGCTTGTTAAAAGCGCGGCCATATACTCAGTTGGATAATTTGCCTTCAAATATCCGGTCCAATAAGAAACTAAGCCATATCCGGCGCTGTGAGCACGGTTAAAGGCGTAGTCAGAGAATGGAATGAGCGTTTGCCATAGTTTTTCTATCGCACCATCGCCAAAACCGTTTGCTTTCATGCCCGCTTGAAAGAAAACGTATTCTTTATCCAGAATTTTTCGATCCTTCTTACCCATTGCCTTACGAAGCAGATCTGCGCGGCCAAGGGAGAATCCCGCCACCTTCTGCGCAATGGCCATCACTTGTTCCTGGTAAACGATCAATCCGTAGGTATCTCCCAAAATATCTTGCAACGGAAGATAAAGTTCTGGATGAATCGGCTCCACAGTTTTGCGACCGTTCTTACGATCTGCATAGTTGTTATGGGCGTTTTCACCCATGGGGCCGGGTCGATACAGTGCGATCACTGCTGAAATGTCGGCGAATGAGTCAGGCGCCATGGAACGCAGAAGTGCCCGCATCGGTCCGCCGTCTAACTGAAAAACGCCCAATGTGTCGCCGCGGCCCAGGAGTTCAAAGGTCTTGGGGTCATCAAGTGTCAATGTTTCAAGGATTACCTCTTGCCCGCGATTGGCCTTGATGTTTATCAACGCGTCGTCTAGAACAGAAAGGTTTCGAAGACCTAGAAAATCCATTTTAAGAAGGCCCGTTGCTTCGCACGCACCCATGTCGAACTGCGTGATTATTGCGCCATCGGCTTCCCTACGATGGATTGGAATCACATCAAGTAGCGGTTCGCGCGAAAGAATGACACCGGCGGCATGGACTCCCCATTGACGTTTGAGCCCTTCCAGCCCGAGTGCCGTATCCACGACGCGCTTTGAATCTGGATCAGATTCATACAGCGCTCGGAATTCGCTAGCTTCTACATAACGATCATTCTTGGAATCAAAGACGCCAGCGAGGGAAATGTCCTTACCCATGATTGATGGAGGCAGCGCCTTCGTCAGTCTCTCTCCAACTGCATACGGGTATCCGAGGACGCGACTGGAATCCTTAAGAGCCTGCTTCGACTTAATGGTTCCGTAGGTGATGATCTGCGCTACTCGATCTTCTCCATACTTCTGCGTTGCATAGCGAATCATTTCGCCACGACGGCGTTCATCGAAGTCCAGATCAATATCGGGCATGGAAATGCGTTCAGGATTAAGAAATCGCTCGAATAGAAGTCCATGCTCTATCGGGTCTAATGCAGTAATGCCCAACGCATAAGAAACTAGTGAACCAGCAGCCGAGCCTCGCCCGGGACCAACTCGGATCCCTTCCTTCTTCGCATGATCGACGAGGTCGGCGACTACAAGGAAGTAACCTGGAAAATCCATCTTGCTCATGACACCTAGTTCGTATTGAAGTCGCTCGCTGTGTTCGGGCGGAATGACTCCTTTCATCTTTTCCGAAAGCCCTCGTATTGCCTCCTTGCGCAGCCAAGAGTCTTCGGTTTCGCCTTCGGGCACAGAGAATTTTGGTAGAAGATTCTCCCCCTCACGAAGGGTCACATTGCAACGCTCGGCAACAAGTAAAGTGTTATCGCAGCTATCTGGAATATCTTTGAAGAGTTCGCGCATTTGATCAGCAGACTTCAAGTAGAACTCATCATTTTCAAATTTGAATCGTTTGGGGTCCGCGAGTACGGAACCAGATTGAACGCAGAGAAGAACTTCGTGTGCAGCCGCATCCTCTTTGCGCGTGTAATGCAAGTCGTTCGTGGCGAGCAACGGAAGATTTAGTTCTCTGCCTAGCCGAAGAAGGTCAACCATGGTCCGAGATTCAATTGCGATGTTGTGGTCCATAACTTCGAGAAAGAAATTCTCACGTCCGAAAATGTCTCGGAGTTCGCTCGCAGCACGCACGGCCTCTTTATAGCCACCCATACGTAACCGCGTTTGAATTTCGCCACCAGCGCAGCCAGTAGTTGCGATAATGCCTTCGCTGTACTTAGCAAGAAGTTCGCGGTCCATTCGGGGTTTGTAGTAGTACCCCTCCAGAGATGCCAGAGATGAGAGCCGAAATAAGTTGGCAAGCCCGACATTATTTTCGGCAAGAAGGGTCATATGGGTGTACGCGCCACCGCCCGACACATCGTCTTCCCCGCCTTCGGCCCATTTGACTCTACGTTTATCAAAGCGAGATTCGGGGGCTACATAAGCTTCAATTCCGATAATTGGCTTAACGCCAACTTTTTTCGCCTGCTTGTAAAACTCAAACGCCCCAAAAACGTTGCCGTGGTCCGTCATGGCGATGGCGGGCATGCCTTGCGCGGAAACCTCGCCGACTAGATCGGCAACGCGCGCGGCCCCATCGAGCATTGAATACTCTGTATGAACATGCAGATGAACAAAGGAGGCCACGATTGGTGAGACTAGTCCTTAAGGCAGGACCGACGAGTCAAGCAACGCTAGGGCGCGAACTAAATCGGCCGGATACGGGGCACGCAGATCCATCAGGACATTGGAGAGCGGGTGGCGAAAGCGCAGTTCTAGTGCGTGAAGCCAAGGTCTAGACATTTCCAGGCGGGCAGCCAGAGTTGGATCGGCACCATAAGTGAGATCCCCCACTAAGGGGTGACGCAGGGCGGAGAAATGGACTCGAATCTGGTGTGTTCGCCCAGTTTCAAGTTCGACTTTCACCAACGATACTGCGCGATAAAATTCTATGACTTCATAATGAGTGATGCTTGCTTTCCCATCGGCAACGACGGCAAAACGATAATCCTCTTTCGGGTGTCGATCGATCGGCGCGTCAATGGTTCCAGTAGAGGGATCCATGTGGCCCTGCACGAGAGCATGGTAAACCTTCTCGACTTCTCGAGATTTGAACGCATTTTTTAGATGTGAATACGCTTGATCGGTCTTAGCTACCACCATTAATCCGCTGGTCCCGACATCAAGTCTGTGAACTATTCCAGCACGTTCTGCGGCACCGCTCGTCGCAACGCTGTAGCCGGCTGCGGTGAGCGCACCGACTACCGTCGGGCCGGTCCAACCAGGACTTGGGTGGGCTGCGCATCCCACAGGTTTATCCACTACGACAATTGAATCATCGTCATAAACAACAGTTAGGCCCGCTAGTGGCGTTAACGGGATTGCTTCCCCAACGAAGGTGTCAGGCATAAGGATGTCAATAACCTGCCCCGCTTGTACTTTTTCAGACTTTAACATCGGCTTTCCCTGCATAGTGATCTCGCCTAAATCAAGCAGGCGGGCGATCACGGTTCTGGAAAGACCCAGGACGCGAGTAAGGGCAGAATCTACGCGTTCGCCATCCACTCCTTCTGGAATGGCAAGGGATCGGAACTCACGTGTCATCGGAGTCACCACTTGAAATTTGCTTATCAACTGGGGAAATATTGCGCAGTGATAAGTAACCGGCCACAAAAGCCGCGAGCACGATAGAGGAATCTGCCAGATTAAAGACTGGCCAATGCGGGAGCGCAATCCAGTCAACGACCTCGCCCTTCATTACCCCAGTACCGACGTTTGCTCGCAGAACACGATCGGTAAGATTCCCAAGTGTTCCGCCAAGCACTAATCCCAATACAACTCCCCATTTTCTGGACGTGATCTTAGGTGACCAGTACCCAATGACCCCGATCACCAAAATCGCGAATGCTGCAAGTAAGATTGTTCCGTTGGGCGCAAAATTAAAGGCGGCCCCAGAATTTTTTATGAATGTAAGTTGGAGAAGATTGCCAATAAGTTTTCGAGGTTCTCTGCCTTCTAGATAATTGATCGCCCAGTTCTTGCTAACAAAGTCCGTTGCCCATACCAGTGCCGCGACCAGAAGGACGCTGCTCCAAATTGGATACTTTCGGCGCAATATCAGCGCCGTTCTTCCTTCTGTTTGCATAGCATGCACAGAGTAGCGCGGGGAAAAACCTGCAACCTTGCTTTACCAATTGAATTTCCACACTCTTCACAGCGACCATAGGTCTTATCATCAATGCGTCCGATCGCACGCTCTGTCTGAAGCACCATGTCGCGAGCATTAATTACCAGTGACATTTCATGTTCGCGCTCAAATGTTTTCGTGCCGGCATCGGCTTGGTCATCGCCTGCACCTTCGCCCGATTCACGAATCAGCGCATCCATTTCAAGTTCGACTTCGGCCAACTCAGTCGACAGGCGAGCCAATTCTTTTGTCAGTGCACTTCGCACAACTTTCAATTCTGCTGAAGTCCATGGAGCTTCATTGTCGGCGACAACTGCCGGCGTCGGGGCCGCTTTAATCGGCTTCAATGGCGCACTCTTTTTGCCACTCTTCGTTGGACGAGGTGGCGGTGGCATGACAAGTCGACGCTCTTCTACGATTGGCGCAGACGTTGGCACCGCAGGGGCCGCAACAGATGTCGGTGGTACAACAGCTTTTGAAGGAAAGGGGCGCCCTGGCACCTTCTTGACCGTTTGGGAAGCAGGGGCCTTCTTGGCAGGGACCTTCTTGGCCGGGGTCTTCTTGGCTGGGACCTTCTTGGCAGGGGTCTTCTTGGCTGGGACCTTTTTGGCAGGGGCTTTCTTGGCCGGAGCCTTTTTGGCTGCTGGCTTGCTAGCTACGGTTTTCTTCTTCAATGCCACGGCGCGTAACCTATTCTGATTTCGAGAAAAACGCCACTCTACGCCCAATGGAATACACTAAAACCTTCGCGAATGGGCAGTGACGAGGCAATCACCTTCGAGCCTGTCGGAAGAGTTGCAGGACCACAATCCTGCAAGGTAGAACCGATGCGCGATTGAGCAAAGCGGCGTCTTTCCCTCATTAGGCCAGGGATGCGCAAGGCGGGTGGTACCGCGTACTCGACTAGTCGAGGGCGTCCCTCCAATTCACATCACCGGAGATGGTGAGGGAGGGCAAGAGTCGCCATGAGTCAATACCGCGCAATCGGAGCCCAGATTGATCTGCCCGCAATGGAGCACTCGATCCTCAAATTCTGGGAAGAGAAATCCATCTTCCACAAGAGCCTGAAAGCCCGGGAAGAGAACGAACCGTGGACCTTCTTTGAGGGACCGCCAACGGCAAATGGTGCTCCGGGTACGCATCACATCGAGGCCCGTGTTTTTAAGGATGTATTTCCTCGATATCAAACTATGAAGGGAAAGTACGTCTTCCGTAAGGCTGGATGGGACTGCCACGGCCTGCCGGTAGAAATTGCCATTGAAAAGGAACTTGGGTTTTCCGGCAAAGGCGACATTGAAAAATATGGGATAGCTGCATTTAACAACAAGTGCCGAGATTCCGTGCAACGCCATGTCGGCGAGTTTACGAAGATGACACATCGCATGGGATTCTGGGTCGATTTTAACGAAGCCTATTGGACGATGTCCCCTGAATATATAGAAAGTGTTTGGTGGAGCTTAAAACAGATCTGGGATCAAGGTCTCCTTGTTCAAGATCATCGGGTCGCGCCGTACTGTCCTCGATGCGGAACCGGCCTGTCAGATCATGAACTTGCCCAAGGATACGAGACGGTGACAGATCCATCGGTATACGTACGCATGCCTATCACTTCTGGTCCACTTGAAAAACTCAAGGCATCTTTACTGGTTTGGACTACTACTCCTTGGACACTTGTAGCAAATACGGCCATCGCAGTTAATCCCGATGTTACTTACCTCGTTGTCGAGGAAGATGTTGACGGGATCAAAGAAGTGCTCGTCATCGCAGAAGATCTGGTTGGTCTCCTCAAAGGAGATGTGAAAATTCTTCTTCAACTATCTGGTAGAGATCTAGAGCGAACTACCTACCAACGACCATTTAATTATGTGGAAATTCCAGATTCGCACTTTGTGATACTTGCCGACTACGTCACCACCGAAGACGGAACGGGCCTGGTCCACCAATCCCCTGCCTTTGGCGCCGACGATTTTATCGTTTGCCGAAGCTATGGCCTCCCCGTCGTTAATCCCATATCTAGTGACGGCAAATTCCTTCCAGATACCGACATGGTCGGAGGAATGTTCTTTAAAGACGCTGACAAACCGCTGGTGAAAGAATTAAAGAGAAGCGGGCTCCTCTACAAACATGAACCATATGAGCATCAGTATCCCCACTGTTGGCGCTGCCATACAGTGCTAATTTATTACGCACAGCCTTCTTGGTATATTCGCACAACCTTGATCAAGGACGAATTGATAAGGGAGAATCTAAAAACAAATTGGCACCCCGAAACGATTAAAGCTGGGCGTTATGGGGATTGGCTCAATAATAATATCGACTGGGCGCTCTCTCGAAATCGCTACTGGGGAACACCGCTGCCGATCTGGCGATGCGATAACGGACATCTGATTTGCGTTGGCTCTTTAAAAGAGTTGGGCGAATTGGCAGGATCGGAATTGAGTTCGCTGGATCCACATCGCCCGTTCGTTGACGATATTTCATGGCCGTG
>JBBRSY010000055.1:0-10166 GCA_038244965.1 Candidatus Nanopelagicales bacterium | reverse complement strand
GCTCAATAATCACCCACTCTTCGTCGCTCAAATCAAATCGACCCATGATATGCTCCCTGTGAGAAGCATATGAATCTGATTTGTTGAAGTAATTCAATAACCTGTATTGGGTTCACACCCTAAATACGTTGAGCTGACTGGCGGAGTTTCGGCATTGGGCCTTGGCACCTGGAAGTTGGGCATCGGTGACGCTGACGAAGCCACGCAATTGCGCGTCCGCAATTTGTCATCGCCCAATCAATGACGTTGATTGATGCGTCGGAAATGTAAGCTGATGGCTATACGGAACAGTCGGTCGCCAAGGCGATGCCTATGGTGCGCTTGAGTTGACTTTCTTTATACGGCGATTATTGAACTAAAATCGCATCCAACGTGTTAGATTTGCGGTAAAGCTCTAATTTCGCGTTTTTTGTTGTCGCGCTTCACAAATTCTTTGTAATTCGAAGGAGAAATGAGATGCCCGCCACGCCTCCCGTCTCATTAGAAGAGCTTGCAAGATATCCAAACATGACCGGTTGGTTTCAGCTTGGACTACTCGCCAAGCTTCTTCTGCAAGTCGTGGTGTCCGATTTATTTGGGCAGTATGCAGATAACCGTTGCCCATGACCCAAACCGGGAATTGCCAAAACTAAGCCTACATCGTCAGCAAGGCCCAAGAGGTACCTAATAGCGGTGTAGATCCCTAGCGGGAGTGCCCTGTAGGCCGGTTGGAATACAGGGCCTGTTTCCAGTTGGTTACTTTGTCACTTTAACGGAGGAAGCCATCATTTTCCCGCTTTTAGTTGTGAAAATAATTGCAACATTTTGACCGGCTTTGAAGGTCTCCGCTTCAAATCCTTCTGAGAGTATATACTGGCTGCCGTCGACTAGTGTGATGGAGTCACTCTTGGTATCGACACTCTTGATGACGCCATTTGCTGACATGTTGGCCGCAAATGCGACCGTAGCTATCAGAGTGGATGCCGCGAAAAGTGCTGGGATGCTGAGAATTTTCATTATCTATATCCTTGAGTTTGAGCTTCTATTGAGATTGGGTGCAGTGGAATTGCTCCACTGCAAGCTTGCACTATTGCTGCGAAAGTGGGTCATTGCGTGTTCTTGGCTTTACAAATAGGACAGGCTTTAGCCACAGTCGGCTATTAGTGCCTGTACACCAATATTTTCCATTGGTACTTACTTCAAGTCAGAGGTCGGAAAGGCGAGAACAACCCTCAAGCCAGGCTTGTTGTCTTGCAGTTCGACGCCAATTCCGTGAAGTGTCGCTATCGCAGCCACAAGCGAAAGCCCCAACCCATTTCCCGGGGACGACCGGCTCCTGTCGAGACGGTAGAACCGCTCGAATACTTTCTTGCGCTCTGTTTCGGCAATTCCGGAACCGGAATCCGCTATGACTGCAATGGGATCCGCCGCGCTATTCTCCAGCGAGAGCCTAATTGTAGTCTGGGCGGGAGTATGATGGATGGCATTGTCCAGGAGATTGACCAACATTTGCATGAGCAAATCTCGGTCGCCGTAAATCATGACGTTAGGCGCGAGGGCAACTGACATATCTTTCTGGTGATCTTCGGCCACGGCACGATATGCATCTGCCACCTGTTGAAAGGTGGTCGTGAGATTTACCAGCTTGAAACCAGCGCGGCGGGAACCTGACTCAATTTGGGCGATCCGCAGCAAGGCAGAAAAGGTTGCAAGCAACTGGTCAGCCTCATCAATAGCGGTTTCGAGTGTTGCCCTCAATGTCAACGGGTCATTACGCTGGTGTGCCTCTTCCAATCCCTGGCGCAAACGGCCCAGCGGTGTTCGCAAGTCATGTGCAATGCTGTTGCTGACCTGATTGAGGCTTTCGAGCAGTGCGTGGTTACTGTCCAGAAGTCGATTTAAATTCTTCGAAAGGACATCTATTTCGTCCGATGTTCCGCGCACTGGAATACGCTGCTTCAAATTGCCATCAATGATAGCAAGGCTTGCCATGTTGATGGCATCGATGCGGCGAAGGAAGCCCTGGCTCAGGACGATTCCAGCCCCAGCTGCAAAGAGAAATGAAATCCCGACTGACCAGCCAAAGGAATTGATGATGGCCTCTTGTGCAGTCAAAACTCGGTATGCATCCTGTCCCGTCAACAAAAATGATCCATCGGCGAGATGTACGCCCTGGCCCCAGACCTGGTGATCAGCATCAGCCATGCCTTCCTGCTTCTCCGTGGAGGATACGTCTAAGGGCAACTGCTGCCAGCCTTCGATCATGGGTATTGAATCAAGATTTCCCGCCAATTTCCGGCCCTGTTCATCTGCCAGGAAATAATAATCGGTTGAGCCGCTGACCGGTTGAATGCGTTCATTTATGTCCTGGATAATCGTGGCAAGGCCATCTGCCGCGGCTTCCACCGTCAGGGTGTGCAGGTCACTCTGAACTTCCGCGCGAATTTGTTCAAGCAGGGCATTTGTGGTGGTCAGGTAGGTAATCAGCAGTAGGATGCCAAAACCCAACGCAAATACCCCGCCATAGAGGGCGCTGAGCCTGAAACTTGTTGTCCTGAATACCCTGCTATTGAGCACGAAGACTGTATCCGGCACCCCGTATGGTCTTTAGCAATTCCACTTCGAAGCCTTTGTCAATCTTTGCCCGCAAGCGGCTGATATGGGTTTCAACGACGCTCGTTTGTGGGTCGAAATGAAAGTCCCACACATTTTCAAGCAGCATGGTTCGGGTGACGATGCGGCCTTCACTCCGCAAGAGGTATTCCAGCAGCTTGAACTCCTGGGGCTGGAGCTCAATGGGCTTTCCCCCTCGCGTCACTATACGTTTGAGCAGGTCCATCTTAAGGTCACCAACCTCCAACGTTGTCTGCGTTGCACTCATCGGGGGGCGCCTGGTGAGGGCCCCGATACGGGCCACCAACTCTGCCAATGCAAAAGGTTTGACCAGATAGTCATCAGCACCTGATTGGAGACCCTCAACGCGATCATCAATGCCTCCCATCGCGGTCAAGAAAAGAACCGGCACATGGTTATCTGTGGCCCGCAACATTTTAACGATGCTCAAACCATCAAGCTCCGGCAACATCCGGTCGACGATGAGGGCATCATACTTTCCGCTGGCAGCCAGAAACAATCCGTCTTTGCCATTTTCTGCGTGATCAACCACATGACCATATTCGCGGAGCCCCCGTTGAATGAAGTTCGACGAGCGCAAATCATCTTCAACGACCAGTAGCTTCATATCACTACGTTTCTCCTGCGGTGCAACGTGGGGTGCGGCGGACTGCATGTTACTGTCAGCTGCATGTCCCTATAGTTACACCAACTATACAAATTTGTAAGCGCGACGCTGCATTTCCGGTGTTACGCATTTGTAAGTTGGGGGAGAGCTGTAAGACACAATGCAGTGCTATTGTGCGTCAGACCAAGACCTGTCCCGTACGTCAGTTGTATAAAGGAAATCAGAGAATGAACAAGCGACACTTCATTGTTTTAGCCACTTCATTGGCGCTGACCATACCATCACTGTCCACAGTACAAGCTGCAGGAAGCGAAACAGCCATAACCCCCGAAGTCAATCCTCCGGGCGATATTCCTGATAGCCAGGTGTTCATTCGCTTTGCCTCGCCTGACGGATTCTCCTTCCAGGTTCCAGAGGGCTGGGCGCGTAGTGATGCTGCGCATCAATCAACATTCAATGACAAGTATAACCGGATTGTCATAAGTACCAGCGACTGGACTAAGCCGCTGGATTTAGCCGTTGCCAAGGATACACTGGCGCCCGCCATCGAGAAGGCGGGGCGGGCCGTCAAAATACTGAAAATCGTACCTGTAAAGCTGAAATCGAGCAATGCAATACGAATTATCTACGAGTCAAATTCTGAACCAAACGCGGTTACCAACAAACAGGTGCGCGAAGAGAATGAGACCTTTTACTACGCGGGAAAAGGCAAGCTCGTAAGGCTTGACCTTTCCGCACCGAAAGGTGCTGACAATGTGGATCAGTGGAAACTCATCTCATCCAGCCTCAAGTGGAAATAAGTGGTAATGCTCGAAGCTAGGGAGCTGTACCGTTTCTTTCACAGCGGTGAGGAAGAGATAAAGGCGCTTCGGGGTGTAGATTTCAACGTCGAACCTGGCGAAATGGTTGCCCTTGTGGGCCCTTCGGGAAGTGGAAAATCCACTTTGTTGATGTGTCTTGCTGGGCTCGATGAGCCGGATGGTGGCCACGTATTAATTGCCTCGGAGCCAATCACGCGCCGACCTGAACTTGAAAAGACGCGCCTTAGGTCAAAATACCTTGGCGTGATGCTGCAAAAGGAGAATCTTTTTGCGCACCTCACGGTCTCGGAGAATGTGAGGGCAGCTCAGGCTGTGAATGGCGCGGTGGACGCTGCCATGGCATCTACGCTTCTCAAGCAGATTGGCCTAGACAGGCGCCACCATGCACTTCCCGCCCAGTTGTCAGGTGGTGAAAAGGCCCGCGCAGGACTCGCCGTGGCTCTGTCGCGCGCACCCAAAATCCTGCTGCTTGACGAGCCAACTGGTGAAGTTGACGCAGAAACCGAGAGTCTCATCCTGGCTGTTCTCGACACACATTGCAGAGCAGGCGGGTCCATTGTCGTGGCTACGCACAATGCAGCAGTGGCACGAGTAGCGACCCGAATTCTTGCAATGAAGGACGGCAGGATCGCCCATGGATAAAACTCTTGTTTCACTTGAGAATGTTGGCCGTAACTTTTCCCTGGGCGGCGAGCTGGTTATTGCCCTAGCTGATGTTACTTGCCAAGTGAAGGCGGGTGACCGCATCGCCATTATGGGACCATCGGGAAGCGGAAAATCAACGCTAATGGCCTTAATGGCCCAACTGGACGAGCCCACTAGTGGGTCCGTCACTTGGCCGGGCATGGATACTACCCGGGGTCTCAGGCCACGTCATATAGGGCTAGCTTTTCAATCTGCCAGCCTGATCCCCTCCCTTAGTGTCATCGAAAATATTGAAATGCCGCTCCTCATTCTTGGGGACGTACAAAACACTAAGTCGCGTGCCCTGGCGGCGCTGGACATAGTTGCACTTTCGGGTCTTGCCGACCGGCTGCCCGAGGAAATCTCGGGCGGCCAAGCCCAACGCGTTGGAATTGCCCGCGCACTTGTAACGTATCCGGAACTCATCCTGGCTGACGAGCCAACAGGCCAGCTTGATCAAGCCACTGCGAAGTTGCTGGTGAAGGCTCTGTTGGTACACGCCAGAAAAACTGGTGCCGCACTGGTCATCGCAACACATGACCACGCAGTTGCGTGCCAAATGAAATCTATTTGGCACACTGAGCATGGGAGACTGACCACAAAGCAGAAGGCGGGTGTTGGTCCATGATAAAAGATTGGATTTTTGGTCTCGTTCGGTATCGGGGAAAGATGTTGGCGGCTGCCGCTTTTGGTGTGGCGCTCGCCGTGTCGTTGCTTGCGGTTCTTGGGCTATTCGTGGCACAGAGCTCATCCACCATGACAGCCCGGGCAATTTCTGCCGTTGCGCCTGACTGGCAAGTTCAACTTGTAGGAACAGTCGATCCAGAACAGGCCTTGGCGGCGATAAATGAGACAGTCCCTGTCACCGCTCTGCAGGTTGTTGACTATGCTGATGTCAAAGCCTTTACCACTCATGCGACGGGCACCGTGCAAACTACTGGCACAGGAAAGGTGGTTGGCATTACTTCGGATTATGCGAGGGCATTTCCACGCCAAATCCGCTTGCTTGCTGGCTCGCTTGATGGAGTTCTTGTGGCCCAGCAAACTGCCGCCAATCTTCACGCGAATCCAGGAGATATGATTGAAATTGACCGCTTGGCGGACACGCCAATAGCGGTTAAGGTTGCAGGTGTGATTGAAATGCCGAATGCTGATCAGTTTTTTCAGATCATCGGCGCAACACCCCAGGTTGCTCTTGTGGCACCACCTGACAACGTCGTTTTAATTCCAGAGGAACAATGGCGACAGGCCTTTGGTGCCCAGTTAGAGTCCATGCCACAGACGGCGTCCCGCCAATTGCACACAAGTTTCAATCATGTTTCGTTACCGTCCAATCCGGTTGATGCTTTCGTGAATGTTACGGGATTTGCCAATAGCCTACTGGCCAAACTTGCGGGGGAAGGCGTAATTGCGAACAATCTCGCGGCCCGCCTTGATGGGGTGCGACAGGATTCGCTCTTTGCAAGAGTTCTGTTTCTGTTTTTGGGAGTGCCGGGTGCTGTTGTTGCTATTCTTCTGACCATGTTGATTGTCATTTCTGGAAATGACCGGCGCAGGCATGATATTTCTCTATTGCAATTGCGGGGCGCCACCTCAACACGCACGCTGGTCCTCACGGGATTGGAAGCAGCCCTTGTTGGCTTGACCGGCGCGGCAATGGGTGTTGTAGCCGCATGGTTGATTGCAGACCGTTTGATGGAGCTGCCTGCAGGTCTGGCCCAGTCCGGTTGGTTCTTGGCCGCCGCGGGCTGTGGTGTGCTTGCGGCACTTTGTGTCTTCCTTGTTCCGGCACTGTTGTCGCTGCGGCGAACAGCGGGCCAAAATGCCCAGCAATCACTGCCCGTTGCTGATAGCGACCCGGCATGGAAGCGTTTGGGACTCGATTTTGCATTGCTTGTAATTGCGGGCTTGGTATTTTGGCAATCCTCCGCGACGGGCTACAACGTGGTTGCAGCCCCCGAAGGGGTGGCAACAGCTTCCGTTGACTACAAGGCCTACATCGCGCCAGCTTTCCTATGGATTGGCTCAGCTCTCCTGCTGATGCGCTGCTGGTCGTTGTTCATGAAGTGGGGTAGAGCAGCGCTTTCCTTAGCTTTGCATCCCTTAGCGGGAATATTCACGGGTGTGGTCGTCGCAGCCATGAGACGCGACGAAGGGCGCATCACCAAGGGCGTTGTTCTCGTTGCCCTGGCAGTTTCCTTTGCAGTTTCTACGGCGATTTTCAATACGACCTATGAGCACCAGTCAATTGTCGATGCAACCCTTACCAACGGTGCTGATGTTACGGTAACGGGCTCCCTCAAAGTGCCTGCCTCAGCAGCCCTCGCCCGTATCAAGGCACTGCCAGGTGTTGCGTGGGCAGAACCCATGCAGCATCGCTTCACTTACGTCGGCAATGATCTCCAGGACCTCTATGGCATCAATGCGGACAGCATTTCGAGGGCAAGTGAAATGTCGAATGCCTATTTTCAAAATGGCGATGCCAATGCCACCCTCGCCCTTATGCGAAAACAGCGCGATGGTGTGCTGGTCTCTGATGAAACCGTGTCCGACTTCCAGCTGAAACTGGGCGATACTTTGAACTTACGACTGCAGGCCGGCCCTGATGGTACCTATCAGGTGGTCCCCTTCACTTTCATAGGGGTGGTGCGCGAATTTCCAACTGCCCCGCGTGACTCGTTCCTTGTGGCCAACGCAGATTATATTTCAGAGAAAACCGGAATATCCCCAGCCGAAGTAGTGTTGGTCAAATCCACCATCCCGCCCCTGGAACTCGCTGCGTCTTTACGCACCGCACTGCCAAAGTCAGAGGGCTTGGTCGTGACTGATATAGGCGAGGCCACCCACCGTATTGGCTCATCACTGGTTGCGGTTGATTTGCATAACCTCACACGGCTGGAGCTGTTGTTTGCAATTCCGATCGTGGCTGGAGCCTTGGGACTGGTCTTTACACTTGGCGTCTCCGAACGGCGCAAAACCTTTGCCATACTGCTCGCCCTTGGTGCTTCGGCCCGCCAACTCGGCGCGTTTCTATGGAGCGAAGCTCTGTTAATTTATGTGGCCGGAATGCTTGCAGGCTTTGGTCTTGGCGCGGCGCTCGCATGGGTTCTCGTGAAGCTCATGACGCAAGTCTTCGATCCACCGCCTGAATCTCTTTATGTACCATGGGCTTATCTTGGTTTGCTTGCTCTTGTAGGCCTTGTTGCAGTTGCCATGAGCGTGCTTTTGCAACTCAGAAAACCGACGGAACCATTGTCTTTCTCAGTGCGCAATCTATGAAGTCAACAAACGCAACCGCATATTTGAGTTTACCAATTCGTAAATTGACGGCACAGCGGTTAGTCTTTAGGGCAAATCCGAGCTGGCACCTATATCGTCGCCAGCTCCAATTTGCAGGGTCTGGCTCATGAAACAATTCGTGCTCGCAATATTTCTTATTCTCGTGCCAGTAGCCGTATTTTCCGCCTACCAGATCTATGTCGTCAAGCCGCCCCTAACTGTGAGTGTTACAACTTCGTCCCTTGGTGACCTTTCGCAATTCAAGGCTATCATATCCGATGTACAGGCCATCGCAGCCAAGGGCGATCTTGTTGCTGCAGAAAAACGGGCTACCGATTTCGAAACCGCGTGGGACGATGCACAAGCAAAGTTGCGGCCCCTTGACAGTGCGGCGTGGGGCGAAATTGATGATGCAGCCGATGTCACATTCAAGGCACTGCGTGCGACTGCTCCAGATGCTCAAACTGTTACGACAGCTCTTGCCGCTCTTGCCTCTGCACTTGACAACTCTGGTCAGGTTGCGACTAGCGCGGCACAGGTTGCAGGTACGCCTGTTCAGGTTGCTGGCATTGCCGTGAGCGATAGTAGTGGTCATGCCATACCCTGTGAAGAAATGATCAAAAACCTGCGCGGCGTGATTGACGGGGGCAAGATCGGAAAATCTAATATCGATGCGGCCAACGGATTGCTGTCAAAGGCAACAGAACGCTGCAATGCCGATGACGATACACTCGCAGATGAATTCTCGGCGCAGGGCCTAGCCTTTGCCGGAAAATGAAAATATTTACTACCAACCAACCTGAGAGAGTTACAATATGCCAACCAACCCGCAAAAATCCGGCACTATGAGATATAACCGGGTTCCGAAGGTCACTCTGGATTTCTGGCTGATTAAGCTTATGGCTGTGACTATGGGTGAAACCGCGGCGGACTATCTGGCGGTGAATCTGGGACTTGGGTTGACGATGACGTCCGTCATCATGACGGCCGTACTCGTAATGGCCCTTGTCTTGCAGTTCTCCCAAAAGAAATATGTGCCCTGGGCCTACTGGCTGGCGGTCGTTCTCATTAGCATAGTGGGCACGCTCGTCACCGACAACCTTGTCGACAATTTTGGTGTTGCCCTAACGACGACAACGGCCCTGTTTAGCATTGCACTGATTGTGACGTTCGCAGCCTGGTACTTGTCGGAGAAAACACTGTCGATCCATTCGATCCTCACATTCCGTAGGGAGGCCTATTACTGGTTAGCTATTCTGTTTACCTTTGCGCTTGGCACAGCGTCGGGCGATCTTGTAGCTGAGTACTTTGGTCTTGGATATTTCAGCACGGGCATTCTGTTTGCGATGATTATTACATCACTAACCCTAGGCTACTTCTTCCTGAGCTTGGACGCAATTCTCGGCTTCTGGCTCGCCTACATCTTCACTCGGCCACTTGGAGCCTCCATTGGAGATTTCCTTTCACAGCCTGGTGAATATGGTGGCCTTGGTCTCGGTACCATTATCACCAGCGCTCTCTTCCTCGCGGCCATAGCGGCAATCGTTGTCTACATGAGTTTGTCGCATGAGGGCGAGGAATTAGTGGCATAGCCAAACTTCTGCTGTTCAAGCTAAATTATAGAACCGCTGCTGATTTGGCGCGGGGACTTAATGATCTGCCATAGCTAGATTTTTGTTAAACTTTCAACGCGTGTTGATGAAAAGGATCTTAACTCCTTGGTGTTCCGTCTGGCTCAATACAGCCCATAGCGCGAACTCGTCTTCCGGTCGCAATCGCGGGGTAATCGGATAGTGTAATGTCGTAGGCATCTAGGCTCAGGACTCATTGATCATAGCCAGAAGATGACGGTAGCTGCAATGCAGATGGCTGGCATGAAGGTGTGGGCGCAGCGGTCATAACGGGTGTGAATGCGCCGCCAGTCTTTGAGCCTCCCGAAGATTTTCTCGATTTTGTGGCGCTGGCGGTAAAGGATGTGGTCATGTTCGATTGCTTTCTTGCGATTGGACTTTGACGGGATGCAAGCCGTGATGCCGCGTTCATTGAGAGCTTGGCGGAACCAATCGGCGTCATAGCCCCGGTCGCCGAGAAGCTCTTTGACTTTTGGCAAAACATCGAGCATCAAGGCCGCACCCCTGTAATCACTCATCTGGCCTTCGCTG
>JBBRSY010000054.1:0-10451 GCA_038244965.1 Candidatus Nanopelagicales bacterium | reverse complement strand
GCCACCGGTGCCACTGGTACTACCGGTCCATCAGGTCCCTCTGGCTTGACCGGTCCTAGCGGACCATCAGGTCCCACAGGTCCAACTGGTGCTACAGGTACTACTGGATCCCAAGGTGTTTCCGGTCCCACAGGTCCAACCGGTGCCACCGGTGCCACCGGTACTACCGGTCCATCAGGTCCCTCTGGCTTGACCGGTCCTAGCGGACCATCAGGTCCCACAGGTGCTACAGGTGCTACTGGATCTCAAGGTGTTTCAGGTCCTAGCGGACCCTCAGGTGTTTCAGGTCCCACCGGTCCAACCGGTGCCACCGGTGCCACTGGTACTACCGGTCCATCAGGTCCCTCTGGCTTGACCGGTCCTAGCGGACCATCAGGTCCCACAGGTCCAACTGGTGCTACAGGTGCTACTGGATCTCAAGGTGTTTCAGGTCCTAGCGGACCCTCAGGTGTTTCAGGTCCCACCGGTCCCACCGGTGCTACCGGTGCCACCGGTGCCACTGGTACTACCGGTCCATCAGGTCCCTCTGGCTTGACCGGTCCTAGCGGACCATCAGGTCCAACCGGTGCTACCGGTCAGAGTGGACCTTCAGGGCCGACCGGTGCAACGGGGGCGACTGGCGCGACTGGTCCTAGTGGGCTTACTGGTCCAACAGGAGTAACTGGTCCTTCAGGAGCGTCAGGACCAACGGGGGCTACGGGGGCTACGGGTCCAACCGGTGTCACAGGTCCAAGTGGACCGTCCGGTCCCACAGCGAGTTTGTCAAGCCTGAGCGCGTACCTAGGATCGCCTGCGACCATCACCCCGGCTAACTCTTTTGTCAATGGACCCACAATAAGTTTGACCGCTGGGACATGGCTGGTTATCGGAGCAGTTATCCTCAAGGGTCCAAGTACCAAGAACCAAATTATCCTTACAGCAAAGTTGTACTCGGCCACTGGAGTTTTCGCTTCAGGTGAAACCGCAATTCCGGCACTGGCTGCCAACGCCATAAGCTACACGGGCATGAGCCTGAGCGCCGTCATTACGGTTGCATCAACAACCACCATCGCGATAGCGGTCGCTTCCACGGTGGCCAGTGTTGTGATTGGAGTGACACCTACGAATAATGCAACTGGACTGGGCAATACCGCGAGTTACATTAACGCGATGAAGGTAGCCCCTTAGAATTTCACAAACGCATCTGAGTAAGAATTAGACCTTCTATTTCTTCTTTGTCGCTCCGTATTCATCTGCTTCATGCCCGCCATAACTTGGCTTTCCTTCTTCGTCACCACCACCGGGGATTCCGGGTTTCACAGAGCCGGAAGTGTTTGTCGGGTAGTGAGGTGTTGAAGAAAATGACGGCGGCTTTACAAACATTAATCCGCCCAAAATAATTAGTGGAATTCCAACTATCAACCAACGTTTCATTTAGATTCCCGCCTTAGATCGTGCGGATGCGAGCGACCGACGCCATCCATCACTTGTGTAGCTAGCTCCAGTAACACCGATTACATTGGCCGACTTAGTGGTCAAAGTTTGTTGAATCAAATATGGAATTGATTGTTGCGCGATTGATAATGAGCGCTGATCACCGTTGGGCCACTGCAACGCCTTGACGGCCGTAATTTGCCCGCCAGATACTGTTATTTGGACTTGTACTGGACCCCAAGCCGTCTGCGCCGTGTTGCCTGCAAACGTGCCGGAATTACCAGTTGCCGGTTGTGTGGCCGGAGGAGTTTTCGTCCCAGGTTTGGTTGCCGGAGGAGTTTTCGTACCCGACGGTGTCCCAGTTGCCACCGGAGCAGGCACGGCAACGCCAATTGCGGCGACAGGAGTGAGGGTTGGGGGATGATAGGCCAGCACCGCGGCTACGCCACCGACTGTGCCCGTTGCAACTATCGCGATTCTTCGAAACATCATGCGCTCCTAATCGCCATGGAAAGCGAAGGCTTCATCGTGGAATCTATCTTTAGGAATCCCCGCATCAACGGCCGCCCGCTTGACCGCGGAGACAAGTGGTTCCGGCCCGCAAATATAAATTTCCGAATCCGCGAATTGCGGTACGTACTTTGTAATGTATTCGGCGGTCATCGGATGATCTTTTCTTGAGCCAACAATATAGTGAACCCGTGCGCCGAGTCGATCCGATAGTTGATCGAGTTCTTGGCGAAGAACGAGATCTTCCTCTTTCGATACTCGGTAGAAGACATCGATTTGGGTGTTATTTGGAAACTCTTCCATGATCGCTCGCAGGGGAGTGATACCCACGCCGCCGCCAATCAAGATTATGTGACGACCGCGCTGGGCGTTCTTCGATGTGAAGATGCCATATGGACCTTCGATAAAAACGCGTGCTCCGCGCGGCAGATTTACTAGACCTTTGGAACTATCGCCCAATCCTTTAACAGTAATTCGTAGGGCGTCATTTGTGGGAGGCGCCGAAAGTGAATAAGGATGGGACTGGTACCAATCGTTCTTGGTTATAAATCTCCAACTGAAGAATTGTCCGCCAACTGCATTGAGTTTGAAAATATCGCGCCCCGTTATATAAATGGAAATTATTCCAGGTCCCTCATGTACTACTTTCTCCACTCGGAGTTGATGTCTGAGTGAGCGGATCAGCGGAATCAAGATCCGCCATGTAACGATGGAAAAAAGCACAAAGAGGTAGAGCGCAATCCAGTAATACTTGGCAGGTTTGTTCGTGATGAACATGGCACCTGTCAGAATTTGGTGCATAAAGGAAAGAGCAATCGCTAGGTAGGTGTAGAGATGAATAACCCACCAGGACTCATACGTCATTTGAGAGCGAAATGCGCGGTATGAACTGACTCCTGCCAGGACAAGTAAAATGAACCCGACCGTGGCGGGAAGCATCCAGGGGTAGGTCCTAACCATCACCCAGAGCGTTGCACCCATTTTGTTCTGGTCGCTGCCGGCGTACCCGAGGACCACTAAGAAAACGTGCAACGAGATGAAATAGAGGGCGTACGGAGCTGACTTTCGGTGCCAGGTAACGAGACGATCGTGTCCAAGTGCTTGCTCGATCCATGGAATTCGAGCGATGAGAAGCAGCCCGATGATGGCTAAATAAGAGCCAATGAGGGCGCAAAATCGGGAAGTCATGGTTATGACGCTGTAAACCGAGCTAAAGTCGTGTGCCGAAAGGTTAATTATCTGAATCGCTAAGGTGAAGCCCAGACCAAGACCTGTTAGCAGACTTGCTTGATCACTAACGCGACGCTTTTTCATAAAACCCGACCTGCTGTGCAGTTTCTTGGGACCTTCCCGCCTAAAGCCTGCAGAGCAAAACGAGTATATCTACGCTTCTTCATTTGCTACAGGTTCCAGGAATGAGACTTTCAGCCCATTCTCATCATTTTTTGGGGCGCTAGAGGGTTGGCCTCACTAAGGTTTGCCAGTGAAGAAATGGGCGAAGCGAATAGTGGTAGCCCTTTCCCTGTTGGTTGCTGTAGCAGCTGGTGGCGCTTTCTATCTCGCCCACAGTGCGGGTAAAGCGATTCCCCGCTCCCATGTGCTTAAAGGAGCGCCCCAATCTCTGCACGGTGACACCAATATTCTCCTTCTTGGCTTGGATAGTCGTCGCGCCAATGACGGCACCGACCTGCCGCGCAAACTGCTTGACCTAATGCATGTCGGAAGCACGAGCGAAGTCGGCGGCTACAACACAAATACCATGATTCTGATTCACATTCCCGCCGGTGGCGGCAGAGCCGTTGCGATATCGATTCCCCGCGATGACTATGTTGACGTGCCAGGTCTGGGCATGAAGAAGATCAAAGAAGCCTATGGCCTGGTTAAGTACACGAATGAAACACAACTTGTAAAGCAAGGCATACCCAACCCGCAACGAGAATTTCTGAGCCGAGAGGCCGGACGCGCAGCAACGATTGCGACAATCCACAACTTGTTGGGTGTTCCCATCGATCACTTTGCAGAAGTCAATTTGGTGGGCTTCTATGACCTCGCGACGGCGCTGGGGGGAGTCCAAGTGTGTTTAAAAAATGCAGTGGATGATTCGCAGTATTCCGGCGCGGTATTTCCCGCTGGGGTACAGACAATCACTGGGGCCGATGCTCTTAAATTTGTGAGGCAGCGACATGGATTGCCACAAGGAGATCTCGATCGCACTCATCGCCAGCAAGCCTTTATTACTGGAGGCATCACCAAACTTCGCAGCGAAGGGATATTCGGTGATCTCGGAAAAATTTCGGCCTTGCTTGACGTTGCAAAGAAAGACGTGGTGATTGATAGCGGGTGGGATGTTCTGGGATTCCTACCTGAGGCAAAAAGTCTTACTGGGGGCCACATTACTTTCTACACTCTTCCCATCGAAGGATTTGCCAGTCGCAATGGGCAGAGCGTAAATCTCATTGATCTCGTGCGGGTGCGGACTTTTGTGCATGATCTCTTTTACCCACTTAATACGACGGCCACTGCAAGTGCACTGCCATTACCCACGACGGCAATCCCATCGCCATCGCCGACCATTGCCAAGCCTGCGAACACGGCCAACGGCGTGCCGGTGCAAGGGGGCAATATCCCATGCGTAAATTAGCCACGGTAAGGTGGGTTAATGGCCCACTTTGAGCGATTTGGAAGTTACCTTATTTTGGCGCTCTCCCCAAAAGAGAAGTTTTTCGCGCTGCATGCATCGCCGCAGGCAAAAATTGCCGAGATAATTTCGGTGCGCAAAGTTAATAAAACCTGGACACAGAAGTTAATGAAAGGAGTCCGAGCCCCAGGTACAGGCATCCCGTGGGTAATTGCTCTGGGCACATGGAGATACCGGAAGGGTAAGAATTTTATGGCCGTGTATGGCAAGCGTCCAGGCTATGTGATCACCTTCAAATCAGGTGCGTTCAAGCAATGGATCGTTACCCCGGATAACACCGAAGAAGAACTGCGTGTGATGTTTCAAGATTTTTTATCTAGTGACGCAACCGTTTTCTAATTGGCTGGGGAACAAGTCGAAGGAGTTTCTCCCCGATTTTTCGCCCCTGTTCAAGTGGTGCAGCCGCCAGCATTTGAAGGCTCATGACTTCCTCTTGTTGTAGATCCGTAATTGCGGGACTCTCGAGGTCTAGGGAGTCGGCAATTCGTTCGAAATTTGTCACCAGCGACAGACCTCGTACGTATTGCGTGACTTTAATCTTTCGCCCGCCTTCCATAAATTCCTGAGCCAATGATGCCAACGCATTGCGTAGGTCGCTGGCAATGGATACGCCGGGAAGGCGTCGGTGATTGCCATGGATGGTTCTTCCTTCTTGGGTGATCGCCAAGCTCGCGCACGATAAGGCATAGGCAATTTTCTCTGTAAAAGTTGCGGGCAGTTCTTCATCAAAAGAGATATCGAAAAGAGTTCGAGCGATGGTGCGCACTTGCACGATGATATGTTCGAGCGCCACGCCCCTTTCATAAAGATCCTCCGCTTCATCTTTGCGTGCAGTTGGGAACCATTGGGCGTACGAACGGGCCTCCAACGCTTGCGCACGCAACTTGGGAATTTCCTCAACGAGAAATCGTGCCTTTGTTAACAGTGTTCCGGCCACTTCTTGGGAATAACCCGCCGCTACGGCTTCAGATAATTCGCCAAGGAGTGCCGCGGAGGCTTCGGCGAGTTGGGCGATGCGATCTATCGTTCGGCCTGCCGGAGTATTGGGGTTGGCGAAATACGAAAAAACAATGGCAATGACCGTACCGATAAGAGTTGAGAGAGTTCTATGGATTGCTGTGGACTCTGCCAAACCGGGACCAATAACGATCATCGCGGTAATTACCACGTTAAACGAGGCGACTTCACGCAGATGCAAAAATCGTGAGGAAGTTTGAGATAAAACGACGACAACAAACACGGTCGTCACACCAAAGCCAAGGAAATGAACTGCGATCAAGGCCATTCCGACACCGATGCCGGTTCCGAGCAACTGGCCAAATCCGTCACCGATGGATTTGTTGAGCGAAATGCGAACGGAGAGTATCGCCGCGATTGCCGCAACTAAACCCCCGTTGGGCACAAAGTGATTTCCTGCAATCCACGCAATGGATGCTGCGATTGCGGTGACAAGTACGTGCTGAATCCAGGCTCTTCGCTTGACGAAAGGCTGAATGAGCTGTCTCCATCGCCGCGCCATATCACCGCTTTCTGTTGGCGAATGGATCTAGATTACTACGGAGTCGCACCGCAATTTATTGAACTATTGACGTGTCCGCTGGTTGAGGTGATGAAATCGGGCTTGGAGTAGGGGATGGTTGGGGAGATGGTTGCAAAATTTGAGCGGGCCAGACCAGCCACTTCGCAATTAATGGCACTTGATTTGCAACAAATACAAAGGAGTGACCACCACTTGGCCTTAGAAGCACATATTTTGCTTTTAATTTTTTAAGTTTGGAGGCCCAACTTATTGCCTGGCCTCGAATGGGCTGGGTGTAGTCGTCTTTGCCCTCAGCTAGAAACCACGAAAACTTAGCTGCCCGATTCAAGTATGTAGAAGGCGCCTGAGTACTTTTCTCAAAACCAAATGCATTAGTTAGGTCATCGGTTATGAAGTAGCCAGCCACGGTTGCAATCTGCGTAAAGAGTTCGGGGTGATGCAGTCCAATGATTGCTGCACCGTATCCACCCATGGAAAATCCCATGATGGCTCGTTCTTTGTTGGTTCGGATCCGATCTGATTCCACGGCTGGGATGACTTTCTTGGTGATCCAGGTTTCAATCATGGCCTTCTTGTCATAAGAATCTGCCCATTCAGAATCTGCGTGCGTTTTGGCGTTTCCATCTGGAAACACGGCAATAAAGGGCCTAGCCCCGTGTGCAAATGCGCTCGCAAGCGGGGTCACAATTCCAGAGATCATTGAGGCTGGTGAACCTGGCCATCCATGCAGCATGTAAACAACCGGGAGCAAAGAACGATCTGCTTTGCCAAGCGGTGGTGTCCAAACCCAGACATCTCGGACTGGATAGTCAGATTCGGGGCTAGCAACTTTCAAATGCGTCAGCGTTCCCGGCGGTGCGGCGGAAAGGATTCCGGGGCTGGCGAGTTGGGACAGGAGCACACTTAGAACTGTCAGGATTCTCGCTCTTGGTCCTAACTTCACCCGTTGAGAGTATTGGACGCAAGTTATGACACCAGCACTTTTTCGTGTCAATATCCTGCGAATAAAGGTGGGATACTTAAGCCATCGTTCTGCTTGAGCAAGGAGACCTGTAATGCGAAAAGGCGTATCCATATTGCTAATTTCGCTTGCTCTGCTTGGCTTTTTTCCTCCCAATGTCATGGCAGCGCCGACATCGCGGCCCACTCTGGTGACTTCTGCGGCAAAGCATGATCTGACCCAAGCACAGAAAGATGCGATTGCTGTGGCACGTTCCATTTATGTCACGGCCAAGTCGGATGCCCTCAACGGGTTTGATCGGGCCACTGCTGATGCGCGGGCGATTGAAGATCAGGCTATTGCGGCGGCGAGCAAAGATAAGGCCGTCATAAACGCGGCGAAGACGAGTTACAAGCATTTCTATCAGATGATTTTCCAGGATTATAAAGCAGCTCTCCGTAATGCGAAGGCGACCTTGATAAATTCGATCGCCACCGCGAAAGCCGTGAAGTAGCTAGGCGAAAGTTTGCCACTCATCGCATCCATTTCGATTGGTTTACTCATCGGTTCCGTAGCCGGGACTTTGGCTGGTCTTTTCGGCATTGGCGGTGGAATCGTCATCGTTCCCATGCTCATTTTCTTTTTAAAGTTTGCCCCGGGAAAGGCCATCGGTACTTCACTTGCAGCAATGCTTTTACCAGTTGGCATTCTTGCAGTCATGAAATATGCGAAGGCTGGGGACGTGGATTACGGAGTCGCCGCAGCAATGGCCCTAGGGATTTTTGTAATGGCATTTGTTGGCACTCACATCGCCCTAAACCTTGGCGGTAACTGGATCTCCAGAGGGTTTGGCGTATTACTGCTCGTAGTCGGGCTTAAATTCCTGCTTGCGCCTTAACAATAAATCGATTGGAAAGAGCGCCGATTCCTTCGATTTCAGAGACGAGGAGGTCGCCGTCTTGGAGGAAACGCTTGGGAGATTTTGCCATTCCAACTCCGGAAGGGGTACCAGAGGCTATGAGATCTCCTGGGAGCAATGTAGTGAACTGGGAAATGTAGGCCACGAGTTCGGCTGGGCTAAAGAGCAGGTCTGAGGTGCGCCCATCTTGCATAGTTTCGCCATTGATTGCGCAGGAAATACTGAGATTTCGGGCGTCATCTATTTCATCAGCAGTGACGAGGTAGGGCCCTACAGGAGTACTGGCCTCAAAATTCTTTCCCTGGAACCACTGATTCGTGCGGGATTGCCAATCTCGCATCGAAATATCGTTCACGACGGTGTAACCGGCGATGTGGTCGGTGGCTTGCACGACGGTAACGTTCTTGGTGGGCTTGCCGATAATTATTCCTAATTCAACCTCCCAATCGACTTCGGTGGCATTGATAGGCAAAATTATCTGACTCTCTGGACCGGTTAGAGTGCTGGAGAACTTGGCAAAAATCGTGGGATAGGTGGGGGTCGCCTTGCCAGTTTCTTGGATATGCCCTTTGTAGTTCAGGCCGATGCAGAAGATGTGATTCGGGTTCAAGAGTCTCTGGAAGCGAGGCATTGCCAGAGGAATTTTTCGACCGTCCACCGCTGCCAATTCTTGCCAATTTTGGCTACTAAGCAGTTCATTGAAGTCTTCAAATGGCAACGCGACGAAATGGTCGATCTCCTTGCGAGCAAGGAAAATCTTTCCTTCCACGCTAATACGAGCAAGTTTCACAATTCTCCCTGCAAACGTTGGCACAAGTTAGCGCATCAAAGCGCAATATTTTGTAATAAGCAAGAGCGAAGCTTCTCAAATGGGCCAATCGCCCCCAGCGCCTGGAAAGGACCCCCAGAATTGTGAGCACTGTCACGCTTACGGAGACTAATATCGATCTAATTCCACGGACCGTTGACATGGCGGCCGAGAGGAGAGTACAAATAGCCCTGCAAACGTTTGTGCAATAAGGGCGAATTATTGGTGAAATATTTCAACGAGACGAGGGAGCACTTGATGCAATTGAGTTTTTTGATGCACCACGAATCTGACAACGTGGGGGTGGCGGTCGTAGATATCGCTGCAGGTACTGAGGCTGTGGGCCGGTTTCGAGACAAGCCGCAGGAGTTGCGTTTCACGATGCTTGAAGCTATCCCGCTTGGACACAAGCTGGCAATTCAAGCAGTGAGCAAGGGTGAGGACATTATCGAGTACGGAGTTGTTATTGGTTTGGCGACAAGTGATATCGCCGTGGGTCAAGCAGTTCATGTTCACAATTTGAAAGGTAAAAGGTGGTACTAATGAAAGACCGTACATTTTTGGGATATCGACGTGCCGATGGTCGGGTAGGCGTTCGAAACCACGTAATCATTTTGCCAATTGACGACATTTCCAACGCAGCTTGTGAAGGTGTAGCGGCTCTCGTTCCTGGAGTTATGGCACTGTCGCACCCGTACGGCCGAATTCAATTTGGACCGGATTTGGATCTCCACTTTCTTACCCTTATTGGTACCGGACTGAATCCAAATGTTGCCGCAGTAGTGGTGATTGGTATTGAACCTAAATGGACGGCTCGAGTTGCCGATGCAATCGCCGCCAGCGGTAAGCCAGTTGCGCAGTTCCACATTGAAGGAACTGGCGATTTGAAGACAATTCAAAAAGCTGCACGCGCGACGATGACTCTTCTTCAAAATGCCTCTGAATTGCAGCGAGAAATGCTTCCGATGACTGATCTGGTAATCAGTTCTAAGTGTGGAGAATCTGATACGACCTCTGGGCTTGGCTCTAACCCAACGCTTGGAAAAGTTGCAGAACGCGTTACCGATTCAGGTGGAACGTACATGTTCGGTGAAACTTCTGAACTCACCGGTGGTGAAGATATTGTCGCTAACAGAATTGCCGATCCTGTTCAGAGAGCGAAATTCGAACGCCTCTTCAAAGAGCATACCGATGTGATTCTAGCCCAACAGGCGGACCTATTAGGTTCGCAGCCAACTGAAGGAAATATCGCGGGCGGTCTGAGCACCATCGAAGAGAAGGCCCTTGGCAATATCCAGAAAATTGGTACGGCACAGGTGACCGGAGTTCTTCAAATGGCCGAAGCCCCAACCGGGCGCGGGCTTTATTTTATGGACACATCCTCTGCCGCTGCAGAGTCGGTGACTTTGTTTGCCGCTGGTGGAGCTGCGGTTCACTTATTTACAACTGGGCAGGGAAATATTATTGGCAATCCCATTGTGCCGGTTATTAAAATCACGGCCAATCCGAAGACTGCCGCGAGTATGGAAGAGCACATCGACTTGGATGTCTCAGCGACTATCCGTCTTGAAGAGACTCTGGCCGAAGCTGGCGAGCGCCTCATTGACATGATTCAAAGCACGG
>JBBRSY010000053.1:0-10943 GCA_038244965.1 Candidatus Nanopelagicales bacterium | reverse complement strand
CCAAAAGCTGGGCCATCTGCAAGGAGAGGGGTCAGATCCTGGAATCGAACTCCGGGCACTGGGTAATCTGGAATCTGTCGGATAAGGCTACGGGCCTTGGCCAAAGACTCCTCCATGCCCCAAGATTAGTGCTAACTCAACAGCGGCTCTCTCCGGCTACGCCCTTCTAACGCGATTCTTTTTATTTATCGGGATTAGGAAGGGTCACATCGCGCACAAATGATTCTAAATCATTGACGGATTGCAAGAACCCGCGCAAGGTGCGCAATGTAGCGCCGAAATTGGTAAATTCTTCGACTTTAAGGCCAGCGGTTTCATAGACCTTTCTAAATTCTGGAAGATTATTTAACATCGGTTCCAGAATGCGGGGTTCAACCGGAACATCGATGCTATTGAGATTTGGCTTAATTCCAGATTTGTTGATGCGCACTTGCCATGAGTAGGGGGGTGAAATTACGCAATCGCCACCAATGATTTCGCTCCAATGTAAATGGCTACGGAAAGCTGCCGAGAGCAGACGTGTTCGGTAGCCTCGCTCTTGATAGATTTTATGCGCATGCTTAAAGACTGCAACGCCGGCCCACTCCATGATTCCCGGATCGATTGTCGCGCCAATTTTTTCAGCCGAAACCTTTACCCAGTCATCGACCCGGCCAACCATAATCGTACAGACTGGACCCATGTGCGAAATATCTAAACCTTCTGCTTCGCGACGCTTTAGTCCACGTTCAATTGCTTCCGCCACCGCAATTGTCTGAGCCACTGAAAATGAAACGGTGGCATTCAAGCTAACGCCCCGATAAGTGGCTTCTTCAAAGGCGGGCATTGCCTCGGTAGTAACGGGAATCTTGACAATGATATTTTTGGCCAGTTGGGAGAACTCAAAAGCTTGTTCGGCAAGTAGTTGTGCATTGCGGAAATTGCGAGGATCAGTCTGAATTGAAACGCTGCCATTGCGCCCCTTATATTTCTCATATTCTGGCTCCAATAGACGAGCGGCATTTATCGATAACTCTTTCACCATAGCCCAACCGATTTCATCATCAGTAGCAATGGGATTTTGCCGGGAATACTCTCTAATTCGAGGGGTCCAAAAATCCTTATCAGCTTTCAATGCAGTGAGTGCAATGACAGGGTTACAAGTCGCACCGACGATTCCCCAACTGAGTGCGTCTTTTAACTCTTTGGGGTCGGCAGAATCATTCCAGAGGACAGTGGGGGAGTTCTCTTTCATGTAAAGAAATGGGGATTCAGACATTATTACTCCAATCCGCGCTATCTATATTCTCCGTCGCGCATATTTTGCGCGCGATGAGTTGTGAAATACCCAAGTCCTCGGTGGCATCGGCGATAGGGTCACTTTTTTGATAGCCGGTTTTGACTAGTGAGTGAAAGGCAACTAGCTCAATCTCGAAGGATGGCTGGTAGGACTCAAAGATTGCAGTCTCATGATCCATCCCAATCCGTTTGGTTGAGACTAACTTCGTTGGTACATGCAGTATGTATGGACTTGGGAAAATAATGTGATAACCAGCAGATGCACTTACCCAACGAATTTCTTCTTGATACATAGGATATTGATCAAGGTAGAACCACCGAATTGAAACTCGAACGCCATCATCGGTTCGACCGTTAATGATAAAGGATTCCGACCGGGAAATAGTGGGCCAACGGTCAACATGATCGATATGAGTTATACGAATATCCAGAGCGCGCAGAACAGAAAACTCGTGGATTATGCTGCCCAGAATAATATCTGCATATTCCGCACCAAATGCGATCGCAGCCGATTCACCGATTGCCTCGATGGCCAGTTCATGTGCGCTTTTAGTGAATTCTGCAATCAAGTCCTTCGGCGCGGGAAATGCTTTGACCGAGACACTAGATGTTGCCAGTTGACTTTCCCCACTTGGATGAAGGACCAGTACGTCCACGGAGCGAGGGCGAGATTTACCGATCGCCTCCTTGGCTTTCACCACGGCTTGATCGAAAGTCTTCATGTAGCCGACCATGAGTCTTCCAGTGGAGTTTGCCAACGCATCTTCAATCCGGCTCATCTCTTGACTTGAGTAAGCTAAGGGTTTTTCGCAGAAGACATGCAAGTTTGCCGTCAATGCGGCTACCACTACCGCGCAGTGGGAGCCCGAATTTAGAACCGTTACTGCATCGACTTTGCCGGAATTGATCAGTTCATGGGCCGATGAATATCTGGATCCGACTGCTATACCAAAACGATCGGCTAGGTAGTTGGCAGAATCGATATTGAAGTCTGCTACGGCCGTAACTTGGAAGAGGTCACTTCGCCTAGTAAGTATCGGAAGGTGTACCGAAGAAGCCACGGCGCCAGTACCAATAATTCCGATTCTAACCGTTTCATCGCCCATTTTGAGACCCCTTTAGAGACGCGATTCTTATCCAATGCGTAGCCTAGAACATTTTGCGGACGAAATGTTTCAGGGCAAATTCTTCGGCTCGGCGAACTTTGATTTCACCTTGGTCCATACAAGATAGGTAGGTGGATCAAGCATCAGATTCAACGTTGGCCGCACCTATGCCAGGAGACCTTCTTTGGCTTAAGGAGCAGGTAATTCGAGTGCATGAGGTAAATCGCCAAATTGGGCATGCGAATTGGTGTGATCGCGACTTCGACTTCACCTGCCCGTCATCGCTTACCTACCCATTCCAATGGTTTTGGGATTCTTGTTTCCATGCGATCGTTCTTAGCCATGTGGACGTCGCGAAAGCAGAGGCAGAACTCTGGTCATTGGTAGCGAATCAGCACCCTGACGGTTTTATCTCCCATGTCACTTTCTGGCAGAGGGACTCGTACGAAGAAATGATCTCGACGTACGACATCGCTTTTCGCTCTAAGTATTTATCCGATGAAATCCAACCGCCACTTTTAGCCGAGGCGGTCCGGGCCGTTGCTGAGCGTGGACGGGGAAGTGAATTTCTCATTGAAATTCTGCCCAACCTCAATCGGTTCTACGACTGGTTAGATGCAACTAGAAATCCCTTCGGGGATGGGTTAATCCGGATTGTTCAACCCGATGAAAGTGGACTAGACCATTCGCCCATTTGGGATGAAGTTATGCAGATAGCAGATGAAGAGAAATCGAGTTGGATCCGCGGTTGCCATTCCATCTGTGACCCATATGATCAATCTGGGCGCGATCCAAAGGCCATGCTTGATCTCGATCATTTTGTGGTTGCGAATGTGATGATGAATAGCATATATATAGAGAACCTGCGGGTACTTTCTGCACTTTGCGCAAATGTCAATGATTCCAACAACGCCGCCAAATACCAAAAGCGAGCAGAGATCGCCCACAAATCTTTGGATCAACTCTGTTGGGATGAAGCCGATGGCCTCTACTACGACGTAAATGGCCGAGAAAACAGAAAAATGCGGGTTAATACCATCTCCAGTTTAATGCCGGTTCTCTTGCCAGATTTGGACTCGGACAAATTTGATCGACTACTTACGCACATTTTGAACCCTAACGAGTATTGGTCCGACTTTCCCATTCCATCGGTAGCGATGAATCACCCTACATATAGACCAGATACAGTTGGCGAGAACTTGGTGTGGCGTGGTCCAACCTGGATTAACAGCAATTGGTACATCGCGAGAGGGCTTATAAGACATGGTCGGTTAGATCTTGCCGAGCACATCGCATCGCGTAGTGTCGAAATGATGAAGCGTAGTGGAATTAGAGAGTATTACAATCCGACAACCGGGCAGGGGCATGGCGCCGCTGACTTTAGCTGGTCTACCATTATCTACGATCTACTAATTGGAGTGATGTAAGTGAGTTCAATCCTTTCCAAATCGCAAATTGGCTTAGTCCCCTTGAATTGGAAATATGACTCCACCCGGAAGGCTCAGTTTTTGGACGAAATTGCTTCGTATGGATTTACCGGAATCCAAATATCGGGGGAGCAGGCGCTTTCCACCGAATTCTTAGATTTGATGATGGAGCGCAGCATCACCTGCGCAGAACAATATTTTGCGATTCGTTGTGACGAAAATGGTCCGCTCCCAGGTAGTGAGGCCGAGTCAACTGAAACGATTTCCCAAGCCGCAGCGGCAGGTGTCAATATGCTGGTCATTGCTGTAGACGGCAGTGCCGAACGAGATCGTTGTGCGGGACGTGCAGATTCTGGCCCGCAGTTGAATGAAACGGGTTTTAAACGGTTAGCAGAACAAGTAGAAGAAACTGCGCGAGTTGCGGCGGCGATGGGCATTAGATCTTCGTTTCATCCTCACGCTGCAACATATATTGAAAGTGAAACTGAAACCCAGAAATTGTTTGGTCTCCTAGATGAAGATTTGGTTGGGATGTGCCTAGATGTAGGTCATTGGATTGTTGGCGGGGGAGATCCGGTCGCAGCGGTAAAGAATTACGGTACTCGCATCACGCATGTTCATGTTAAGGATGTAGATCCCGAAGTTCTAGCTCAACTGCTATCCGGTGAGTTAGAAACCATGAATATCGCGGTCGAAGATTTCAAACTCTTTGTTCCAGCAGGTACCGGACTATTGAAAATTTCCGATCTATTCCGTGAACTAGATGCCATCGCTTATGCCGGCTGGTTAATGAGCGAGCAAGATAGCGCTTGGGCACCGGAGGAGGAGGCCTCTGGTGTTTCCATGGCAAATATAAAGTTGGCTTTACAGTAGAGTTCAGTATCAACTTTGAGTTTCGAACAAATTACTTGACCATTCCTTCATAAGGAGTTAACGAAGATGGATCTGACAAAGCAACTCGCAGGTGCGCCGATCTCTTGGGGTGTATGTGAAGCTAACGGTTGGGGCTATCAAATGGATCCCGAACGCGTTCTTACTGAAATGCGCGAGTGCGGAATCACTGCCACTGAGTTAGGCCCCGACGGCTATCTTCCCCAGGATGCTAAGGAGCTGGCTAACCTGCTCACCGATCACGGCTTAAACCTGTGCGGCGCATTTGTTCCATTGGTATTGCACAAGCGTGAGCGACTGGAATCTTCGTATGAACACGCCAAGCGCCAGGCGCAGGTACTGGCAGAGCTGAATGCCGAAAATTTTGTACTTGCCACGCCAGCCGAAGATGGGGATTACGATAATCGCGATCCGATGGATGCCAGCGCGAAAGCGGTCTTTGCGGAGTCGCTTCCAGCCATGGCCCAAATAGTGCGCAGCTTTGGTCTGCAAATGGTGGTGCATCCACATGCTGGAACTATGTTCGAAACGCCTGAGGACATAGATTTTTTACTTCGTGAGACCGATGTCAATCTCTGTCTGGACACGGGTCACATTGTTGTCGGTGGAGGCAAACCATTAGAGATCGCCACAAGTGCTGGGTCAAGAATCAAGCATGTGCACCTTAAAGATTGTGATGCCGCAGCAGCGGATCGAATTCGCCATGGTTTAAGCACTTATTCGGTTGAAGTGAAGAACGGGATGTATCGGCCGCTGGGCCAGGGTGACGCCCAAATTGCTGAGGTGATTCGCTACCTTGATTCCATTGATTATCAAGGCAAACTGGTCTTGGAGCAGGATGTCATGCTGGGGTCGGCGCCTAGGGTAGGTGGCGGGCCAGTCGAGGCGGTCATCGAAAGTATCGATTTTTTGAAATCGCTGGTTTAGCAAAGTGGCGTGGACGCTATGGCTGGCCCCAAATCGTTACCTAAATGTCATCGGCGGTTTGGCCTCAAAACGTAGACGATTCATGCCGCGAGTCATACAGTAACGGCACGCAAGTTGAGACGCGGGCCCCTGCCTCGTCTTTATGATTTAGGAGGAATTCAGTGCTCAAGAAAAAATACGCGAGTATTCTCGTAGCCGCATCCATCGTGGCTCTAGCGCTAGGTGCAGGAGTGCCAAGTAGCCAAGCAGCTAATAAAACTATTCAAGTTTACATTTCGGGAGATACAAATGTTCAGGATCTCTGGGTCAAAACGTTGATCCCGGCATTCAAGGCCGCTAATCCGGGTTATGACGCCAATGTGACATTGGATCTTCACGGAGACCATGATGCTCAAGAAACTGCCAAGATAACTGCTGCCTACGCTTTGCACAAAGACGCCGGCGCTGATCTAATCGATGGTGGTTTCGTTCAGCAGCTGGGTTCAGCCGGCATGCTTTACAAAGGCACAGCCGCCCTGATCCCCAATCTTAAAGATGTCGGCAGGACCGTTCTTGCCATCGGTAAGGGTGGGATTCCTTACCGTGCCTCATCAGTGCTTCTGGCCTACAACTCAAAGAATGTAACTAGCCCGCCCAAGACGCTAGATGCCCTTCTAACGTGGATTAAGGCCCACCCAGGTAAATTCACTTATAACGTTCCCAGTGGCGGCGGCAGTGGCTACGCTTTTGTACAGACTGTTGTCGATAAGTACATCTCAACAGCTGACCAGAAGACCTTGACGCTGACTGCAAATAAGTCCCTTCAGGCCAACTGGGCTAAAGGTCTTGAAACTCTTCGCGGTCTCAACAAATACACTTATGGGCAGAACGGTACATACCCAGCCAATAACGCAGAGGCGCTGAAAGATATGGCCACGGGTTTAGTGGACATGGCTTCGGTATGGTCTGATCAATTTGCTAGCGCCCAGAAGGCCGGCACCATGGCGAGTTACATCAAGGTCACCCAGATTTCCAATCCCTCCTTCACTGGTGGAGCTGCCTACCTGGGAATACCTCGCACCACAAAGAACTTAGCTGCCGCCAAGGTTCTGGCAAACTGGGTTCTTTCAGCAGATGCTCAGAATCTCATCGTCGGTGGAACACTTGCAGGTATGCCTGTCATTCCCGTATCCATGTTGGATCCGGTAATTGCGGCCAGTTTTGCAGGAGTAGATGTAGCTCACCTTCGTGCGCCCTATCTAAGCGCTAATTCGAACGACTTGAAGAGCGCTTGGGCTTCAACCGTTCCTGGAAAGTGAGCGGAGTCTTTTTGACTTCACGGAAAATGACAAGTGGCCTCTGAAAAACTAGAGGCCTCTGAAAGAGCAGAAGCCGTAGCAGAGAGTCTTGGGGTTAGAACAACCCCGAGATTCTCTGCTCCTGGTTTCTTTATGTCCCTGCCTCCCATGCTGCTGATTCTTTGCTTTGTGGGTCTGCCTATTTTGATCGCCTTTACTTTCAGCTTGGGCTTTACTACAGGTCCCAACAGAGTGCTTTCGATCATTGGGCAAGAAATTCATAAGAAAGATCATTGGTGGGGAACTTTTGGTGCCTATAAGGATGTCTTCCATGATTCGCGCTTTCCGGGTGATTTGCGGACGACACTCTTGGTTACTTTTTTGGCAACCGTGCTTGTACTTCTGATGGCCCTTGGAATTGGCGTTTATCAACGGATGGTCGGCGGTCGCGTGGCTGGTGTCATGACGACATTGACGCTAGTTCCCCTCTTCGTCCCAGTTGTCATTGCGTCGTGGGCGATTCACACTTTTTATGCCGGAGATGGTTTTATGCGGACGATATTCTCGCATATCGGCATCAATTTCCCGACGCTAACTTCAACTGTATCGGCCATTGTTATAGGCACCATTTGGACATCGCTACCTTTTGCTATCTTGATGGTCACCTCAGGACTTCAATCAATACCCGATGCATTGATCGAAACGGCCCAAGATGCTGGTGCAGGTTTTTTTAGGATCATCAGAACTGTATTAATACCATTAGCCGCGACGCCGATTGTTATTGCCGGCACCTTTACCGCCATTGGCATCATGGGCTCTTTCACCATCCCGCTGTTCTTAGGCCCCAATCAGCCAACTATGCTCGGTGTTGAAATTTCCAATTTCTTTGGAGCCTATAACCGTCCGCAACAATCCATCGTAATGGCTTTCATAATTTTCGCCGCTGCCTCAGGTATAGCGTTGATTTATGTCTGGGCAAATGTGCGCAGCGCCAAACAGAGTGGGCGCATTTGATGGCGCGCCAAGATGCAGTGCGGAGAAAGTCCACCTCTCCCGCAATAAAAATCTTCTTAATATTTCTAATGGCGGGATTGGCCTTCTTTATTCTGGGCCCACTTCTCTGGCTTAGTGTTCACGCATTCGTTTCTAATTGGACCTACCCCAATCTTTACCCGGATGGCTGGACATGGCATTGGTGGACTCAGGTCTTTGCCGATTCTGCGCTGGAAAACGCAATTCGGAACTCGCTAATCATCAGTCCGATCGTGGTAGTCCTTTCCATGATTATCTGTCTTCCGGCTGCCTACGCAGCTGGTCGAATGAGTTACCCAGGACGCAAGACTTTCCTAATTGGAATGTTTGCCGCCAACTCGTTCCCAAAGCTGGGACTCTTTGCCGCCATCGCCACGCTGTATTACACCCTAAACCTCATGGGCACCGTGGTCGGCGTGGTCATTATTCAATTACTCGGAACGATTATCTATATGACTTGGATCCCGGCCGCAGCTTTTGCATCGGTTCCGCGCAACCTGGAAGAAGCCGCGCGCGATGCAGGTGCATCCAAGTTTAAGGTATTCCGATCCATCACGCTGCGTCTGGCAATGCCGGGCATTCTGGTCGCCATTGTTATGTCTTTCTTGGCTTCCTTTGATGAGGCGCAAGGCACTTACCTCGTGGGAGCACCAACGATTTTCACAATGCCCACCGAGATGTACTCACTCGTTCAGAACTATCCAATCCAAGTTGCTGCTGTTTTCTCGCTCCTGCTTGCCTTTCCCTCAGTTCTCTTAATCGGACTTGCGCGCAAACACATAGTTGGTGGTCAATTGGCAGAAGGGTTCCAAATCAAGTGATGAAAGCGAGATGCAATGACTGAGACAATTCAGGAAGACGGTCTGATTCTAGGCGGTCTCACCAAGATTCTGGGTGGACGCGTAATTATCGACAACCTACATCTCGTGGTCAAAAAGGGGGAGATGGTCTCATTGCTGGGGCCCTCTGGCTGTGGCAAGACCACAACTTTGCGCATGATCGCGGGCTTTCTGCTCCCCGACAAAGGCGATATTTTATTAAATGGCAAAGATGTAACCACCCTAGGTCCCGAAAAGCGTCCTAGCGCTATGGTCTTCCAAAATTACGCACTCTGGCCACATATGACGGTATTTGGCAATGTTGCCTACCCATTGAAGGTGCGCAAATTAGCCAAACCGGAAATCGAAAAGCGAGTTAACGAAGCACTTAGTCTGGTTAATTTAATGCATCATAAGGACTCTCGCCCTAGCCAGATCTCGGGTGGGGAACAGCAACGCGTAGCTTTAGCCAGAGCATTAGTTCAAGAACCTGACATACTTTTATTGGATGAGCCACTGAGCAATTTAGACGCCAAATTGCGGGTTAAAGTACGCGAAGATATCCGCGATCTCCAACGTCGACTCGGCATAACAACCGTGATTGTCACCCACGATCAAGATGAGGCGCTCTCGATCTCTGACCGTATTGCAGTTATGAACGCGGGGAGAATCGAACAGTTCAGCACACCGCAAGAACTCTATGACCGACCGGAAACTGAATATGTGGCTAACTTTATTGGCAGCCTGAATAGAATTGAAGGTAGCTTCGATAATGGTCAAATTATCGCGGGAGCTGAAGTAGTTGGAATTCGTCCCGAAGACGTGATTTTCTCGCGCACTCAAGGCCCAGGAAGTTATCCCGCCACGGTCGAGCTCGTTGTTCCGCGCGGACATTTCAGCGAGGTGTACTTAAAACGCGCCGACGTAGAACTGCGCGCCTTCATCTCCTCGGATATACCTGCCGTCGGCACATCGGGTTATGCCAAGGTGGCAAAGGCGCTCATCTACAAAGACGGCAAACTAGTTAGGGTCGCCTAACACATGGGTAAGCCAACCTTCGCATGCGCTCATCGCGGTGATTCTGGTCTTTTTCGAGAGAACACGGTAGTCGCAATCCAATCTGCCATCGCAAAAGGTGCCCAAATCGTCGAAATTGATGTGCGATTGACCGCTGATGGACAAGTAGTGGTGCTGCACGATCCAACTCTTGAACGCATGTGGGGGATCAGCACACCGGCCATAGAAATGACTTGGCCGCAGATTCAAGAGCTGGGAAACGTCGATCATCGCATCCCACTTTTATCGGAGGTTTTATCCCTATTTGTCGGCACCAAAGCCATGCTCTTAATCGACATGGACTCTCCAGTACCGGCCGCTGCCGCCTTCCAGATTGCCCAGCAAGGTCCACTGGAATCAACCCAAATTTTCTGGTGCGGTGATCTGGATGCAATGAAGCAAATCCGATCTCTAGCTCCGAAAGCTCGAATCTGGATGCCCTGGGATAAGTTGGAACTGCCTTCACCGCAGGAGATATCCCAACTAGCGCCAGAGTTTATAAATTTGCATTACTCCTTCGCCACGGCACACTCTGTCGAGAAAATGCATCAAATGGGGCACAAGGTATCTCTTTGGACTGTTGATGATGAAGCAACAATGCGTTGGGCGGTGGCTATTGGAGTAGATTCTATTACCAGCAATCAACTTCAATTATTGCAGAAGACTATTGAAGGCGCCGGATTAGCCAGGGATCAGAAAGAGTTGAAAATATCGGATATCGATGTAGATCGTGCCATGATCGTCGCCCGTGATTTGGGTAAGTGGGCAATCATGGTTGCCAGTTCCATGGATCCGGGTGAGATTTCCTTAAAGCAAAATCCTGCTGATATTGTCACCGAGATTGATGTAATGATTGAAGCGCATGTGCGCGAAGTTATCGCAGCGAACTTTCCTGGCCATAATTTTGTGGGAGAGGAAATGGGTGGAGCCTTTGAGGCCGATGTTCCATCTTGGTATCTAGATCCAATCGATGGAACGACAAATTTTGCCAATCGTATGCCGTGGAGTTCATTTTCACTCTCCCTGGCATTTAATCGCACGCCTTTGCTCGGAGTTGTAATAGATCCGTGGCGAAATTCGCTTTTCGAAGCCCAGGCTGGCCGAGGTTCCAAGTTGAATGGTCGTGCGATT
>JBBRSY010000052.1:0-11185 GCA_038244965.1 Candidatus Nanopelagicales bacterium | reverse complement strand
CTGCGGATCGCGACCGGCAATCCGAGCCTCCTCTGCCTCCTCTGCCAGAAAGCGCGAGCGCTCTTGGGCCAGGCTCTGGGTTCCGCGGAATTTTTCTCGAAGAGAGTTGAGTTGGTAATAAGTCTCTTGCGCCGCCACCAACTTTGGTGAGTCAATGGCCATCTGCGAATCAAGTTCGTTCTCTCGCATTCGCGCTTGATCTAAATCGTTTTCAACAATGGCACGACGCTCGCGCAGGGCGCTCTCGTCGGCAACTTCGGCATCCAGGGTGCGGGTCAGTGATATCAGGTCATCGGCAAGCAAACGCAACTTCGCATCGCGCAGATCTGCTTGAATAGTTGAAGCCTTCTTGGCAACTTCTGCCTGCTTTCCTAACGGGCGCAACTGGCGGCGAAGCTCAACCGTTAGATCTTGAATACGGGCCAAGTTTGCTTGCATGGATTCGAGTTTGCGAAGTGCCTTCTCTTTGCGCTTGCGATGCTTGAGAACACCGGCGGCCTCTTCAATAAAGCCACGTCGCTCATCTGGGTTGGCCATCAAAATTGCATCTAACTGGCCCTGGCCAACAATGACGTGCATTTCTCGACCAATACCGCTATCGCTGAGCAATTCCTGAATATCTAACAGACGCGAAGCATCACCATTTATCTGATACTCACTGGTGCCATTGCGGAAAAGGATCCGCGAAATAGTAACTTCCGTATAGTCAATCGGCAGGGCACCGTCAGTGTTATCGATAGTTACTGAAACTTCAGCACGGCCAAGGGGTGATCGCCCACTAGTACCGGCGAAGATGACGTCTTCCATCTTGCCACCGCGCAGGGACTTGACTCCCTGCTCGCCCATTACCCAACTTAAGGCATCAACGACATTGGATTTACCCGAACCATTTGGGCCAACTACACAGGTAATTCCGGACTCAAGGCGCAAAGTCGTCGTTGAGGCAAAGGACTTAAATCCCTTAAGCGTTATGGACTTGAGATACACGGGGCAAACCTACCCTAGCAATCCGCGCCGTTTGGGCTTAGCCCTGCTCGGGCAAGCTCAATAATTCGAAAGCAACGCGGGCAGCAATCTGTTCGGCTTCGCGTTTGCTTTTTCCGTGCCCCTGCGCGATGGCCTCGCCACCAATCATGGCGAAGGCGCTAAAACTCTTATCGTGATCGGGACCAGTCTCTGTTACGACGTATTCAGGTACACCTTTACCAAGGGAAGCCAATAATTCTTGAAGAGCAGTCTTGCCATCGAGTCCAGCTCCTTTGGCAAGGGCGTTTTCCAGCGTTGGCGCAATGAGTTTGATTATTACTCTGGAAGTTTCATCGAATCCTTTTTCACAATAAATCGCGCCAATGATGGCTTCAAAGGCATCGGCTAAAAGAGAATTCTTATCCCTACCGCCGGTGATTTCTTCGCCCTTGCCAAGTCGCATGACGGCTCCTAAATCAAGATGGCGCGCGATATCTGCAAGGGCGCGCATGTTGACCACGCCAGAGCGAAGTGGGGAAAGGCGACTTTCATCTAGATCTGGAAAGCGGGTATAGAGCTCGTGGGTGACAACCAGGCCGAGAACTGAGTCGCCTAGAAATTCCAGTCGTTCGTTAGTTTGTGTTTCACCCGATTCGTATGCAAAAGATCGGTGCGTGAGTGCCAACTCCAGCAATTGTGGGCTTATTTCAACGCCCAGTGCTTGAGTTAGCGATGAGTACAGATCAGACCTCGATTACCTGACGGCGGTTATATGTGCCGCAGGTTGGGCAGGCCGTGTGCTGCAAACGCGGTGACTGGCATTGCGGGCACGCGACAAGGGCTGCTGCTGTGGTTTTCCACTGGCTCCGACGGGAACGGGTCTTGGAGCGCGACATTTTTCGCTTTGGTACTGGCACTTTTCGTTCCTCTTTCTAATGTCTAACAGCTCGGTAAAGCCATAGATCGTGGCCTAAGTATCCCCTAAACCCGCCAATTTTTGAAATCGGGTTGAGTGCTAGAGATCCAGACCAGCGAGCCCAGCCCATCGGGGATCCTTAGCATCGTGACGATGACCCGGCTCTAGCAAGCTCCACTTCACCCCGCAGCCCGGACAAAGCCCCGGGCAATCCGCGGTGCAGAGGGGATTAATAGGTAGCGCCAGAACAAGGCAATCACGGATGGGACCTTCCAGGTTGATGAGATCTCCATCCAGCATCAGATCATCATCCTCACCTAGGTCATCGTAGGCCTGGGCGGCTTTTCGTTGAGCTTTGGTATGAGCTTTCTCAGGGGCGTAGCGGTATAGCTCCTGAAAATGACGAGAAATCGGCAACTCCATGGGCTCTAGGCAACGAATGCACTCACCTTCGGCGATCGTGGAGACTGTAGCTCCAACGAGAATGCCTTCGCCCGCCGAATCCAAGCGCATCTCGAGGTGAATTCCCTGATCTTTGGCAACGGCGATTACGTCGATGCCGATTCGCATCGGGGCTGGCAGATCCAGCGAATATTCGCGCACCTCACCCGCACGGCGGGGAAGGTCATGGGTATTGAATAGAAATACCTTCGACGTTTTCATCTAGGCCGGTTAGTCGTTAGCTAATTGCGACAAGACATCCTTGTCATCTGCACCGGCAAGGCGTTCACGACCGCGCGAGACAGCATCCATCGTTTTATTCAAAATGACTTCCAGCGTGGCCAGACGTGAGTCAATGTAATTCTCCACTTCCTGACGCTCACGCTCGGCCATAGATCGCGTTTCGTCCAGAATTCGCTGGGATTCATCGCGAGCCGCCTGCACGATAGCGGTCTGCTCGACCATGCGCGCTACCTCCTCACGCGCCATAGCAACGAGTTGCTCCGCGCTCTGCCGCCCTTCTTCAACAATGGCGTCACGAGATGCCAGCAGATTCTGCGCCTTAGCAAAATCGTGAGGCAGGGCATTGCGCGACTCGTCCAGAATTTCGAGCAACTCTGCCCGATGGACTACACATGAGGCAGAGAGCGGAACGCCACGCGCCTCTTCGACCATAGTTATTGCTGAGCTAAGTTTCTCAATGGAATCCATCGTTTATATCCCTGCTACTCGTGTGCGCAGTGCCAGATCGACATTTGGAGGGACCATCGTTGATACATCTCCACCAAAATGGGCCAGCTCTTTAACAATAGAGGAGGAGAGAAATGAATGAGTCGGGGAAGTAGCCATAAACATGGTTTCCACTTTCGCCGCCTGGAAATTTATCTGTGCCATCTGAAGTTCATAATCAAAATCTGTGACCGCTCGAAGTCCCTTTACGATCACGCTTATTTGACGAGCACGGCAATATTCGGCGAGCAATCCATACCAAGAGTCGACAATTATATTTGGTAGGTGCCTGGTGTTCTCACGAATCATCTCAATGCGCTCTTCGATGGTGAACAGGCTCGATTTACTACGGTTGGCTAAAACGGCCACAATTACCTCATCAAAATTGGAGGCAGCACGCTCGATGATGTCTAGGTGCCCATAAGTCACTGGATCGAAGGATCCTGGACAGACGGCGCTTCTCACAGAACAAACGCTAGCAATGATGGGGGGCTTAAGCCAGTTTTCCGTAATAAATCACAGCCTGACCATAACTTCTCTCTCTAATTGGCTCAAATCCGCTCGGCCAATTCATGGACGTGGATTTACGCGCACGCTCGACCACAACCATCCCATCGTCTTTGACAAAATCGCCAGCACGAAGTTCGACCAGACATTTAAATAGCTCGACATCTGGGAAATCGTAAGGAGGGTCAACGTAGACAATGTCGTAGCTTGCTGTCTTAGGTATCTCCAAGAATTTTTGCGCGGACATCGCGTATAAATGAAATACACCTGAAGTCTTGGAGGTCATGACTAGGTCTGCATTCTTACTAATTGTTCTGCAAGCGACCTCATTTTTCTCGACAGAGTGTACCAAGCCCGCGCCGCGCGATAGCGCCTCCAAACCGATGGCACCAGAACCGGCAAATAAATCAAGAATGTTGAGCGCCGTGAAATCCCCGAACTCCGATAGCAAAGAAGAAAAAAGACCCTCACGCGCACGATCCGATGTTGGACGCGTCGCCCCGGCAACGGTGGAAAGCGTTCGCCCTTTAGCTAGCCCCGCGATAATTCTCATCTATCAACCCTTATCAATATAGTCGGCAGCTTCATCGGCCTGGAGAACCTGCAATTCGCCAGCCAATTCGGGATTATTCAGAAGGCTCGGATCGGATTCTATAAGTGCCTGGGCATCCGATCTTGCTCTGTCAATCAGATCCTCATCTCGCAAAACGCGCAACAAACGCAGGTGCGACCTTGTCCCAGACTGACTGACTCCAAGTACATCTCCCTCACGGCGTTGCTCAAGATCAATTCTCGACAATTCGAATCCATCTACACTGCCCGCGACCGCATCTAACCGCGCGCGTGCGGAGGATTCCGAAGGAGCCGACGTCACGAGAATGCACAGCCCTGCAGCGCTTCCCCGGCCAACTCGACCTCTCAGCTGGTGGAGCTGAGAAACGCCAAATCGGTCAGCATCCATGACGACCATGATGGTTGCATTGGGAACATCAACGCCAACTTCTATGACAGTGGTCGAAACCAAAACGTCGATCTTTGCCTGTGAAAATGCCTGCATAGTCTCATCTTTGACATCGATGGGAAGTTGACCGTGCAATATCGCCAGACGAAGTCCGCAAAGTTGATCTGCGTGAAGTCGTGGTGCCAGTTCTTCTACGGATGTTAATTCAGTCGATGCGGTCCCGAAGAGAAATTCCATATCGGCATTAGCCGAAGTGGACGCGTTGATTCTGGGAGCAACGATGTAGGCCTGATGACCTTTGGCCACCTCTTCGCGGATTCGACTCCACGCCCGCTCGAGGAATGCTGGCTTTGCCACTGCATCTACTACATGAGTCGTAATCTTTTGACGTCCGCTTGGTAATTCTCGCAGGGTCGACACGTCAAGGTCACCGAAAACCGTCATGGCCACTGTTCGTGGAATCGGAGTCGCAGTCATAACCAAGACGTGCGGAGGCAACACTGCCTTTGCCTTAAGCGCATCTCGTTGCTCAACGCCAAAGCGGTGCTGTTCATCAATGACAACGAGTCCTAAATCAGCAAAATTAACGCTCTGTCCGAGCAAGGCATGCGTCCCAATGATGATGCCGGCATCGCCGGAAGCCGCAAGGGCGAGTGCATCTTTTCGCGCTGCGGCATTTTGCGATCCAGTAACGAGAATCACTTGGGTAGCGTGCTCGGCACCACCCAACATGCCACCTTGAGCAAGTGGTCCGAGCAATGTGGTGATTGTCCGCAGGTGCTGCTGGGCGAGAACTTCAGTTGGTGCCAAAAGAGCAGCCTGACCTCCGTTGTCCACGACCGCCAACATGGCGCGCAGCGCTACAACGGTCTTGCCCGAACCGACTTCTCCTTGGAGTAGTCGGTGCATCGGATGCGATCCGGAGAGATCATTTTCAATCTCGGCAATGACGCTGCGCTGACCCGCGGTCAAAGTGAACGGGAGAGACTCGTCAAATTTTTCAAGCAGACCGCCGGTACGTATGGGCCTGGCTGTTGCATTGAGTTTGCGCAATTCGGCGCGGCGCAGGACCAGTAGTAGTTGAAGTAAGAAAGCCTCATCGAATGTCAATCTCTCGAGTGCGTTTTTAGATTGCTCAAGGTCATCGGGTTGATGAATGTTGACTAGGGCTTCCTTAAGCGTGGGATAGCGATGCTTCAAACGAATTTCTTCAGGAAGAAAATCTGGAACTTCGTCGAGGGCGTCAACTGCGATCTTGATGCACTGCGCCAATTTCCAGGAAGGCATTTTTGCGGTTGCGGGGTAAATCGGAAGATACTTCCCGGCGAATTCGTCGATGGCACTTTCGACATCGCTTCCATCTGGAATCAATTCGTAATCGGGATGAGAAAGTTGCTTCTTGCCATTAAAAATCCCCACTTTGCCCGCAAAGAGACCTTGCTTACCTACGTGAAGATCACGCTCGCGCCAAGCTTGATTGAAAAAAGTAAGAGAGAGTTTGGAAGTGCCGTCGGTGACTACGACTTCCAGGATCGTTCCTTTTTTTCCGCGCAGCGAGCGTGCATTTGTGCTGAAGACTTCTGCGAGGATTGTGACCTCATCATCAACTTTAAGTTCGGAGATATCGGTGAGTTCGCCCCGGACCATATATCTGCGCGGATAATGGCGCAGCAGATCGCCCACAGTGCGAACGCCAATTCCGGCTTCAAGGGCCTTTGCAGTGCGATCGCCGACCACATTGATCAACTTCGTACTCAGGTCGGCCATGGAGACATTCTCTCGCCAAAACCATCTCTGATTGGCAGATTTTGAGCGTCAATTAGCGTCAAGGACCGCCTAGGCGCTACCCTTACCCCCGTTGCGAATATGAATTCTTATCCGTCCCAAAATTAACAAGGAGTACGACGATGGCTGCAAACTGCGATATCTGTGGCAAAGGCCCCAGCTTTGGCAATAACGTCTCGCACTCTCAGGTCAAGACCCGCCGCCGCTGGAATCCAAACATTCAGAGTGTGCGCACTTTCGTTGGTGGTACATCCAAGCGTGCCAACGTCTGCACCTCCTGTTTGAAGGCCGGCAAAGTTTCTCGATAGTTCTGCTTTCAAAGTGGGTTAGTCGAAATGGCTGTAACCCTTGGGCGTCTTGGTAACTCCTAGTAATACAACGCCGGTTCCTTGTTCTACTGCGCCGATAATAAAACCTGGCAGATCAATTCCCGTGGCCAGGAAGGCATGGTCCTCCCCCCCTCCTGCAATCCAATCCCACACATCTGCGCCAACTTGCGCGGCAAGCCCCGTGAGATCGGCAAAATCGGGATGCAAACGAAGCAAATCTGAATTGATAACAAATTTGGTTTTTGTCGCCATTTGAGCGGCCTGCACCAATAAACCATCGCTGATATCGCACATCGCATGGGCACTTCGAAGGGCGATTGCCTCGGAATACTGCACGGAGGGGGCACGAAATTGCGCCAAAGCCCGCTCAACACATCTAGCGGGTTCTAGTTCACTGACATTTATGTTGTGTTGCAAAAGGTGCAGGCCCGCGGCGGACCACCCGGGTAAATTCGTTACGACGATTTCGTCCCCGACCTTGGAGCCCGATCGCAAAATCGGCGTATCGACCTGTCCGATCGCCGTTATTGAAATCGAAATCACCGGGCCTCGGACGACGTCACCACCGATGACTAGTACGTCGCAACTTCTAGCCTCAACTTCAATTCCGCGCGCCAATTCTCTGATCCAGACCATACTTTCTTGACCGGTTAGAGATATCGAAACGACCAGGTGTTCTGGGGTGGCACCCATGGCAAAGACATCGGCAAGATTGGCGGCCGTGATTTTCTCCCCGATCTCATCTGGTGTTGACCATTCCCGACGAAAGTGCACACCTTCAACTGCCATATCTGTAGTGATTACCGTCTTCTGTAACGGCGAGGTCACCACGGCTGCGTCGTCCCCGATACCCACAAGGACGCGCGAATCGCGTCGAGTGAAAATTTTCGAAAGTTCGGCGATGACCTCGAATTCTGAAAATTCCATGCGGATAGCCTACGCGGGAAGATTCCCCTGCCAGACGGGTAAAAAATGCGGTACCTTCTTACCTGTAGCAAGTTCCAGGAAAGGACGCCCCATATGTCAGTACAGGCCTACATTTTGATCCAGACTGAGGTCGGGAAAGCAACGAGCGTCGCACGAGCAGTCTCGGCAATCGCAGGAGTCACCCTTGCTGAAGGTGTAACCGGTCCATACGACGTCATCATGCGCGCCGAAGCGCCCAGCATGGAGGAATTCGGTCGGGTGATCTTGTCCAAGGTTCAGGCAGTTGCTGGTATTACTCGCACGCTGACCTGCCCGGTTACTTCGTATTAAATTTCTTTCATTCGCTTTTCTAATACCGCAGATCTTCTGGTCGGCAATTTCGAAAATCGGGTTCAGGTTGATAATCAAAAACGAGACGTCAACTTCTTGTACTAGACGTATGGGTAATCATCGCCTGGATATCGCGCCATAGATAATATTGACAGCCGGTGCAAAGCGGTCTAACTTGTTGTTGCGTTCCCCAACTACTACAAGATCCTCGCCGCATTCTAGGCAATCTAATTGCGTCACAAGTTCGGAGAGCTAGATGGCCTCACGTGGTCGATTAGCAATGGTTCTATCTTTGAGTTCCCTTCTGATAATGGCAACCGCTCAGGCCGCTTCACCCAAAATTACGAGTTACGCCGCGGGAATTACTGCGGATAGTGCACCAACGGGAATATCTGCTGGCCCCGATGGCAACTTATGGTTCACCGAATCCAATGCTGGTGCAATCGGAAAGATCACGCCCACTGGAACGGTTACCGAATACACCAATGGCATCAGCGAAGCCAGCTCACCAACCGATATCGTCGCAGGTCCGGACGGAAATCTCTGGTTCAGTGAAAGTAGCAACGAAGCAGTCGGAAAAATCACGGTGGACGGAGTCGTCACCGAGTACACCAATGGCATCAATGGAAAAGTGTCGGGCATTACGCGCGGTCCCGATGGCAATTTGTGGTTCACTGAAATTGTAGACAATGCAATCGGGAAGATTTCGACTTCTGGTGTTGTAATCGAGTATACCGTTGGCCTGAGCGACGGCAGCGGCCCCAACAAAATTGTCGCTGGTAAGGATGGCAACCTCTGGTTCACTGAAAACGGGAATAATGCAATTGGGAAAATGACGACCGACGGTGTCGTTACCGAGTTCCGCACCGGAATCACTGATGGCGCTTCTCTTGCCGGAATTACTGTCGATATAGACGGTAATTTATGGTTTGCCGAAAACGGCACCTCCATAATTGGCAAGATCACTACGAGTGGTGTTGTCACTGAATATGCCAAAGGAATAACTCCCAACAGTGCACCAAGCGAGATTACAACGGGGGCAGATGGAAATATCTGGTTCACGGAAGATAACAACAGTGCCATTGGTCAAATCTCGCGCGCCGGAGTTATTACGGAATATCCAGTCAGCGCCAATGGTGTTACTACTGGCCCAGACGGCAACCTCTGGTTCACTGGCGACAACGTAGTCGGCCAGATCCTGATTCAGTTGCCAACCCCGGTGCAAACAAAGAAACCCACGACGGTGTCCACGAAGAAAACGGCAAATGTGCCGGGAAAGAAAGTAGTTTGTATCAAGGGTAAACAAATAAAGTCGTATCTAGGCAAATGCCCTACAGGTTGGAAGAAGAAGACTTAATTACCGAGAACCCCGTTTTTGCGTGTCAGTGCACCCTTGATTAGCTCATCAATAATCTGCGGGTAGGAAACACCTTTTTCTGCCCAGAGGGTTGGGAATACAGAAGTGGGCGTGAAACCAGGCATTGTGTTGAGTTCATTAATGATGATTTGACCATCGTCTTGATAGAAGAAATCCACGCGCGCCAGTCCGGCGCACCCCAAGGACGTGAAAGCTAGCGCGGCCTGCCGTTGGATTTCCTTAATGGCACCTGGCGGAATGTTGGCGGGTACCTGCACGGTCGTTCCATCATCGAGATATTTGGATTCAAAATCGTAGAAATCAAATCGCTTATCAATAATAATCTCGCCAGGATTTGATGTCCTTGCCTCACCATCGATTTCCAGGACAGCGCATTCAACTTCCTTGCCGGCAATGCCCCCTTCTACCAATGCCTTCCGATCAAATCTATGCGCTTCCTCAATTGCACTTGCAAGATCTCGCGCCGACTTAACTTTGGTCGTACCTCGACTGGAGCCACCTCGAGCCGGTTTGACGAAGAGCGGATATCTAAAGCCATTCAGTAGGGACTCACAGGCACTTTGATTACTGGCCCAACGCTCACTTGTGATTACCACTCCTTCGGCAATTTTCATGCCATGGGCTGCAAAAATGGGTTTAGCAAAGGATTTGTCCATGGCAACTGCTGAGGCAAGCACTCCACTTCCTGCGTAAGGAATATTGGCGACTTCACAGAATCCTTGAATGGTGCCGTCTTCTCCGTAGGGGCCGTGTAACATCGGAAAAATGACATCAACTTGGAGAGCTTTGCCGTTGACTGAAAATCCGTGAATATCGGTATTCACGATTTCCCCATCCTCAGGCACTGTCGGCAATACTCCGTCGATGATGGACAGTGGATAATCCTCTGGGATTCGGACCCAACGACCGGCGGTGCGAGTGATTCCAATCAAAATCGGCTGATAGATGTCGCGATTAATCGCGGCCAATATTCCACCGGCTGAGATGCATGAGATTTCGTGTTCGCTACTTCGTCCGCCAAACAGAATCGCAACGACAATTTTGTCCCGACTCATTTGATGAATTCCTCTGCGCGTGTGCTGATCTCCATGAGGCGATCCAACGCCTGCACCGGCGTTATGACCTCGTTTACAACATCGGCGACGGCCTCAATCACAGGAACCTCGACTCCAACGCGATGGGCCAGTTCAACAACTGCTCCAGCTGAGGCTACGCCTTCAACTGTGCTGGGCACATGCGCACGCGCAAACTCCATTGACCCACCACGACCGAGGGCTTCCCCGAAGGTTCGATTTCGCGAAAGTGGCGATCCGCACGATGCGACCAGGTCCCCCAGGCCGGCCAGGCCGGCAATACTCAGCGGATCTGCCCCGTGGGCGGCGCCCAGCCGGGCAACTTCGTTGAGGCCGCGAGTAATGAGCATTGCTTGCGTGTTCTCGCCCAGATCCAGACCTACTGCGATTCCCACGCCAAGTGCGATCACGCTCTTTATTGCACCAGCCAACTCGCATCCGAGCACGTCGGTGGAGGTATAAACCCGGTAGTAAGGAGTCGTGAAAAGCTTCTGGACCCGTTGCGCTAGCTCCAGCGTGGCAGCGGCAGCAACGGCGGCGGCTGGTTGTCGAAGCGCCAATTCATTTGCCAGATTGGGACCAGTAATAATTGCAACTTTGCTGGCATCCACTTCAAGCACATCGATAATCACTTCGGTCATGCGAAAGTGCGTGGAAACTTCCACCCCTTTAAGAGTGCTGATCAAAATCCCGTCCTTGGCGAAACTCCTTCGCCACTCTTCCAATTTTGGGCGCAAAGTCTGGGCAGGAATGGCAAGAATATAAGTATGTGAATGTGACATCGCTTTATCAATGTTGCCAGTGGCCCGCAGTTGAGTGGGCAAGAAAATACCTGGCAAATAT
>JBBRSY010000051.1:0-11664 GCA_038244965.1 Candidatus Nanopelagicales bacterium | reverse complement strand
CCACCAGTCCGATTGCCAAGTATCTCAAGGTACTGGCCCAACTGCGCAAGAACAATCCAGGTTTGGCCAACGCCGTCATGCAACCGCGTTTGGCAAAAGGCCCGCTATTTATTGTTTCAAAGAAGAGCAACCTCGAGAATCGTGAATACGTGATCGCCTTCAATAATTCCGATAAATCGGTATCCACGATAATAAACACTGCCACCTCAGCTGGAGGTTGGAAAACGCTCTTGGGCAAGTCGAAACCCCAAGCCACCGGGGTACGATTGAAATTTATCGTTCCACCGCTGTCGACCGTGGTTTTCAAGGCAAATAAGCCGATCGATCAAGTATCGGTGAAAGTTGGGATTATTACTACCAATCAGGATGACTTCACCGGTTACTACCAATTAAGCGCTGGAGTCAGTACCAAAGATCTGGCTTCTGTAGAGTTCTTTTCACGCATCGAAGGGGTATCAAATTGGGACTCGTTAGGCGTGGATACAAATTCTCCATACAGCGTTTATATCAACCCCAATGACTTTCTTGGGCAGAACTTAGAGCTTAAGGCGATTGTCACCAATTCGAAGGGAGCGATCTTTGAGCTACCGAGCACAAAACTTTCTATCCCCGCATCATGATGGGAGCGATCTTTACGTAAGCAACGCCGCCCCTCAGATCGGCGAGCGGGTAGAACTCAAGATTCGCGTTCCTAGGGGTGACAAAGCTACGAAAATCTGGGTCAGACTTTTCCATGATGGGGAACCCCGCACCTTTGCGCTCAAAAAGGGAAAATCGACTCTGGTTGAGACCTGGTGGTCAGTTTCAATTGAGATCCTCAATCCGGTTACGCACTATCGCTTTCTGTTGGAAGACAAAGGCACTTATCGTTGGCTCAACGGTGAGGGCGTATTCAACAGGGATGTTGTGGATCGAGAAGACTTCCAGGTTATTGCCAAGCCTAGATACCCCGACTGGATTAAGCACGCGATTTTTTACCAGATCTTCCCGGACCGTTTTGCGTCGTCGGGCAAAAAAAGAGAACTGCCTTCATGGGCGGTGCCGAAGGATTGGAATGCTCGACCCACTGGAGGCGGCCCGGATGTAAGCACGGAGTTTTACGGCGGAGATTTTGAGGGGGTTCAAGCCCATCTTTCGCACCTGGAAGAGTTAGGCGTCAACGCGATTTACTTCACTCCGTTCTTTCCGGCTAGGAGTGCACATCGTTACGATGCTTCGAGTTTTGATCACGTGGACCCGCTTCTTGGTGGAGATGAAGCGTTTTTGGAGTTTTCACAAGCTGCGCGAGAAAAAGGCTTTCGAATCATGGGGGACTTGACCACGAATCATTGTGGCCTTGGCCATGAGTGGATCCAAACCTCTCTCAAGAATCCGACTGCCAAGGAGCGTGACTTTTTTTATTGGGATAAGGCGATCCGACATGGGTATGTGGGGTGGTGGGGTGTGGCCTCATTGCCAAAATTAAATTATAACTCTCAACTTTTGCGTCAAAAAATGTATTCGGGGCCAGATTCGATCGTTAAAAGATGGCTTAAGCCGCCATATTCCAACGATGGTTGGCGCATTGATGTAGGAAACATGACCGGACGCTACCTTGCCGAAGATATGAATCAAGAAGTCACCCGTGGAATACGCACCGCGATGGATGAGACGAATTCGCAAGCCTGGCTGGTTGCCGAGAATGCCGATCATTCTCCCTCTGACTTGGATGGTTTCGGGTGGCATGGCACCATGAACTACATCGGCTTTGCTCGGCCAGTGTGGGGCTGGTTAAGTAAGAATGCAAAATTTGCGGATAATTTCATGGGTCTGCCCGTGCCCATCCCCACATTTCCAGCTGAAGCCATGGTTGAGATGATGCGATCCTTTGCCGCGGGTATTCCGTGGCGTTCGTTGACGGCGAGCATGTTGCTCTTGGATTCGCACGATACCGCTCGATTTAGATCAGTGACAGGTCGCGATCGGGCACGGCATATTGCTGGCGCAACGATGTTGCTCACCTATCCTGGCGTTCCTTCAATTTTTGCCGGTGATGAAATCGGCCTCGAAGGTGAGTGGGGAGAGGACTCTCGGCGGACTATTGATTGGGATCATCCCAACAAGTGGGATCAAGAATTGTTTTCCGAGTTCAAGAAGTTGATCGCGGTGCGCAAAAACTCTGACGCGCTCACCAACGGCGGTCTGCGGTGGGTGGATGTTAAGCCAAATTCCATCGCGTATTTGAGAGAGAGCGAAAAGGAGAGCGTCCTTGTGTTCGTGGCAAGAAGCGCGGGAAACTACAAGGTAAATCTCAAGCCATACGGCTACACGGTAAAGAAAACACTCTATGGTCATGAGGCAAATTCGCAGCAAATATCAATGACAACTAAAGGCGCAGTCAGTGGTATCTGGAGAGTCAAGTGAGTCAAACCGAGCTGAAGCATTGGTGGACGGAAGCAGTCTTCTACCAGATCTACCCACGTTCCTTCTTTGACAGCAATGGTGACGGCGAGGGTGACTTAAGGGGGATAACAACGCATCTTGACTACGTCCGTGCTCTCGGTGTTGATGCCATTTGGATGAGTCCCTTCTACACGTCTCCGAATAAGGATGGCGGATATGACGTTTCCAATCCACGGGATGTCGACCCTCGACATGGGAATCTCACCGATGCGCATGCGCTCTTTGCTCGCGCCCGCCAACTTGGTATGAAAATAATTATTGACATTATTCCGAATCATTTTTCCAGCGAACATCGCTGGTTTCAAGATGCGTTAAGGGCACCAAAGGGTTCTGCAGAACGATCGAGATTCCACTTTTATGAAGGAAAAGACGCCAATACACCGCCAAATAACTGGATCTCACTCTTTGGCGGGCCAGCATGGACGCGGGTGGCGGACGGTCAATGGTATTTACATCTATTCGATTCATCTCAACCCGATCTCAACTGGGAAAACCTTGATGTGCAGCAGGATTTTGAAGCGACCCTTCGATTTTGGTTGGAGCTCGGTGTAGATGGTTTTCGAATTGATGTTGCGCACGGACTTGCTAAGGATGATATTCATGCTGACCATCATGATCCGCAAGCGCTGAGCGATGCCCTGCGGCTGGATATCGAGATGGATTCGCAAGTGCGCGGAAATTTACTTTCAAGTGTTCCTTTTTTCGACCGCGATGGAGTGCATAAGGTCTACCGATCCTGGCGCAAAGTTTTTGATTCCTATGATCGTGACATTATGGCCGTTGCGGAGGCGTGGGTTCATCCGCCAGAGCGAGCACTACGGTATGTTCGAAGTGATGAACTAGATCAGGTCTTCAATTTTGACTTGCTCGTCGCGCCTTTTAATGATGTCGAACTCTATAGTTGTATTAAACGCACGTTGCAGCTCATGAGTAGCACTGTGGCGGCTCCGACTTGGGCGTTGAGTAATCACGATACGCCGCGACTAGTAACTCGGGTTGGCGAAGAGGAGGCTCGCGCACTTGCCCTTTTCACATTTGGACTTCCTGGATCCTGTTATGTGTTCCAAGGGCAAGAGTTGGGTCTTCCTGATGCGCAGATCAATGATGCTGATCGCCAAGATCCCGCCTTCATCCGCACGCAAGGAAAGCAGAAAGGGAGAGATGGAGCACGAGTACCGCTTCCCTGGAACGGAGAGACAACTCCATTCGGTTTCACTTCCACCAAGCCGTGGTTGCCAATTCCGCAAGAATGGAAAACGCGCACAGTCGAGCATGAGATAGAGGATCAGCAGAGTTCGCTGAATCTATATCGACATATTCTCCCGCTGCGGAAGCAAATGACTTCTGAGAGTTTTTCGTGGACGCATATCCCTGATGGCTCGGGCATGATCGCCTTTCAACGTGGCAACGTTGAGGTGGTACTGAATACTTCGAGTGTGTCGGTACATTTTAAAACTCAAGGTCGCGTATTGATTGCCTCCAATGGGCAGGGCCACGTGGGTGAGGGAGAGGTTGAAATTCCTCCAAAAACCTGTCTGTGGCTAGTTGTTTGAGGGACGCAACCAGAATTTCATAGGTTGGTCGAGATATTTTGCCCACGATCTTTCAGTGTGGCCCGATTGCTTGTAAACCCTAGAGATGAAATCCTCGTCTTCAACCCAACCAGCCTTGGCCATTTTTTGATCTGCATGCTTTTGCAAGGGCCCGTATTGTCGATCCAAACCTCTCGTGCCATGGCTCATCCAGACTCTATGTGCACCCGGAATCGGGAGCGCATCTATAAGTGCATCCACTAGCGAAGGATCCCCGGCACTCCAATGAGTGGAGAGTGCAAGTGCGGTCGTAAAGAAGTCGGGCCGCTTTCCTACAGCGTAAAGAGAGGCTAGGCCCCCCATGCTGGATCCGATGACTGCTTTGTTTACACTTTCTAGATTTATTCCTATCTCGGCGGCAATTGCCGGTGCAATTTCCTCAGTGATTTGTGCAAGGTACCTATTTCCTTGGAGATCCGCGGCGGCAATTTCAGCATTCTTCACCGCCGGCTCGACACCGCTTTGGAACGGATCCTGTGGAGCCAGGTCCAAAATGCGACCCCAAGGATTTTTCGCCGAACGACTGTGAAAGACGGCGATAATCGCCGGTGGCGTGATTCCCAATTGCGCAGCGACGCGGACCGCAGAATGCGTCATTCGCCACGTACTACGCCTGGTTGAAGTTTCGCGATCGAAAACGTTCTGGCCGTCATGGGCGATGAGTAAATGCCCCGGCGATCCTTGCGGCGTCCAAAAATCCACAACTCTGCCATCGAATTCGACCCTATGAACTGCGCCATCGACTCCCCGGATTCGGTAGCTTTTTACTTTTTTCATCAACGGCGTGGAAATTGGTCGTAAAAATTACGCGAGGAAATTGGCGAACTGCCAGGGATCCGAATGGTCATAGACGCGACCATTCCATGGACCGTACAGGTCATTACGGTACATAAGGGGATCCCAATCTGCTGGGACTGAGTGGATTCCGCCCCAGTACTTTTGCGCCAACTCCAGAACTTCTTTCCAGGGTAGATCATCAGGAACCAAGAGACCACGATCTGGATTTTTCATTGCCCATGCGACGGCGGCGTAGACCGCACTGGCCACCTGAACGGTCGTCGCAGATTGGTTGGGAATCAATTTTCGCGCATCGTGAATAGAAAGTAGAGAGCCAGTCCACCAAGCTTTGTATGGATGGCCCATAATTAGCACACCGAGTCGATCTTCTCCGTCAATGATCTCATCATTCATAATTCGCTGATCTTCTTGGAGATCCCATTGACGCATCTCGAGTTCGCGCATAGATGCGATGGCAGCATCGGTAGGACAATAGGCATAGTGCACGGTTGGGCGATAGATGGCTTTGTCGCCCTCCCACACCGTTAGGTGATCCGACATTGTGAAGGCTTCGCCGTGGCGAACTAGCAATCCAGTCGTCTCCGAGTTGGGCACCCATGATCGAACCCAGGTAGTTGCCCCCGGCTGAGCCAGCGCAATCTGGTTCTGAGGTCCACCTTCGTGCATGTAGGCATTTGCGGGAAGTGTCTTTTCGTGTGTTCCCCATCCCAATTCTGCCGGAGCAATTCCTTCCTCATAGAAGCCTTCGACACTCCATGTATTTACAAATTCCCCAACACGTTTTGGTTTATCAGCGATTTGTGTGTCTCGCTCGGCGATATGAATGACTTTTACCCCGAGGGTTTGTGCAAGAACCGGAAAATTGCCCTCCTCGAGCGCTATCTCCACGCCCCCAGCCGCGACGCCTTCCTTGATTGCTCGCTTGGCAATATCGACTAGACCCCGCTTAACCAGATGAGAAACAAATCCTGGATTTGCACCATGCTCGACAATTGCAGTCGGACCAGCATCTTTCCACTTGGCCTTCAGCTCACGAATGCGCATGTGGCGGACGTAGAGAGTGCGAGATTGCACACTTCGCTCGGGACCGCCCGAGTAAGGCTCCCACTCCTCGAGCGATGTGTTTACATAAATTATACCGTGGTCATGTGCCCATTCAATCATTGCGTTAGCATCGATATTCCAAGCAAGATCAAGTAAAAAATCACCTTCAGAAAGAAACCGACTTAGGAATTCATCAAGGTTACCTTGAGTTAATTCAGCTTGAACGTAAGTGGCACCCTGGTCAATAGCCGACTGAACTCGTGATCTATTGTCGCGTTTATCTACGATCGTCATCTGCTGGGGTCCCACTAAGTGTTCTAGAAGTAGTGGGATTGCGCATTGGGCGACTGAGCCTGCGCCGAGAACCAGAATTCGATTGTGGAAGGATACAGACAATTAGACCTCTTCTACGAGCGGGAGATGTGGGCGCGTCGCGAGACAAATCATATTCTAAAAATTTTGATCTGAATTCTCACGCCTCTGACCAGACGCCGCTACCTTCGCGCTTTGCTAGATACATGGCGTTATCGGCACGTTTGAGCAAGTTATCCGCCCCGTCATTGCCCACATGCCCCACGCTCACTCCAACATGGATTTCACGTCCCGAAATGGAAAATGGATAACTCACCGTGGCACGAAGTGCATGGGCTATCTCAAGGGTGGTCTCATAGTCCCCGCGAACAATTGCGCCAAATTCATCGCCCCCAAGCCGAGCCAAATGTGAGCCTTGCGGTAAAGCGCGAGTGAACCGAGTTGAGACTTGCTTGAGCAACAAGTCACCAATCTCATGTCCGTAGCGATCATTAATGGGCTTAAATCCATCCAGGTCGAGGAGTAGGAGAGCACCGTCGTGCGCCTGCGCCAATTCCTCAAGTTCAGCTATGAACTTGCGTCGGTTGGGCAAACCTGTAAGTTCGTCAGTTCGCGCAAGAAGTCTCTCCTCTCCTATGAATCGGGATTGCCGAAGGGCGATCGTCATGCGGATAAATGCAAGAAGCAGTGTCGTAATTGTTGGAATCAAAATGAAGTTAGGAAGGTAGCCAGGACGAAGTGATGTGATGGCCAACAGTGTGGCGCTCAAAAGCACTGAGAGCGCTATGAATATCGGGGGAATTGATTCGCGTGAATCAGACTCGGAGCCGTGATACCAGAATGCGGTCGCGATTAGCACGAGTCCGATTAGCCACCCATCATCACTGAGCGAACCGAGCGAGTACTGGCGATGAACTGTAAGCCAAAGAAACTGGAAGTCCGATGTAGTGTAGATGACGACTCCTAGGCAGATGAGGAGATTTCGTTTAGATATATGTGAAATTGCGATCAAAGACAGGACGAGGGCAAGCAAAATTAGATCGGCGATGGGAAATAGCACGGCAAAGAAAGATTTCAAGACATCTCCATCAAATTTTGGAAGAATTGGAGCGATGAAAAAGGCCGTACCCAGCGCACTCAGGCCTATTCCTAAAATTGTTGCATCCAGAACTTCCACTGATCCGAGTTTACTCTTTGCTCTAAAGGTTCGCGTCAGACCAATGAAAGCCAATGGATAGAAGATCAGATAAGAGGCGTTAATAACGGTTGGGCTGATGTGTCCACCAGCAAAGAATTCGTTGTACGAGGAGAGGATCGTCCCACTCGTCCAGAGGAGCATCGCGAAAATCAGGGAGAGTTTGGCGCTCCTATCATTGAATTTCGGCGCGAAAATCAGGGAGAGCGTGATCGCAATGGCTATAAGGTTGTAAAAAATGAGATCTAGAAAAATCTGAGGCGCAGGAAATACCAATTTTGTCAACACATGAACGGCTAGCAGAGGCGGCGCTACTAACCGGATCGGCCCCATTCACAAGAAGTTATGGCACAACCGACGGGCAAAGAAATAGGGAAAGCCATAGATCAACTATGGCTTTCCCTATTTCTAGACTCTTACAGTCCCTTTTGGCAGATCAAGTTGCGCAGTGAGGCAGCTTGGGCAACGCCGCCCTTTACTTGGGTCACTGTTCCGACTGTGACAGCGCGCTGGGCCTGCATTGAATCCACCACCTTGGTCATCTTGCGCATTGACGTGGTCGCGGAGGTATTTGCCGTGATAGCCGAGTTGAGTGAACGGATAGCAGTCGTATACGTGGCTATCGCCTTTACGTAAGTAGATGGATTTGGCTTGGCCAAAAGCGCATCTTTGGCCGCGATGAATGTTACCAACTTCGCTTGCCAGACGATGGTTTGGGCGTCAAGGGCATCTGCTTTGATTAATGATTCAGCGGTTCTGGCTTGTTGAGCACTAATTTTCGCATCAAGATCGGCCAGAATGGCTGGCATTCCAGCGACGAGTGATTTATAGGAAATACTGAGTTTTGCGTAATCCGCATTTGATTTAAGGCAGTCGGATGAAACCCATGTATATTTCGTCTTATTGACGGTGGGACTCTTGGTGCACTTGTAGACGGTTCCACTCACTTTTATTGTCTTATTGATCTTGGCCTTCGGGCACAGGACGCCATTGCTGATTTTGGTTGCAGCATTAGCAGGTGCGATAGCTATGAGTGATCCTGCCAGGACAAAGCCAAGTATTGACGCGGTCATTAATTTGCGAAACATATATACCTCCAAGGAATATGTTCACATACTAGCGAATCACTCTCATGACTTGGGCCTTGAGATGGGCAAAACCACATACTCACTGAGAACACACAGGAACAGTGACTATTTACGCCTTTGACGCGCTCGTACATTCGTCCCAATTTTACGAACAAATGGGCGAGGAGCAAAGCGAGCAGCGAAGGAGAGGACTTTGTATTGCCAACCCGGGACTGAGACGGCCTTTCCTGCAAGTGCGTCAGACCAAGCCTTTTCGACAACTTGGTCGGCCTCCAACCACATGATTTTTGGCAGGCTATCCATTCGCATCTTTCCACGTTGGTGGAATTCGGTGTGTGTGAAACCTGGGCAGAGCGAAAGTACTTTTACCTTTGTGAAACGAAGTTCGGTATGTAGCGATTCACTCAATACGGTCAAGTAGGACTTCGCGGCACTGTAACTTCCACCCGCGATCCAACCGGCCACGGATGAAACGTTGATAATGATTCCAGAATTTCGCTCCTTCATCGATGGGAGAGCAGAGTGCATCAGGCGCATTGGAGTTCGAACCAGAACATCTAATAGTTCTTGTTCAGCAACTTGTCGACTCGTAAGAAAATTATCTCGTATTCCAAACCCCGCATTGTTGATTAGAACCTCAATGGGTCTCGCCGGATCGCTGACTCGATCTTCCACAGACTTACTTCCTTCATCGGTAGAGAGGTCCGCCACCAGGATTTCGGATCTGATTCCAAATTCCTTCGCTAGTTCTTTAGCGGTCTGCGCTAGACGATTTTCATCTCGTGCCACGAGGACTAAGTCATAACCCTTGCTAGCTAGCAGTTGCGCAAAACTCCGACCGATCCCGGCGCTTGCCCCTGTTATCACTGCAGTCTTGCTCATACAATGAATTATGGTGCTAGCAGTTGATTTGGGACAGTCTGGCACTCGGCTGAGATGGCTTAATGGATCTTATGAATCCGCTCGCGCCAAAAGGGCGGATGAATCACCAATATCTGTCTTGCACGATGTTTTTGCCGAGGCATCTAATCTCTATGAAATTGCTAGCGATCTCGTGGCTCTCTCACTCACTGGCGTTTACGGAGATGTGCCAGATCCGCAAAAATATGGCGAGCTTGCCGCACAATATTTTGGCGCAAAGGATGTAGTGGTCATTGATGATGGGCTTGCAGGATTGATCGGTGGTATAGGAAGTGAAAATGGCGTTGCCCTTTCGGTGGGTAGTGGGGTTGTTGCGGTAGCCAATTGCGAAGGAGTCTTTGCCCATGCCGATGGACTAGGGCACGTCTTCGGAGATATTGGTGGCGGGTTTTGGCTGGGTAAGCACGCCTTGGAGCGGGCGCTTGCAACGCGACAATTGCGCGAAGAAGATGAAGAACTATTGGCTTTTCTTCACGAAGAAATCAGTCAGTTTGATCAACTGGAGAGCAACACCAGTGCGAAAGCAAATTTGTTATGTATCACCACCGCGAAACGGCTGCTAGAGGGCGCTGACGCACAGATTGCGGGAGCAATGACAATTCGCAATCACGGTGCGCGCGGGTTGGCGAAGTCTGTTCGCGCAGCCTGGTTACTTGCCGGTGGAAAGACCCAGGAGCCATTAATGGTGGCGCTTCTTGGCGGTTTGAGTAGAAACGAAGGATACCAAGTAATGATTAACGAAAGTGTATTGGCGCTTCTGCCTCACGCCCAATTGGTACCTGTGCGAGGAAATAATCTCGATGGTGCAATCACGATCGCAAACACCATGAAAGAAGACTCATTACCCTTGTTGCGTTGGTGGCATAAAGCGTAATTCTGCGAAAGCCCCCTTCGGTACGACAGGGTGGTTTGGAATCACCGGATTAATGCGCAAGTAAGGTTCACCTTGTTTCGGTCGCGGGTCGGCATCATCGTTATTTGGCCACATTGAGAGCGCCCGCTCTGCTTGTGCAGTAATTGTCAACGATGGATTTACACCCAAGTTAGCCGTGAGAGTCGATCCGTCAACAATGTGCAAAGTCGGGTAGTTCCAGACTCGGTGATAAGGATCTATCACGCCCGTCTCGGGTGCATTGCTAATAATTGCGCCGCCCACAAAGTGGGCGGTAAAAGGGGCACTTATCAAATCGCCCAGATGTCCGCCGGCAACTCCGTGGTATTTGGCGGCGATAAGTCGAGCAGTTTCATTTGCGGAGGGAATCCATGTTGCATTGGGATGTTCCGAACTGTTCTTTGACGTCAAATGCCAGCCCAAGATTCCGCGCGTTGGACGAACCTTGATCCATGAATCAACATTTTGCATGACCAGAGCAATAACGGTTCGTTGACTCCACTTTCGCACATTGAGCACCTTCGGAAGAAGAGATGGATCATGCTTCACTTTCTGAAGCCATTGCCTGCGTCTGGCTTTTGCCGAATTACCCTCTGTCATTATGGTCTGCAAAAGACCCATGAAGTTACTGCCTTTTCCATACCGGACTGGTTCGATGTGAGTGTTTTCATCGGGAAAGAAGGAGGAAGTAATGGCAGAACCTTGGCTAAAATCGATTTTTGTATCGGGCATGGTCGCGCCAACGAGTGATTCACTATTTGTTCGCGAGTAATCGCCCAAACGATTCGAAAGATGCGGGAGAGTCCGATCATCCTTCATTCGATGGAGCAGTTTCTGCGTGTTGTATGTCCCTGCTGCGATGACCACTTCTTTCGCGGTAAAAGTTTCCCCTGGCGTCGGGCGCGGTCCTGTCTTGCTGGTAGAGACGAGCCAGTGACTATTGGAGTCTTGCGCAATCTTTGTCACGGTGGTTAGTGCAAAGACTTCGGCGCCCGCATTTTCGGCCAGACCAAGGTAATTCTTCGGCAGTGTGTTCTTGGCATTGTTGCGACACCCCGTCATGCACGCACCGCATTGGATGCATCCGTTGCGCTTAGGTCCCACTCCACCGAAGTATGGATCCTCCACCGCTGTGTCGGTTCCATCCCCGAAATAGATTCCAAGCGGTGCCATCTGAAATGTATCTCCGACTCCCATGGCGATTGCGGCATCCTTCATCGCCCGGTCACTGGGAGAGAAGTAAGGGTTCTGTGTTACCCCCAGCATCCGTCGTGCCTGGTCATAGAAAGGAGTTAATTCGCTCTTCCAGTCCGTGATGTGGGACCAGAGCGGATCGCGAAAATATTTATCATCGGGTTGGTACAAGGTATTTGCGTAGAT
>JBBRSY010000050.1:0-12188 GCA_038244965.1 Candidatus Nanopelagicales bacterium | reverse complement strand
TAGCCAAGATTGGATAAGTACACCCTCTAGACCCCTAGTAGGTTGAAGGAGGCGGCCGACTTCTGTCGGTCGCCTCGTTTCATTTCAGGAGGCCTAATCCATCGTTAAATGCGACTACTATCAAATCATTGAACGAAAACCCATTGGGGGAAGTACATGAAAATGACGAAAAAGTGGATTTTTGCGGTACTTATTTTAATTGCAGCCGTTATTGCGGCTCTTTTACTTTCAGCCAAACCGACATCGACTAAATCAGCCGCGAGCGTAAATCTCACCGGCTCGGGCTCCACCTTCGCAATTCCGCTGTTGGACGCCTGCAAAGCCGGTTATACGGCTGCAACGGGAAATACCTACACGTATACCGGTGGCGGCTCGGGAGCCGGTCGTACTGCCTCTGACAAAGGAATAAACGATTTTAATTTTTCTGATACACCCCATACAGCGGCAACGCGTCTTGCCACGGTGATACATGTACCGGTAATTGCCGCCCCTATCGCCGTGATGTACAAGTTGTCTTTAGCCGCGCCCCTTAAGTTATCGGCTGCGACTATAGCTGGCATTTTTGGTGGAAGCATTACAAAGTGGAATGACTCAGCAATAGCTGCAGATAATCCAGGTGTGAATCTGCCCTCCTCCACGATTCACGTGGTCTTTAGGTCCGATGCTTCTGGCACTACTGGTAATTTCACCAACTTTCTTCACGGTATGGCATCGAGCATCTGGGTGAAGCCTGGAAGTAATGACTTCAAGTCAGGGTTCCCAGGGACTATCGATTCTCCAGCAAATCTTGGCCGATTAGTAGGAGCGGCCGGGTCTTCCGGCGTTGCTGCTCTCGCAGCCGGCACCCCGAATTCGATTACATACGCTGAGAAAAGTTATGCAAAGGCCGCTGGACTCGCGATCGCAAACATCAAAAACGCAGCTGGCAATTTCCAAGCACCTGATGCATCTGGCACCTCCGCCTTTCTTGGCGCAGCAACTGTGAATGCGAATGGGTACCTCACCTTCAACTACATGACAACGGTCGCTAACGCTTATCCTCTTGGGATTGTTTCCTACGCCCTGGTCGACACTAAGAGCCAGAATGCAAATGCAATAAAGAGCTTCCTGAATTTCGTTCTGGATTCAAAGTGCCCCTCGAGCAATCCTTCATTGGGGTACGCGGCAATCACGGGTCCGCTTCATTCCGTCGATCTGGCTCAAATAGCCAAGATCGGCTGATTTGGATAAGAACGAATGCTTTACTAATTACACGTCGCGGCTAATTCATTCCGCGGAGTCCGATCCTTCGGTGGTCGTAAGGATCTCTCTTGGGTTCCGGACATCGAAAATGCCGTTCTCCACCCACGAGAAACTGCGCACGGACTCAAGATTGTGTTCGCGGACGGCCACGTCCTTGAATTTGCGATATTCGAAGAGGATGGATTGCCCTTCGCGGGCGTTAATTTATTTACCGTTCCGGTTGATAAGACCAACATTCTTGAAATTGTTACGGGGCTTGCCGCACAGAGCAAAGAAGGCAAGCCTTTTAACTGGGACGATGAATTTGAGTTGTTTCTCTCGCTAATGCTCATTGATATTGGTAGGTACCGACGGGGTGAGATTCTTATTGCGGGACAATTCGTCCGGTCTCATTGCGTGAATCATCTTTTGGGTCTGATTCGCGATATTCAAAAACCGAGTCCGGGATATGCGGAGCTTGAGGACTCATTCAACCGATATCGAAGGTTCGATTTTCAATATCCAGGAATTGCCTTACGAATCGAAGAGGCACTCCAGATGCGTGTGGGTGAGTCGGCCAAAGTGCTTCTACAACTTGCTATTGAACTCAAACAACTCACGCCGCGGGCGGAGGCTCAAGTGCTTGCCATTAAGAACCGCTTGGGCTGGAGCCATTGATTCATCGAGCGTCCCTAACTTGACCGGTGCTAATGGTTCGTGTTTGAACGAATGAGAATGTGCTATCGCTGCAATATCAATAGGAAATCGGGCAGACCTTCCTGATTTCCTGATCCGTCCCCCGCGCGAGAGATTGTGAAACCATGCTTTAGGTAGAACGCGACGGCACCGGTATTTGATTGAAATGTGAATAACTGAATTAAAGGCCCTTCGATTTCGCCTGAAGCAAATTTCAGCAAATTAGATCCAATGCCCAGCCGCAGGATTTCAGAGTCCAGATAAAGGTGATTTATCCAGTTCTCCCGCCAGAGAATAAATCCTTGAATTTCCTCGTCAGATCCTAAGTATGCATAACCCTTAGAGGTGGCTAGTTCGCTGTTGAAGAAGTCAAGATCTTGCGCGGGAGTGTGCAAATCTGGGAATTTCTCAACGGCACTAAAAATGGCACGACGATGAATCTTTGCAATATCTGCGGCGTCGGCGAGATGAAGTGGACGGTATCCCATTATCAAAATTATACTAAAGAGTGTCTTGCCCTTGGGTATGCCGCATGAGTCGATTTTGTGTGCGCCTGGAGAAACCGTTCTGAGCAATGGGAAACTATCTTTCGAATTGATTAATTGTCGCTCAAACGCGGCGGCCATATGAAGGGAGCCAATCCTTCAGCCGCCGAGCATTGAGTCTGCACAGAGTCCGACGGGGTTCGAACCCGCATCCCGCGAATGGCAAATACGCGCATGTTTCCATTTACACTACGAACCCTTGCGAAATGAATGATTAAGTAACTAGAGGGTTGAATTTTCTTGATGCTTTAAAGGGGTGGGTATCGCCTCATTGTGACAATGAAAAAGAGCCTGACAGAGCCAGACCCTTTTCATGCCATTCGCAGGATGTGGCGAAATATTACCTCAAATGTCAATCAACCAAAATGACTTTTGTGCGCCTGGCAGGAATCGAACCTGCGACAACCCGCTTAGAAGGCGGGTGCTCTATCCGACTGAGCTACAGGCGCTTGGCTTGGAGCAAGATTGCGATACGGAGTCTAACGGGTGGAACCAGTAGGATTCCGTCTCATGGCCGAGTTCATTTATACGATGAAGAAGGCGCGAAAAGCGCACGGTGAGAAAGTCATTTTGGATGACGTCACCCTCGCTTTTTATCCGGGAGCCAAAATTGGCGTGGTTGGCCCCAATGGCGCAGGAAAATCGACGGTTCTTCAAATTATGGCTGGGCTACAACAGCCTTCAAACGGTGAGGCTTTTCTCTCTCCCGGGTATTCGGTGGGGATTCTCTTACAGGAGCCACCGCTAAATGATGAGAAAAATGTCCTTGAGAACGTGCAAGAGGGCGTGGCAGAGACCATGGCATTGATGGACCGGTTTAATGCGGTCAGCGAAGAGATGGCCAACCCTGATGCCGACTATGACAAATTGTTAACTGAGATGGGCAATCTCCAAGAACAACTAGACCATCGCAATGCATGGGATCTTGACTCGCAACTGGAGCAGGCCATGGATGCACTTAGGTGTCCGCCACCGGATGCAGATGTGAAAATACTCTCTGGCGGTGAGCGACGCCGCGTTGCACTCTGCAAATTATTGTTACAGCAACCAGATCTATTGCTTCTAGACGAACCGACCAACCACCTAGACGCTGAGTCTGTCCAATGGCTAGAGCAACATTTGAGTAAGTACCCTGGCACGGTCGTTGCGATTACTCACGATCGTTACTTTCTCGACAATGTCGCAGAGTGGATTCTTGAACTTGATAGAGGACGGGCATATCCATATGAGGGCAACTATTCGACATATCTTGAGACAAAGTCCACCCGACTTAAGATAGAAGGCCAGAAAGATGCTAAACGCGTCAAACGTCTAACTGAAGAACTCGAATGGGTCCGCCAGAACTCCAAGGGCCGACAAGTTAAATCCAAAGCACGTCTTGCCCGATACGAAGAGATGGCCGCTGAGGCAGACAAGATGCGCAAACTGGATTTCGAAGAGATCCAAATCCCGCCCGGGCCGCGACTTGGAAATATTGTTGTTGAGATCGATCATCTCTCCAAAGGTTTTGGTGACCGGTTACTTATTGATGATCTCTCCTTCACACTGCCGCGAAACGGCATAGTGGGAGTGATCGGGCCCAACGGAGCAGGTAAAACAACTCTTTTCAAAACGATTCTTGGTATTGAAGAACCGGATTCGGGAAAGGTCAAAGTCGGAGAAACCGTAAAAATTGCATACGTCGACCAGTCGCGTGGGGGAATTGATCCAACAAAAACTTTATGGGAAGTGGTATCGGATGGTTTGGACTTCATCAAAGTCGGCCTAGTTGAAATGCCAAGCCGAGCATACGTGTCGGCATTTGGATTCAAGGGTCCTGATCAGCAGAAGAAGGCCGGAATTCTTTCAGGTGGTGAGCGAAATCGGTTGAACCTTGCCCTCACTTTAAAATTGGGCGGCAACTTACTCCTGCTGGATGAGCCGACGAATGATTTAGACGTCGAAACACTCGGATCACTCGAGAACGCCCTCCTGGAATTTCCAGGTTGTGCCGTCGTAATCTCCCACGATCGCTGGTTCCTTGATCGTGTGACTACCCACATCCTTGCCTACGAAGGCGAGTCCCAATGGTTCTGGTTTGAAGGCAACTTTGAGTCCTATGAGAAGAATAAGATTGAGCGACTTGGCGTAGATGCTGCGCGTCCGCATCGCGTTACCTACAGAAAGCTAACCCGCTGATGATTCACCATTACCAAATGCATGTGCGCTGGGATGACTTGGATGCTTTTAATCACGTCAACAACGCGGCATATCTAACTTTCGCGCAAGAGGCGCGTTCGGATTTTATGTGGTTTTCGCGAGTGCGCGGAGGTGAACGGCCAATGCTGGCCGACATGGTTGTTGCCCGGGCTGAGGCGGATTTTATTGAGCCGATCTATGAGGGCGGAATCTACGTTGATATTGCAATCTCCGTAACGCGCCTCGGTACCTCCTCTTTTGAATTACTTTATGTGATCTCGCGGGAAGGAGTTATTTTCGCAAAAGTAAGAACAGTACAAGTTGCTGTCTCCATGGATACAAAAAAGTCGCGTCCGCTCAAGGTCGAAGAACGTGAATTTTTAACGCAGTACTTGGCGGGCCCGTCGGAAGGATGATCATGACTTTGCACTCCCAACTCCCACCCAGAGATAAGAGACCTTGGTGGCGTGACGCCGTTACCTATCAGATCTACATCCGCTCCTTCGCTGACTCAAATGGCGACGGCAAAGGAGATGTTGTAGGCATCCGTTCGCGCCTTCCGTATTTGAAGCAATTGGGTGTGGATGCTATTTGGATCACTCCTTGGTATCCATCTCCGCAAGTTGATCATGGCTACGATGTGGCCGATTACATGGCTATTGAGCCAGATTATGGCACTTTGGCCGATGCCGAACTTCTGATTAAGCAGACTCACGAGCACGGCATGAAACTTCTAGTTGACATCGTCCCAAATCATTCGAGCGACATGCATGTTTGGTTTCAAGCGGCGTTGAAAGCTGCGCCTGGATCTCATGAACGCTCCCGTTATCACTTCGTGGATGGGAAGGGTCCCAACGGGGATTTACCGCCCAATAACTGGACGGCCGTTTTTGGAGGCCCTGCGTGGAAGCGCATCATCGAAGCAGATGGAAAACCCGGGCAGTGGTACTTGCACCTTTTCGCTGTTGAGCAGCCAGATTTCAACTGGGATAGCCAAGAAGTTCGGGACTACTTCATTAAAGTTTTGAAGTTCTGGCTCGATCGTGGCGTCGATGGTTTTAGAATCGATGTTGCACATGGACTGGTTAAAGCGCCCGGCCTTCCGGACATCGTTGCGGCAGACTCCGAGTCGGAAATGTTGTCACCCGACGCGCGCCCCTTCTGGGACCAGGATGGCGTTCATGAGATTTATCGTGAGTGGCGCAAAGTCTTGGATTCGTACCCCGGCGATCGTATGGCAGTTGCAGAAGCGTGGGTCAGCCCGGCCTCTCGCATTGCCAGGTATTTGCGACATGACGAACTCGCAAATTCGTTCAATTTTGATTTTCTGAGTTCACCTTGGGAACCTGCATCCATCAAGCGAATGATCGATCGATCGATGGAGGCGCTGGAAGATGTTGGTGCGCCATCTTCATGGGTTTTCAATAATCACGACGTCGTCAGATCAGTAGATCGTTTTGATCTTGGACTTATTGTGGGAACTGCAAACACAACACTGGAACGCCAGGGAGATCCGACCAGACTCAATCTGAAGCGAGGGACGCTACGTGCCCGTGCCGGTGCGATGTTGATGCTTGCCTTGCCCGGCGGCGCCTATGTTTATCAAGGTGAGGAATTAGCACTGCCCGAGGTACGCGATATCCCGGAAGATCGTCTGACTGATCCGCGTTGGGCTATGAGCAATCACACCGATCGTGGTCGAGATGGGTGCCGAGTTCCAATTCCATGGAAGTCGCAACCGGCTGGTGCATTTGGGTTTTCCGCAAACGCTGCTTTGACACCTGATCAGGCATGGTTGCCGCAGAGCCACAATTGGGGAACTTTCTCCGTTGAAAAACAAGAAGAGGATCCCTCATCGACCTTGACGATGTACCGAAGGGCCTTGGCCATCCGGCACGAAGAATCTGGGTTGGGCGATGGACCGATGGAGTGGATTGACGCGGGGCGCGATGTGCTCGCATTTTCGCGCCCGGGAAAATTCGCCTGCTATGTTAATTTCGGTAATGCCATCGAACTGCCTGAACATTCCAAAATCCTGCTTTCAAGTGCTCCTATGCACGGTTCTCAGCTTCCAACAGATGCCGCCGTCTGGCTTCGACTGGCCTGATGGAAAGTTTTTACGAACGAGTTGGCGGAAGCGCGGTTTTCACCGATCTAGTTTCGCAATTCTATGCTCGAGTTGCGGTAGATCCGATTCTGCGTCCCATGTATCCCGATGCAGATTTAAAAGGGGCGGCGCACCGACTGCAGATGTTTCTCGAGCAATATTGGGGTGGGCCAACGACGTATTCAGATGAACGGGGACACCCGAGGCTTCGCATGCGCCATGCCGGTTTCCACATCGCATCCCCACAAAGGGATGCCTGGCTGAGGTGCATGCGTGATGCGGTTGCTGGACTCGGGCTTGAGAAGAGTTTAGAAAGTGAAATGTTAGAATATTTAGAGATGGCCGCGAACTCCTTGGTGAATCAGCTCGACTGAGATCGATTCCCAACTTTCAAAATCTCGCCATTTCTTAGATACCACAGCGTGTTTTCGCCGTCCCTAACGGTTGTAATGCGAAGTCCCACTCTCTCCACGGTTCCCGATATTTCTAAAACGTCGATTCGATCGCCAACGCCGTACTGATCTTCAATGAGCATGAACAAACCTGCCAGTACATCTCTGACAATTGTTTGTGCCCCTAGGCCGAAAGCGATTCCAATAACGCCCGCCGAGGCGATCAGTGGCCCCAGGTTGAGGCCGAATTCGCCCAGGATCATGCCGAGGGCAATAATCCATATGACCGCGTTCAAAGTGCTTGACAGGACCGTCCCCGTTGTCTTTGCCCGTTCTTTCTGTCGTGCAACGACGTAACGGGGACCGTGAACGAATTCAGTAGCAGCCAGTCGATTCATCGCCCGGGTTATCGCCCGTTTTCCGAGTCTTTGCGCAATGACAGCGATGACGATGATGAGGAGAATATGTAAGGGTGAGCCACCAAACCAGTTCCAGACTCTCTGTGCTCGGTCTGTGAAAGAAGCCGCCATTGCAAAATGTGCGCTCATTATGGGGCGACTCTAACTTAATAGCAGGTAAATACTGCGAAGGTGGCGCCTATTACGGCAAGATATGCGCATCGGCGCGAGCCACGCGCCTGATCGGAGTGCTCGTGTCGCAAACTCTTGTTTTGAATGCCACCTACGAACCGCTAGGTGTTATCGCAGAGCGACGCGCGCTCATTCTGGTCCTGAACTCACGGGCAACCATGGTTGAAGATTCTGGCACTGTTCTGCACTACTCAGGGGGAGAGATTTCCCTACCGTCGGTGATTCGACTAAATAGATTCGTCCGAGTTCCTTATCGTCATGGCGTTCCACTTTCTCGGCGCGCAATATTTGCGCGAGACGGCGGTCGCTGCGTTTATTGCGCGGCACCTGCAACTTCGATAGATCACGTAGTGCCGCGCAGTCGCGGCGGAGCACATACTTGGGAAAATGTGGTGTCTGCCTGTCACAAGTGCAATCACGCTAAGGCCGACCGACACTTGAAGGAGATTGGATGGCGATTGCGTGCTTTGCCGCGCGAACCAGTCGGTGCGGCATGGCGAATCCTTGGGGGTGGCCGTACTGATGCGAGATGGCTACCGTACTTAGAAGGATTTGGCGCCCAAGCAGCTACTGCGTAATTTGCGCATCCATAGATTGAGCTTTTAAGACTCGCTTCAACTGATCACGGTTCTCCGACATTAGTCGACGCAACCCGTTGGGTGAATCTTTACCCGGGCCCGCTAGCCAATCCTCTGTCTTTTTCAAAGTATCCGGTGATGCCTGATAGGTTGGATAGAGGCCGCTGACAATGTTACCTGCCATCTCATAGGTCTCTTTCTCCCAGACTTTCAAGATTACTTCGAAATATTTGTCCGTGTAACTGGAGAGCATTTCTCTCTGCGTTGGGCGGTTGAAGCCTTGAATTGTTGCCAGCTGAATGTGATTGCTTAGTCCGTCGTCAAGGGCAGATCTAAAGGCTTCCGCTTTCGCGGCAGCATCCGGGAACGCAGCGCGCGCAAAGGCGGCTGAGCGAAGTCCACTTGCCGTCTTATCAAGTTCCAATTCTGCATCAACTTCTGCATGTGTTGCCACACCGCGTTCAACGAGCGAATTGATCAAGGCCCATCGAAGATCTGCATCGACGGTTAGGCCCTTCATCTTTCCCTCAAGCATGGATCTTACTTTCGCGAACTGCACGGCAGATGTCGCCGACGCTGCAAACTCACGTGCGTAGATAAGTTGAAGATCACTTCCAGGCTCTGTCCCATCTAGCAGCGCTTCGATTCCAATCCCCTTCTCTGCGCGCAGGCGCACCCGGTGATCATCCGTCGCGTATAGCTCTACCGCAGTATTTAGTTGTCTCAAAGTAACTTTCACAACAGAGGTATCGGGTTCACCGGCAAGAGCATTAAGAACAAGTGGAACGTAATCACTTGCCGCCAATTCCGCATCTCGGAGCATGTCCCACACGCCGCCCCAGCAGAGGGCTCGGCTCAGCGGGTCTTTAATGTCTCCCAAATGTTCCTTGAGAGTGTTGATCGAATTTTCATCAAATCGAATCTTCCCGTAAGACAAATCCTGATCATTAAGCAACACTAAATCCGCAACTTTCTCTCCGGCCAATTGGGGGATCATGGTTGACGCACCAGTTAAATCAAAAATTACGCTCTTACGGCAAATCAATGCTCCGCCGGTTAAGTCATAGAGTCCGACTGCCATTCGGTGTGGGCGTAGTTCGGTTGAACCAACGGGCATCGACGGGGGCGCTTGGAGAACTTCGACTGAAGTATAAGCACCGTCTTTTATTACAAGTTTTGGACGCAGAGTGTTTACGCCTGCTGTCTGTAGCCAGGTCTTCACCCAAGGCTTTAGGTCGCGTCCGCTAGCGGCCTCAAGTTCGACGAGGAGATCGTTCAAAGTGGTATTTCCCCACGCGTGCTTTGCAAAATACTTGCGGAGACCTTCCATGAATTGGTCTTTGCCAACGTGGGCAACAAGCTGCTGTAAAACTGACGCGCCCTTGGCGTATGCAATTCCGTCAAAGTTAGTACGGACAGCCTCCATATCTTCCATGGATACGACAATGGGGTGCGTAGAGGAGAGTTGATCCTGTCGGTATGCCCAGTCTTTGCGCTGAGAATTGAAGACCGTCCAAGAATTTTTGAATTCGGTGGCGAGAGCGAGGGTGTAATACGAAGCCCACTCGGCGAAGGATTCATTGAGCCAGAGGTCTTCCCACCATGTCATGGTGACAAGGTCACCGAACCACATATGCGCCATTTCGTGAAGAATGACGTTGGCGCGCCAGTTGTAAGCCTCTTCCGCAACTTTGCTGCGGAAGACGAAGTAATCTTCCGCAAAAGTTACGCAGCCAACATTTTCCATCGCCCCTGCATTGAATTCGGCAACTGCGAGCTGATCGTATTTATCAAATGGGTAAGCCAGACCGAATTCCTTCTCGTAGAATGCAAAACCTTGCTTCGTGATCTTGAAGAGTTCACCTGAGTCCATATGGGGAGCAAGCGACTTTCGGCAGTAAAGCCCAAGTGGAATATTTTTGGTGCCTTTGTAGACGTCTTCAAATTTCGCATATGGGCCGGCGACGATTGCGGTTAGGTATGTGGAAATGACAGGCGTGGGCTTAAACGTCCATTGCTTTGATTTAGTGCCGGTCTCCGTAACTGATTCTGGCGCATTGTTTGAAATTACTTCCCAATGAGATGGCACTAATGCGGTGAGTGCAAAAGTGGCTTTGAGATCGGGTTGGTCAAAGCAAGGAAAAGTCCGGCGCGCATCTGCCGTCTCATGCTGGGTATAGAGGTATACCTCTTCATCTGCTGGGTCAACGAAGCGATGAAGACCTTCGCCTGACTTGGAATAAATGGCTTCAATGGTGAGTTTGAGTTCATTGCTCTCGGCAATGGCCGGAAGGAGGATGGTTTCGCCGTCGAAACCAGAAGTATCAAGGGGGGACCCATTAAGTGATGCGGAAATAACTGCCTTGCCCACGGCGTCGATAAAGGTCGAGGCTCCGGGCGTTAGCCCAGTGAATTTGATCGTCGTCTTGGAGATGAAGGTCTCCGAACCCGAAGTCAGATCTAGGTCAACGTCGTAGCTCAATACTTTGATGAGTTGCGCGCGTTCTTTGGCCTCTTTATGTGTGAGATTGATTCCTGGCACTTTCTTCTCCCTTGATTACGGCGTTGTGGATCTTTCCTTTGATTCATCCAGTGCTATCCAATCATGAAAGGCTAGGGGAGTGGACACCCCTACGATCAAGAGCTTCAAATTGCGCGGGACCAGAATCACCGCGGCCCAGGAGGCTGCTCGTACCCGCTTATGGGCGACTTATGGCATTGATATGAGTCCAACCTCACTTGACTTCAAAGCCATCTTCCCTGGGGCGAACCAGGTGGTATTGGAGATTGGATTCGGGATGGGGGAGGCAACCGTTGAGATTGCTCGGGCTTTCCCGCAGGCAGGCTTTCTCGCGGTGGATGTGCACCAACCTGGAATTGGCAAGTTGCTATCGTCAATCGAAGAGAAAGAGATTTCCAATATTCGCCTCATGGATGAGGATGCACATCTCATTCTGCAGAATATGATTCCCGATTCGTCCCTCGACGCAGTACACCTTTTCTTCCCGGACCCCTGGCAAAAGACGCGCCATCACAAACGCCGGATGGTGAATGAAAACTTTATTTCCTTGGTGGGATCGAAGTTGAGGGCCGGCGGCAATATTCATATGGCGACTGACTGGGCACCATATGCCCTATGGATGCAGGAGCGATTTGAACGGTCACCGCTTTTCAGTGGGGGGAAAGTGGACCGACCCGACTGGCGCCCATTAACGCGATTTGAAGGGCAAGGGTTGCGAAAAGATCATGCCGTTTCGGATCTGATTTACAGAAAAATTTAGACGATACCTTCATTCTCGAAGTCTGCGATCAACCCGATGCGACGCATGTGTCGCTCGTCAAAGCTAAAAGGGGTCGCGATAAAGGTATCGATAAGTTCCTTGCATACTTCGGGTGAGTGCATTCGCCCACCTATGGAAATAACATTCGCGTTGTTATGTTCGCGTGCCAGATTTGCGATCTCGACGCTCCACACAAGAGCGGCGCGTATACCTTTGACTTTGTTTGCAGCCATCTGCTCGCCGTTGCCGGAGCCTCCAAGCACAATTCCGAGCGAGTCTGGATCTGAAGCAACCGCTTGTGCTGCGGGGATGCAGAAAACGGGGTAATCATCTAGGGCGTTGTATTCAAATGGTCCATGGTCAGTGACATCGTGACCTTTGGAAGTGAGATGGTTAATGAGCAACGCTTTAAGTTCTAGCCCAGCGTGATCACTACCGATATGTATGCGCATGCGGGAAGTCTCTCACGAAGAAACTTGAGCAAAGCAAAAACCCGCCACATTGAGCGTGACGGGGTTTTGCTGAGTCGCGTTAGATGTTATCCCTGCGGATTTGGGCTAACGGTTGATCCACCAGGGAATCCCATTCCTGGGCCATGGC
>JBBRSY010000049.1:0-12226 GCA_038244965.1 Candidatus Nanopelagicales bacterium | reverse complement strand
CGAAATCGACCCGGGGAGGTGATCCGAAAGAAGAATGCGCAGACAACATTCAAGAAATGAGTTATAAATAGCCACCTAGAAGTGTCAAGGATCAGGCGACTACAAAACGTCAAGCATCAGGCGGAGTCTTACAGGCGCACCAATTTTTGTAGAGATGGTAATTCAATACTTGAAAAAGGTGCGAATTCGCGAATTTCGTTGCTGGGTATCCATACCGCCACTACCTTTTCGGAATCTAGTTGCGAGGCCAATTCGACGTCACCGCCAAAATCACGAGATATTAATTGACGTCCACTGATTGAATTACTTAGAAAACTGAGAAGGTTTTCTCTGTTTGCGTTAAATGTGTCGACCGCGTTTTGAGCCTCTATGGAAAGCGTAAATTCGGTGCTCAACGCCTGGGCAATTGCTCCCACCCCAATTAAGTCTTCAATCGATGGCCGCATGCCTTCTTCCGCAGGGAAAATCGAAGACCAGAGTTCGCCGCAGGCAATTAGCGTGCAACGGTTGGTTTCGCTCAGGCGGAGCATTTGCGAAATCGCCTCGGCCACGGCCAGGCGATTGATTAACGCTCCTATTACGACGATTGGCGACTTGGCTGCTGATGAAACGCAGCGTGCTCCGTTAATTGATGTAAGGACGATCCGGTCTTGCGGTTGAATGGCCTTGAGGCTCACGGGTGAAAGTGAGAACCGTGATTGGGTGAACTGACGGTCCCTCGAAATAATCTCGGCGTTTAGCCGAAGTGCCACAGCTTCTGGCCCGCCTTGCTCTTGGATTTCTTGATGTGAATAGGAAAGGGCCGTTCCACCGTTAGCAAGAACGACCGTGACTGAAGTTGAGAACGAAAGCACATCTACAATCACGACGATGTCACCTCGAGCTGCGGCCAATTTAGCTCCGATCGCGCTCCACTCAAGATGAATTTGAGCTTGCGGTGGCCAAGGATCAAATTGCATATTCGAATCCTAGGCGCAATATTCCCCCGCGTGAGCACAGCTCAATATTTCAAAACTCTCTATGGAAGTCGTCGTGCCCGGTACTGGCTACCTTTAGGGCTATAAAGTCGCCCTTAGCAAAGGATGGTCTCCGAATGATTTCCGTGATGTTTCTGCGGAGAAACTGCAGCGGGCCGAAGAGAGTCCCGATGCGTTAGAACTTGGATTGCCATATGTGGAATTGACCACGGATATGGAGAATGAGGTGTCACAGAAGGTGATAACAAGTAACGGTGGAATTCTTATTGAAGAAATTATTTCCCGCCACCACACTGCGCGAAGTCTGGATACCGGTGGATGATTCCTCTCATCTGACTTCTTGTTAATGACGCGAAGAGCATTGCCTCCGGGGATCATAGGTATCCAGAACGAGAGTAAACGGTAAATGAGTATTGCCGCGGCCGCTTGGGGCAAGTGCACTCCCATAGACGATAATCCGAGGAGTAGAAAAGCTACGGAACCGATGAGCAAGTAGATTACTGACGTCAATCCGATAGTGCCTAGGCTAAATGGCACAAAATGACTCAAGAACGCCCCCGCCAGCTGCCGTAACCCCAACTCGGATGCAATTCTAAGGTTTCCGCCCGCAATAAACTGAGTAAATGTGGCAGCGGGAAAAGTTATCCCCGAGAGTGCCAGGCTCGCCAATATCCAACCCCAGTTGGAATGCCTTACAACGGTCCAGGCATCTTTTAACGAACCGATCTGCGGTAACGCGTAATAGATTCCGATGAATGCTAGAACAAGAAAGACTATATTGCGTGGCCTTGCCAAGGATGATTTTTTTGGAGCACGTGCTGTTTTAGAGTCCTCCACGTCTTTACCTTAGTGGCGTTCGATTGCTAGACCCGAACTACTTTCGAGGAAGGTTGCATCTGATTCAACAACTCTTTGACATTGACAGTTGCAATCCGAGTTCCAACATCACTGAATCCGTAAGGCAATATCAGTAATCCATTATGAATTAGCCCGCCACATGAGTAGACGACATTTGGTACATAACCGTTGCGTTCATCCTCCTCTGCCTCCAGAAAAGGAAACGCAAGCGATGCGAGAACAATCGTGGGATCTTCCAAGTCCAGCAACAAAGCTCCGAGAGCATATTTTCTCATTGGGCCAACGCCGTGAGTAATGACTAACCAACCCTCTGGCGTCTCCAACGGTGAGCCATTGTTGCCAATTTGGACCAATTCCCAAGGGTGGACTGCCTTCTGAAAGGTGGTCGCTTCATTCCAGTGGTATCCATCATCCGAATAAGCAATGGAATTCGCTTCACGATCCCACCTTGAGAGGGCCAAGTATCGATTTCCGACTAGGCGGGGAAACAGAGCGACACCCTTGTTGGCAACGGCGGAGCCTGTTAGTTCCATTGAAGAAAAGTTCCTAAAGTCTTGCGTCTCCAGTAGGCGAGAGACAACACCAGTTCCATCAAATCCCGTATAAGTTGCCCGGTAACTGGCTGATCCGTCTGTTTCAGTGAACCGCACCCACCGTGAATCCTCCATGCCATGCCGCTCGTTTACGGCGGCTGGCCATAAGACACGCTCGCTAATCTCGCTTTCTGCATCAAATTCTACGTCGTAACTGCTTCGGACGATCTCGTGGATCTTTTCGAGAACCTTTACCATATCTGGATCTCGTAGGCGTATTGCGTGCAACTGCGACAGACTGTTATCCAATTCTTCTGGGGTAAACTTGTCTGGCAAGCCTCCAAATATCAAACTGAGTTCTTCAGTACTCATACCCGCTTCAGTGGCAACGTGTTGAACGAATTTATTGCGAAGAATTATGGATCGTTCTGCCGTACTTGTTGCAAACTTTGATTGGGGGTCTATCGTCACTTCCCCCTCAGGGCCAATTGAGCCAGTTCTGAAAACAATCCCGGAGATATGACCTTCTCCGACGGCACGAACACTCATAATGAATCGTAGATAACCTGGTGAAACTCCATCTTGATTTGGATGTACCACCATCGATGGATTGCAGTAGGCGGTCGATTCAAATGCATACTCTTGAGTTAGATACGCGCCGATCAATAATTTCCGGTCTTTTGACAGTACCAGTTTGGAATCTATAATTCCCGCTACGGTAGCGAAGTGGAGCTCAAATTGCCTTGTCAGATTCCGATGTCGCGATTGAAAGGTGGCGTTAGTCTCGGCCAGTGCTCGCGTTACTTCTTCTTCAGAAAGCGATAGAGCGCGGTCAACGACACTTTGAGCCCGGGAGGTTCCTCTAATCAATTCCTCTTCGCCCGGTATAAAGATGCGCGTCATTACCCGATTTGGGTTCGTTCGAAGAATGATGTTGGTCCGAGAAACTAAATTCATCGCAATACTCCCAAATAGGCGTTGCTCCGCTCTACGACCGATAGGTAAGACAGAGTTGACTCTGCTCCCCGATTTTCATTGCGCCCGGATGGAGTAAGTCCATCGAACCCTGCACCAGTCAATGGATCATACATTTGAGTGGATGAGTCATTAGCACCCTCGAACCAGGCTAATCCTCTCTCGATATAAGTAAGCCAATCGGCATTTCTTGTAACATCAAATGCCGTTGCACAGGCATCCACCAATGCCGCCACCTCAATCGATTGCTGATCAAAACAAGGTCGAGTTTCACCCCGGCTCCATCCATTGTGAGGAGTAACAGAGAAGTGATCTTTGGCAGTTTCCACTCCAATAAGCCATCGTAAAAGAGTGATACCTTCGTCAATCAACTTCACTTCTGAAAAGTAATGGCCAGCTAGCATCATCAACTCGGGAATTACGGCGTTTCCGTACGAAAGTCGTTCTTCGGGCCAAGGCCACTGTTGGTCAGTTGGTAACTGGATGGCTTCGGTGGCATCTCGCAAGAGTTTCTCTGCCGGAGCATGATTGGGCCGAGAGTTGAGGATCTCTATCGCTCCAAGTCCGGCGTAAACCATTGGTCGTAGATGGTGTGTCCAATGATTTGCAGAAAGGTCGAATTTGAGCAAGGCAAACTTTGCTAGCCCTCGATCGGGATCACGATTAGCAATCGTGCCCAGAGCCCAAAGTGCACGCCCCCAGTGATCACCCATTTCCCTAGGACTGGTCCATCTTCCCAACACATTGCATCGATTTGCAAAGTGACCATCAGGTGATTGTGCTTCGGAGATGAAATTGAAGTAGAGCTGGATCAACTCGCGTGCCCGTGGATCCTGCGTATTACTACGTTCAAGTACGACTAAGGCTCGTGCTACATCATCGACGCAGTACCCATGTTCCTTGCGGGGCTTATCGAAATCGGCGTGCTCAAACAATGCACGAGAATCGCTCATCGAAATTAAGTGATGCAGATTCAATTCATTTGATGGCACCAGACTCAACTCACAACGAGACTAGGAACCTCTTTGAGGAATTTTTCCCACAACGAACCGGCAAGGGCAAGATAATCCTTACTTACGGCGGGCCAGAGGAATGAATATGCCTTTTCTTCAGAACGGATTTGCATCGCCCTAGCATGCTCCCTGTTTGTCAAAATTAATCGAAGTGCATCGGCAATTCCTTTGGAATCAAATTGATCCACTAAGGCACCACTACCATCTTCTAGCAACTCGATAGCATGAGGAAATCGAGTTGCGACGATGGGTTTACCTGCGACCATGGCCTCAACTAGGACCCCGGAGGTCACCTGGTCGCGCGAGTCGTAAGGCAACAAAATGACATCAGCAGACTGGATGAGGGATTTCAAGGATTCGGACTCTAAATATGTGTCCATGAATCGAAGGTCATTCGTAACCCCGTTGCTGGCTGCCCTCTCAACTAAGAAATTTCGGTACTTTTCGCCTTCTCTGGCCTTCACCTTTGGATGAGTCTGTCCAGCCACGATGTAAAGCGGCTTGGGAGTTAAATCACTCAATATGGCCAGAGCGTCGATTCCCCATTCGATGCCCTTGCCCTGACTCAGCAGCCCCCAGGTGAGAATCGTTGGCCGTCCACTACCGAGTTTCTTGGGATTTTGCGATCTCAAATCTGCGGATCCATGCGGAATCACTTGAATACGCTCTGGATCGACATTGTAATGTTCGAGCAGATTGTCCCGTCCGGTATTGGTCATCGTGACTAAAGCGTCGGCTAACTCAATTATTCGCTCCAAAACAAAACGCTGATGCGCAGTTGGAGATGTCAGCACAGTGTGCAGGACCACAATTACCGGAACATGAATCTTGGACATGAGAAGAAGGACTTCATCGCCATCAGTTCCGCCAAAAATCCCAAATTCATGTTGCACGATGACAACGTCGTAATTATTCAACACAGTTGTCGTGACAGAGAGGCCATGCCCAGCCAGATGTTGGTGCACGACGGCTTTACTCGGACGGGGTTGAGGCTCATCAATAAGGCGGACAACATCAACGTTCGCGTTCTGCGATTGAAGTCCGTTTACCAATGATTGTGCGAAAGTAGCTATCCCACACTGAGTTGGCGGGTAGGTAGAAAGAACTGCGATGTTTTGCCTCATAAGTACCCCCTGAAGCATTTGTCACGCTTCGTTATATGCAGTGCACCATGTATGGGAGGAAATAGCAAAAAATAATCGGATGTAACCTCTTGGATTACTCACGAATGCCTCTCAAGCGCTCAAGAGTGATTTCGCTTACACATCATATTCCCAGCAAAGTATCCGTTGATTATTTGGATTAAATGTGATTTCACCTGGTACGAATCGTGTCAACTCAAATGGCAATCACGCAAAGATGTCCAGAGGGTGGGCATAATAGCTTGTCCGGATCCGGCGGTGGCGCATTCTCTGGAAAGGTAGTTGAAGCCTGGCGTAATTCAGGATGAAGAACTGGTCGAGACTAAGGGTAAGTACCTAGAAAGTGTCGTGAGACACTGACTTACACATGTAGTGCGACGCTGGAAATCTATGTGAAAATACTCGGATGTCGATGGATTCTTCATTAGTTGAGCGCTTAAACCATTGGGGAGAACTCCACCGATACCTCGTACGCGTGTGTTCAAACGACCTCGTATATGTGGTGATTCTGCTTGCGGCTCTATGGCTATTTGTAAGCGTCTTCAAAGCCCACCCGATTCAGCAGGGCTGGAGGAACTTCGTGAAGAACCTCATTATTAAAGGTGTTGTCATTATCGCGATTCCCGCGGGGATAGCGGTCCTGATTTCGGAGGCTATTTCCGCCATTTATACCCGTCAGCGCCCCTTTGCCGCAGATTCCAAGGTGACGCTCCTAGTTCCGCATAGCGCTGATGGCGGGATGCCCTCACACCATGTGGTTTTCATGATGGCACTCGTTGCCTCGATTTACTTTTACCAAAGAGGTTTTGCAGCACTACTTGCAGGCCTGACGCTGGCAACCGGTGTTGCACGAGTGGTTGCTGGGATCCATTATCCAAGTGACATTTTGGTCGGTGCGATTCTGGGTATCGTGATCGTGTACGTATATCGACGGCTCGTCCCCAGCAGGTGGCTGATCCTGTCCAAATAGCGAGCTCTGATTTAACTTCTCACGAGGGTGAAATCGCCACTTACTGTGGATGTACTGATAGAAACCAATTCCGAATTCAAATCCGAAGGTTCGGAATTTGAATCCAAGGAAATCTCAGATGCCAAGTCCCCACTTACGGTCTTACCGTCAACATCGACTTCTAAACCCGGCGCGACGAGAACCTTAATATCTCCGCTGACGCTCCTTAAGGTGTATCGGCAGGAGGAGAAAGTATGTGCGGAAATATCGCCCGAGACGGTTTTCAGATTGCAGGTGCCGCCTGGATTGTGAAGAACGGCAATATCGCCAGAGACGGTACCTATATCTAAGAGTCGTACTCCCGGTTCAACCTTTACGTCAGCCGAGACCGCCTTAATTTTGAGCACGCTCTCCCTGGGCAGCTTCACATCAATTGTGAGATCGCGTGATCCGCCACCCAAAAATCCTCCGAATCTGCGGTTATTTCTATCCACATAGACGGAAAGGCTCCGATCTGTGCCCGTTATCTCAACCAAATTTGCTAGTTCTCTGGCTCGAACCGATCTGCCGTGAATCTCGACATGGCATTTACCATCTATGGATTCTGAGATTCGGATGTCGCTGGAGACGGTAGAGACTGATACTTCGGGATTGCTGATATCGAAGATCTCCTCGCGTAAAGCATTTAAGGATCCATTGATGATCATTAGCTTCTACCCTTTCCCTTTAGTTGTCGGCCACCGATTGTCACGGCGAAACTTCCGCGTTCGCTGGCTTTGAGGAGCCATGAATTAAGCGAGATACCTTCTTTAGTTGCTGCGGTCTCGATCCGCGATTTCAAATCTTCGGGTAGTCGTAAAGTGATTCGGGCGTTCAATTCTGATGGAATTTCTCTGGTGGCCGCTGGTTCGTCCTGGAGGTATATGAGTTCCACTTCATCGCCAGCCAAGCGCGCTTCCACGTGGGCTCCGGGCAGTTGCTTCTTAAGTTCGCCCGCGATTTCGGTCAGAACCTCCAAGAGGCGGGTCCGGAGCACGGGTTCGAGAGTGGGAATCAGGCGTGAAACAGCTGACTCAAGTTCTGCTCCGCCTAGTTGCCCGAGGGCTTTTAAGTCGGCCGAGAGCAGATCGATGAACTTTGACATTTTCATGACGTCATAATGACATCATAATGACGTCCTTGTCAAGCACCCTGTGCCAGTTCTACCTGAAAGAATCTCCAGGTGTATATCCCGAAGCACTTTAAGGTAAACGACTGGGCGGAGATCACCGGGTTTGTGGCTCGAGTGCGAGCAGCCGAATTGGTAACCGTGGATACAGCCGGTCAGCCCGTAGGGACTTTGATGCCCTGCATTTGGGATATCTCCAATGTTGATGACGCGAATTACGGGTTGCTTGTCATGCATATGGCGCGGGCAAATCCGCAATGGAAATCTATCGAACTCGGCGCCTCTGGATTAGCGATCGTTCACGGACCGCAAGCCTATATTTCGCCATCAAATTATGAAGGTAAGAGGACCGACCACAAAGTTGTGCCGACGTGGAACTACCAGAGCGTGCATTTAACGGGACGCGTTGAAGTGAGCGAAGATGTAGAACTCTTACGTCATCTCGTTTCCGACCTGACTAATTTTCACGAAAGAGAGCGACCAAAGCCTTGGCGTGTGGAAGAAGCGGATCCTAAATACTTCGAAGCGCAATTGCGCGGGATAGTCGCTATTACTCTAAGAATAACTGGTGTTGAAGCAAAATATAAACTTAGTCAGAACAGAAGTTCGGAAGACCGTAGGCGAGTAATCGGTGATTTGGGAAGTTCAGTACGCCCAGATGACCAAGAGATTGCCGATGAGATGAAGAAGACCCTATGACGATAGTACATGTGGCGCTACTAATCGGCTGTGCAATTGCGATTTATCTATCGTGCGAATGGTTTGTCAACGCCGTTGAATGGCTCGGAGTGCGCTGGAATATGGGCACACTCGCTATCGGTACTGTTCTGGCCGCCATTGGCACAGCGCTTCCAGAGAGTGTTGTAACTCTTGTGGCCGTAACGCAGCGACATTCACTAACCTCAAAGGACATTGGGGTCGGTGCTGCTATGGGCGGTCCGCTTGTGTTAGCAACAATTGCCTACGGAGTAACTGGCTGGATGTTGTTGCGACGAAAGCGAAGGCTCGCAGGAGGTAAGAACATCCACGACCTTCTAGAGGACGTTGACTTGAGCAAACTTCCCACTGATCAAAAATGGTTTCTCGCAATTTTTGCCGTGAAAGTTGCACTCGGACTCGTTGCCTTCGCTTTGAAACCATGGTGCGGGTTGCTTTTCTTTGCCGCCTACGGTCTTTATTTCGTTAAGGAAATGCGCGCCGATGCAGTGGCGCATTCGAGCGCAGATCTCGAACCATTAAAGTTGCAGCCCAAGAAGGAGATCCCATCCGGCTGGGCAGTCATTGTTCAAACGTTAGTTACCTTAGTAATCATTTTCGGCGCCTCCCAACTTTTTGTAACACAACTCGAATGGGCGGGCCCTGAGTTGGGTCTCTCGGCTGCAGTGACCGCTCTCCTTCTTTCTCCCATCGCCACCGAACTTCCAGAGGTAATGAATGCCATTATCTGGGTGAAGCAGGGGAAAACTTCGTTGGCCTTGGCAAATATAAGCGGAGCAATGATGATTCAAGCGACCGTGCCTTCGGGGTTAGGAATCATATTTACCCCATGGCACTTTGATAGACCGCTCATGCTCTCGGGCGCGGTAACAATTTTCGCAATCCTCTATTTGCTCTGGTTGATGCGCCGAAATCGGTTTACATCCAAACGTTTGGCAATGGCTGCAGGGTTCTATGGAGTCTTCGCGGTGGGTTTAGTTTTAGTGACCTAAAATGGATGACTCCCACTGAATGCTGCGCTTGGCTTGCGTTCCGTAAACCTCCCGAGTCACAGCGCGGGCTTGGACAGTAACCGCATAAGATCTGAAAGATCCCTTGCTCGACCGAAATCTAAATACACCAAGGCTTTTTCTACATCGGAGGATGTAAGAAATCGCGACGCATTCAAGGCAAATTTCTTGCGAAGCTGATCTGTTGAAAGTGGAGCCTCTTTGCTGCCCAGCGAAGCATCGACGCGGTGCGAATGAACTGATCCGTCATTCATAGTCACCGTTAAAACAGCTGCGAGGGCGTTTGGGAAGATTCCCGTAGCGCGTTTATCTTCGACAACTCCAACTTTGGCTGCCAAGGCAAGTCTTTCGGGTTGATCCCAATTCTTCTCTGAGAAGTCATCGAGATAGACGCCCAGCCCGCCGCCGCCTAAAAAAGCAGTTGCGATTGTGTATGGCGCAGAAAATTTTCCATGGTAACCAGATTTTGGATGAATCTTTTCTTCGCGAGGTTCGCCAATTGTCCTGATAACAGGTTTGGCGACACCCAGTACAACTGAACTAATCTCTTCCACCTCTATCCCTTGCGCCCGTAGCGCCAATGCGCAGTCAATTCCAGGGTGAGTAAAATGATTCGTTGGGTAAGGTTTGTAGGCAGTATTGAGCAACTCCCAACGAATTCCTAAATCATTCAAGAGCGCATCTGCGTCATAGTGTCCATCGAGGTACGCATTGAAGAAGCCAAAGCGCCCTTCCAGTATTGTCGGCGGACCGCTAACACCTTCACGTGCCATCGCGGCAGCTACAATTCCGCTGTGCGCTGCCCAGCCGCAATGAATACGTTTAACTGTTCCTCCAGTTCTGTTTGCTTCGATGAGACCCGCGCCCATACTCGCTGCTATTCCGATGGCATTTGCAATTCCTTCTGCAGGCAATCGATAAAGTATGGATGCAGATACGGCCGCCGCTATCGTGCCGATGATAGAAGTTGCGTGAAATCCCTTTTCGAAGAAGATCGAATTTCCGATTTCAGGCAAGTAAGAAGCCATACCAATCCGATTCGATATCTCTATACCGATTGCTACGGCACGGATAATTTCATTTGGAGTAGAACCGACCTCCTCGGCAACGGCCAGAACAGCGGGCACTACGGAAGCCGAAGGGTGCAAAACTGATGGAAGATGGGTGTCATCAAAATCGAGAATATGAGCGAGAGTGCCATTTATGAGCGCAGCGCTAACCGCTGGAAGTTTTAAGGAAGAACCCAACACAGTAGAAGTTGGTGTCCCGCCCCAAGCACTCACCATACGTATTACCGCTCGATCCGGATCTGAATATTCGTGAGATTCGGCCCGGCCTGCAAGCGAATTACCGATCACATCAAGGATACGTTCCTTCGCATCGGTAATAATCTTTGGATCAAGCTCTGTCTCGTTGGCCACGAACGCGGCAAGGATTTGGACGTGAGTCAATTGAGAACTCATTATTCACGCAACCTTGATTACTTGATTACCGCGAGCGGACGGATTGGAGATCCTGTTGCACCCACTAGGTTGAGTGGTGAAAGTATAAAAAGAAATTCAGCTACATTCTTCTCTGAAAGTTCTGTCAGCTTCATAGTTTCGATAATGTGAATGCCGTTTTCTACCAAGAAGACACGGTGTACCGGAAGTTCCCGATGTCCTGCGCCAGCCGGGATATGTTCAAAAGCAATTGTTTCGCCGCCGGCAGCCCTGATCTTCTTGGATGCCAGCCACTGGGCCGCTTCCTCATTGATCCCTGGTGCCCCATTGATTTGTCCTTCAAATACATCTCGGTGGTTCCAGGTCTTTGCCCAACCGGACCCAATTAGGACTACATCACCTTCGGTGACTTCCAGCTTGGATGCTTCAAGACTCGCCTGTATATCAGTCAGAGTGATTTCGGAGTTAGCAGGAAGGATTTCCACACCTTTCAATTTTGCAATATCGAGATAGATCCCGCGACCGAGGAATGGTCTTACAGTTTCGATTCCGAGTTGACTAAATCCAAGATGGCTAGTGATCGAGTTTGCATCAACGCCTCCGAATAGTTTTCCTTTGAATGAATAGTGAGCCAGAGCGTCAATATGGGTTCCGACATGACAACCCGTAATAATCATTTCGTTGGAACCTGAACCACCCGCCGGCGAAACCGCATCGCCATGGCGGCGATCGATGACCATGCGAAATGTCGGATGATTGGGGCTTTGAGGCATTCCACGAAACATGGGTTGTGAAAGATCTATGATCTCTGCACCTACGAAGTGACTCCAGAGATTCGTCATGCTTGCTTCACTATTCCATTCTCACTCAGGTCCACGAATTCTTTTTCTGATAACTGCAATGTTTGCGTTAAGATCTCGTGAGTATCGGCGCCAATTTTGCGGCCAGTCCAGTTGATATGACCTGGCGTCTGGCTCATCCGGTACATGACATTTTGCATACGTAGTGGACCTAGATCTGGATCTTCAACGGTGGTGATTGTATTCAAGGCTTTAAACTGTTCGTCATTCAAAATATCGACTACATCATAAATTAGTGCGATGGCTGCCTCAGCCCTTTCGAACTCATCGATAACAACCTCGGCAGATCGCTCCGCGATCCATCCACCCACAAGTTCGTCCAGGAGATCTGCATGGACAACGCGTGTAGTTCCAGATTTGAACCATGGCTCCTCAATGACTTCAGGGTGACCCACGAGGTGCATGACTCGCTCGGCGATCGATTGGGCAGAGGTAGAAATCGCGACCCACTTACCATCTTTTGTCTTATAGGTGTTCCGCGGCGCGTTATTTACGCTGCGATTGCCGGTACGAGGTTGCACGATTCCCAATTGATCGTAGACCGTCGGCTGCGGGCCAAGGATTGCGAGTATGGGTTCAATT
>JBBRSY010000048.1:0-12278 GCA_038244965.1 Candidatus Nanopelagicales bacterium | reverse complement strand
AAGGTCAATGATCTGGCCCTTTCCGTAGCCCTCACTCTCTGGATTCTTCTGAGCGGCAAGCGCGATCATGATTGCTTGCGAAGTTGCCAGGGCGGCAATTCCATCTGCCAAGCCAAATGGCGGCAAGGTGGGCGGACCATCAGCCTCCCCGGTCATGGCGGCGAAACCAGACATTGACTCGGCGAGTGTTCCGAATCCCGCTCGAGCTGAATATGGACCGAACTGTCCAAACCCCGTAACACGAGCAATAATCAATTTTGGATTAATTGCATGGAGAACTTCAGGACTGATTCCCCAGCGCTCGAGAGTTCCGGGTCGAAAATTCTCGATCAAGACGTCCGACTGCGCAACTAACTTCTTTAGAACCTCTGCACCTTCAGGCTTACCGAGATTGAGCGCAAGGGTTCTCTTATTTCGCGCCAGTATTGTCCACCATAACGGAATATCACTTTTCTGATAACCGTGTTGGCGCACTGGGTCGCCCTTGTCAGGATGTTCGATCTTAATGACCTCGGCGCCGAAATCTGCGAGCATCGTTGCTGCCATTGGACCGGCAAATAAAGTCGCTGCATCAATTACGCGCAATCCTTTGAGTGCGCTCAAGAGCGATACTGATACTTTCCTTGAGGAGTGCCGACAATCTTTCCATTATCGAGCACATGATTACCTCGCACGAATGTGTCAGTGACTCTGGCCGTTAACGTAAAGCCTTCAAATGGTGTGTATTCCTGAGCCGACTCTGAATCCTCGGCATGCACCACATATTTTTGATTCTCATCAATAAGGGCTATATCAGCGTCGTATCCAACTGCGATTGCCCCCTTATTCTTCAATCCATAGCGCGCTGCAGGTGCATGTGAAGATAAGCGTGCAATGTCTGGTCGTGAAAGGCCCCGCCTCAAGCCCTCGGTAACAAGGCCGGGGAGTAAGTATTCGGCACCGCCAAAGCCAGATTTTGCAAGGAAAACATCTTCGCGTGGGTTGCCAAATTTGTACTCATCTTTGCAACAGGCGTGATCGGAGACAACCCAATCTATTTTGCCCTGCTTCACGAATTCCCACAATGCTTCAACATCTTCGCGCGGGCGAAGTGGCGGATTTACTTTACCGCCGACGCCAGGTGAGTTTTGAATATCAGCAACTAGGTGGCCGATCGTGACTTCACGACGAAAGTTGATCTGAGGGAATGTATCCGCCATCCGAAGAGCAGCATCAACGGCCTTAAATGAAGTTAGATGAAGTAAATTAATGTTTGCCAGATTGGTTTCATGTGCTAAATACGAGGCAATAGTGATGGCAAGACCTTCTGAGTGAGGCGGGCGAGAGTGATGGTATGCCTCCAAACCTTTGTACTTGCCTTCTTCTTCTACGATTTTTGTGTAAGCGGTCATAATCTCTGCAGTTTCGCAGTGCAGACCTAAAGAAATGGAGTCCGCCTTATCGCCAAATTGCTCGCGGGCTTTTTGAACGCCACGCATGACGAATTCAAAATGAGCCAAGTTATATTGCTCATCCTTGGGAATCATCAAAAAGGAGGATTGGTCTGATGAACGCCCATGCAAGCCATGACTTCCATAGAACATGAAGATCTTGAAGGAGGCAACGCCAAACTGGGAGATGATCTCTGGAATTTCAGAAATATGCTGCTTGGACATTGGTGCTAAATGAAATCCATAATCGATATACGCACGATTAGCGCTGAGTTCGAGAACTTCTGGGAAAAAATCGAGATAGCTGCCACCTTTGTTGAGGTAATACTGACCAGTGCGCATATAAGTGATGGCCGTAGTAACGCCACCTTGCGCCGAAGCCTTACTCTCGGAGACAGTGTCTTGATCTAAGGGACTATAAATTCCCCAATGTTGATGTCCATCAATCGCACCTGGATAGGCAACTTTGCCGTGGCCATCGACCACTTTCTTAGCGGTTGTACGGTCGAGATTTAAGCCGAGCTGAGCGATAAGACCGTTCTTTACACCAATATCTTGAGGTTGAGATTCACCATCGTGATTAACAACAACAACGTTTGTGATGAGAATGTCATACGAAGTCACGACCAGTTCTCCACTCTCATGATTGCAATGATGTTCCACCTACTGGAACTTTCTCCTACTACATTACACCAGATGTAGCGAATTAGACAAGAGTTCCCCTTCACACATCACTTATTCTCTGTTACTTTCATGAGAATGCTGTTCCATTTTCGGGAGGTTAGATATTTATGGCATCAGAGAATTCATCGCAACGAATCGCATCTGTGGAACGGGCCGCTGATGTATTGCTTCTTTTTGCTCAGTCTGGTGAACCAAATCTTGGCGTTACGGAAATAACTAAAGCTCTGGGGCTTTCCAAAGCCGTAGTACATAGAATTCTTGCCTCTCTGCGAAGTCGCGGTTTTATCGACCTCATCGGGGAATCTCGTCGATATGCCCTCGGCACTTCCTCACTCTCATTGGGACTTACGTGCCTGGCACACCTTGACATCCACGCACTTGCACATCCTGAACTTAAGAACCTTTCGCGGCTAACAAATGAAACCGCGACGCTTTCCATTCGCTCCGGCTTCGAGCGCTTCTACATCGATCAAATCACGCCTAATCGCGAGATCGTCATGTCAGTGGCTATGGGTGTTACCCACCCGTTACACGCAGGTTCGTCATCAAAGGCATTTCTAGCATGGCTATCGGAGGCTGAGATAGCAGCATATTTAAAGCGGAAGCTAAAGCCGGTTACCTCAGGAACTATTGTCGATCCTGTGAAGTTGATGCGTGAAATTGGTGCGATACGTGCGAAGGGTTTTGCGCAATCGGTCGGTGAACGTCAATCCGGATCTGCTTCGGTGGCCGCGCCAATCTTTGATCGGATCGGAACGCCGATTGCTGTTATTAGCATCTGTGGGCCCTCGGAGAGATTTAGGTCAGAACTCAAGGATTGCGTTCCCGCTCTGTTGGAGTCGGCAAATCGCTTGTCTCGCCGGATGGGATATTTTCCTAAAAAGAAGATTTAGTACTCGCCTGCGGCTCGGAATGAATCTTTTCTATATTACTTTTGGATAGCGTTCCACGCTGCAACGCACTTCTGCGAGATCAGTATATCTTCCGCTCCAGATGCCCCTGCTGTGGCGACGGCACCGACGATTTCATCATTCATATACAGCAACTCCCCGCCCATCGAAAGGACCAACTTATTGGAACTTGTGCCCATGATGCTGGAATATACGACGGGACGCTTTTCTGCGGCTTCAACTGTTAGTGATGTTGGTCTACCAAACCAAATCGCAGTCCTGGCCTTTGCTGCAACTGATTCAATAGCCGCGATTGATGCATACTCAGTTCGTGCCATTGCGACTAGGTTTCCGCTGGCGTCGGCAATCGCCACCGTAATCTCAAGACCTAAATCCTTGGCATAATTGATGCCAGTTAGTACTACTTGCTGTGAAATTTCAGGTTTATGAATGTACGCGCTCATTGGTGCAATCCCCCTCTTCCCAGTTTCTAAATTTAACGAGCACCGCGGACTCCAGTGTAGAGTCCGGCCTCTTCCAAGAGTTGTCGTTGTATTATTCGGGCATTCGCGATGATCTCATCTGGCTTCATGGTTTGATGGCGGTAATTAAATAAGTGCCAGACGCCCCCCATTGCTACATGTTTGACACACTTGGATTTGGCTGCAGTAACTACTTGCGAAATTAGCCCGGCCGGTGGCTGCATCTCAGGGCGGTTTCCGTCGATGACTAGAAGATCAGCATGTTTATTAACCTCGAGGGAACCTATCTGATCAAAGAGTCTTAGAGCTTTCGCTCCATCTCGTGTAGCCATCTCTAGCACTTTAAGAGGAGAGAAAGACTCTTGATCGCGGTTAAGGCTACGCTGCGTCAACATCGTTGTTTTCATTGTTTCAAAAAAATCATGTGATCCATTGGGATGGTCGAGGCCCAGGCCGACCGAAATCCCCTTTTCGTAAAATTTACGCAGATCTGGAATCGCAAGGCCCATATGCATATTGCTAACGGCGCAATAAGCCGCTGATGCGCCACTCATGGCGATCGTCTCAATTTCTTGGTCATCGAAATGCACTGGATGCGCCAGCAGCATTGATTCATCGAGAACACCCAACTTATCCAGATGGACGATGGCTGGGTGACCAAATTCCTTTCTGGCCCAATCATCGAATTCTTGGGAATAAGTTAGGTGCATAGCCATCAATCGATTGCGGTTAGCATGCAAAGATTTAATCAAATCGTCAGTAGCTCTTGGCAGAGATAACGGCTCTGGTTCAATTTCTACCCGATCACTCTGGTAAGTATTGCGCAAGCGCTCCAATTCGCTGAGCGACTCTGAGATCGTCAATTGAAATTCAGATGGAACTAGTTCTGTTCGATTAACAAACGCCGCGCAAAAGATTACCCTCAAGCCAGATTGCACGGCTGCGGAAATAGAGCCATCTAGCTTAGATAGCCCTTTCCAGGTTGATTGTGAATCAGTAGTTGTAGTGATGCCACTTTCCAGCAATTGCAAATAGCCCAGAGAGGCACCAGCAGCGCACTGTTCCTTATCGAAACCAATCGACATCTTGAGCCAGGCACCATCGCGAACTGTTCCAACAGTCATCTTGTGTTTCGGTTCGATGCCTTGGAGTAAGGAACTCGCGATGTGATGGTGGGTATTGACAAAGGAGGGAAGTAACACATCATCTGAAAAATCATGAAGGGTTTCACCCGCCATGACTTCGGGCCTGCCAGGTCCAACTTCAGTAATTAGATTATCGCGAATGCGTAAGTAGCCAGGCGCAAATATTTCGGACTTATCATTCATGGTGATGACAGCGGCGGCGTAAATCAGCTGTGAATTGCTAATATCCATGCTCCTTCCGATGGAGAGGTAATCCAATCCGCAATCTAATGGCTACCTTGTACCTTAGTTTGCTTGGCGATTGCTTCATCCCATTGTTTGCGAAGGGGTTGCTCAGCTGGACCTACTTCAGTGATAATGCGCATCAAGCGACCCATAAGCTCATCACGGTTACCGTCCAAGATAACTTTCTCCGCTTGCGTTGGGTGGAAAGCATCTAGCCCCCCTGGCTTGAGCGCACCATTGCGGACGAGTTGCATCTCCAGTACATGAATACGCGTACTTGCGACGTGTAAATCCATTCCAAGCTCAAGAACCAAATCGAATAACTTGGAAACAAGAGGATTATCAAAAAAATCGAATTCCGTAGACATCACGCCTCCTTCGTTGCTTGTAAAACGCACCATGGGAAATGCCAATCCAAACGTTCAGGCCAGCCTTGCGGGCGTAGCCCTTCTACTCGCTCATCGAAGGCTATCCACTTGGCATCAGATAGGCCTACTCTTTTGCAGACTGCTATGAGATCGGTTGCAAATAGATCTCTGAAAAATGGTTCATTATTTCGCTCGGCATGTTCATAGACGGTGGCATCGCGGACTGGGTCACCAGTGGGTTGGAATTCTAAGAATCTAATCATCCCACCGGGCTTCAAAAGTCGAGCCGCCTCTTCGATAGATTCGATGATTGCTTGCTGAGGCATTTCGTGCAAAATCATTGTACCCGTTACAAGATCTACCGAGCTATCAGGTAGGTCTACCTTCCGACAATCCTCTTGCCGGAAATGGATAGGTAAACCTTCGGCCTCTGCTTCCGCGTGAGCCAATTTTAAACCTGGGGCAGCCAAATCTATTCCGATAACTTCTGCACCTGGATATCTTGATACTAGTGGTCGCGTGCTCTTACCAAAACCACATGCGATATCGAGTATGCGTGCTCTTTCCGGCAAATCTGGAAGCGCCGTATTGGCAAATAACTTGTGGAATTTATAACCATCGTTATCCCGTAACATCACAATTCTGGCGCCGAATTGATAAACGTATCCAGATAGATCGTTTGAGTAAAAACTCCCTGGCTGCATATGGATATCGGTATCGGTGTACCACTTAGGTAGCGCTAGATTTGGATCTAGTTTGAGCGAACCCTTGCCAAGAGCGGGGACGGAATCGATCTGAGATAACAGTTCATCGCTACACCTGAGGACAACATCACTACCCAAGCGCCACATCATTTTCTGACCAATTCGCTCGATGTGGCTAAACCACGAATACAGGGATAATTTCTTGAGTATCTTCTCTCCTTCTTGTGGTGAGGAATCCTTCTCGCCGGAGTTCTCATACTCTGCAATAAAAGCCGGATAAACAGTGGCGGCCCATTGTTTTCGTAACGAGAGAATGAAATCAGCGCTGGACCGCTCATCTAAAGTTAACATCTCTTCGATATCACGCATCTGTCTCCTCATTTCCTTATCTGTAATTTAGACTCAATAGGCTTGGCAGACACAACCCTCGTATGGAGGGAGCACGGCAAGTTCGGCCGGCAATATGGGATCATGCTTGGGTGCCCAGTTGAATTCACGAGAATCTGGTTCATATACCGTGCTGAGTGGACCACCCACTGTTCTAAAAAGATAGAGATTTCCGGTCATCGAACCAAATGGACCATGAGGCTCTTCGGGTGGTCGCCAGAAGTAGGCACCTGGGGTCATTACCCCAAGGTGGCCAACCAGTTCACCGGATAATAAGTATGCCTCTTCTACGACTGGATGCTTCTCAGAGCGCATTCCATATCGAAGTGGCATTGTGCCCAATACCCAGGTCTCATCCTGGGTGACTGGATCTCGACGCATCCATTTACGTCCGGCACCTGGCGGGAAATCTGGATTGAAGTTTCCGCCCCATTCGTTCTCCATGGCATCAATGTGCACAATCACGCGTTCGCGCTGCAAATCTGAACTATCCGAGTCCGCGACAATTGATTCTGGCCTTACATCAAAAAAAGTTAGGACAATGGCGCCAATGCTCGAAATACTTTCAGTCTGCATCCCTTTCGGGAAATGGCCGTAGTTGTAGCGACCATACTTCTGTCCATCAACACAAATTTCTCCTTCAATCACAAAGAATTCTTCATCCGCCGTCAGGTAATGGCTACCCACATTCAAATAGTTCTCTGGATACTTGATCAATAACGAACAGCCACCACTTTCGTTATCTAAACTCAATTCTCGAACCAGTAGTCCAGGTCGGAAATTAGTTATGTATCCCTTCGTATCCCACGGTAACTGTTGAGATTGTATGAATTCAATGAAGGGTCGGCTCATTTCACTCTCCTATTTAGAAGTTGTAAATCTGACATGAGGTTGCAATTCCCCGGGGTAGAAGCAAGCAACCTTTCGGCCATCGAGTAGCTGTTTAAGTTCTGGAGTCTCACTACTGCATCTTGGTCGGGAGATTGGACATCTGGGATGGAAAGAACACCCGGTTGGCCGAGCGATTGGTGAAGGCGGTACTCCACTCAAAACGATACGGTCTCTGCGCGATGCTTCATCCAGCGCCGGAACTGCAGAGAGTAATGCCGCGGTATATGGGTGTTGCGGATTCGCTACAACGTCATCGCACGCGCCCTCTTCCACAACTTTTCCTAAGTACATTACAACCACCCGCGTCGCTAAGTGGTAGACCAGGCGAAGATCATGTGAAACAAGAACGTAAGAGATATTTCGTTCCTCTTGAATACTTTGTAATAGATTAACAATCTGCGCTTGTGTCGATACATCGAGGGCAGATACCGGCTCATCTGCAACTAAAACCTTCGGGCCTAATGCCAGCGCCCTTGCGATTGCGACGCGCTGTCTCTGACCACCCGAAAATTGGCTGGCTCGACGGTTCAAAAGGTCGGCGCTTAGGCCAACGGAAACCAAAAGTTCGGCAGCCTGTTCATTGCGCTCGCGCACGGACAAATTGAAATGTGCCCTAAGTGGTTCACCTATGACTTGGCCAATTGTCATACGTGGGTCCAAACTTGAATATGGGTCTTGGAATACCATCTGCACTTTCTTGCGAAAATCTTTTAGTGCCTTCTCCGAAAGGTGAGTGATATCTTGATCTTCGAAGAAAATATGTCCTGAAGTTGGTAAGTTACTTCTCATCAACGATAGAGCTAGAGTCGTCTTTCCAGATCCGGATTCACCAACTATTGCCACGGTTTCACCACTATCTACATGGAAATTTACCGAGTCAACGGCATGTAGTGATCCGGCCGGTACCTTGAAAGTTACGGAGAGATCAACGGCACTCAAAATCGTATGCAATGAAGTCACTCTATAGGTCCAGTCACTGGATGGAAGCAGGCGATATTGTTGGCAAATATTGGCTCGGATGAAGTACATTGCGCATCAGCATATGAACATCTTGATGCAAATCGGCAACCAGGGACGACTTCGGTGATTGTTGGAGGGGAGCCGGGAATCGGGTTTAAAGGTGGTCTTGCTTGATCAAACTTCGGAATCGCAGATAGAAGACCTCTGGTATAGGGATGCCTCGGGTTACTCAGCATTTCGGCCACAGGACCTTGTTCGACTATATTGCCCGCGTACATCACCACAATGCGATTGCAGACATCAGCGGCTACCGCCAAATCATGGGTAATTAGCATCAGGGCAGCTTCACCCATGCCGCTTCGTAGCAGGTCCAGAATCTGCGCTTGAATTGTTGTATCCAAGGCCGTGGTCGGTTCGTCTGCCACAACTAAATCCGGCTTATTAATAAGCGCTAAGGCAATCATGACACGTTGCCTCAACCCGCCAGATAATTGATGAGGGTATGCCTTCATTCGCTCCTTTGGAACCGGGATTCCGACGGAAGTAAGTATCTCTAGGACCCTAATTTCAGCATCCTTTTTGCTACTTCCATTGTGGCGTCTGAATGATTCGGAGAGCTGACTTAAGATAGTTCGAACAGGATTCAATGCGGTCAATGGTTCCTGGAAAACCATGGAAATGTAATTTCCACGCAATTTTCGAGCTATCGCATCTGATGTATTCGCCATGTCGATATCGCCAATAAATACATTGCCTGAAACTTTGGCAGAGTTTGGCTGAATGCCCAACATGCTCAAACCAAGCATGGTCTTTCCAGAACCTGACTCACCTACAATTCCAACTCGCTCGCCCGGATGAATGGTGAGATTGATTCCGCGAACTACCGCTGAATAGCCAATAGGAGTTGGAAAACTTACCTGCAAATTCTTCACTTCGATGACCTTTTTCATTGAGAGACTCGTTGACTTCTGGCTTGCTCTCGAGCATTTAGCCCCTCACCTAGCAAATTCGCGGCGAAAATTGTGACAATGATTGCTGTTACTGGAGCAAACATCATCCACGGGGCCATTGCCATGTATGCGCGACTGTCATTGAGCATATTTCCCCAAGTAGGAGTACCGAGAGGCGCCCCAAGTCCTAAGAAGGAAAGTCCACTTTCAGCAATAAGAAGTTCGGCAAAAGTAAATGCAGCAATGACTTGAAGGGTAGGTCGCAGTGCCGGCAGAATGTGAGTGAAAATCGAACGAACACTTCCGATCCCAAATAGACGTGCCGCTGTCACATATTCACGTTCCCGTAAGGTTAAAGTTTCGGCATATACGACGCGTGCAATTGTGGGCCAAGACACCAACCCAAGGGTTAAAGCCAAGGGCCAAAAGCCACGACCGATAACAGTCACAATGGAGACTGCAATAATCAGATAAGGAAAAGAAATTCCGATATCAATCACGCGGCTCAAGATGGTGCGAAGGCGTTTACGATTCCAGGCCGCACTTATACCCAAACTAATACCAATAGATCCACCTATTAGTGTTCCGATAGTTCCAATGCCAAGTGACCATCTGAAGCCTGCAATTACGCGAGAGTAGACATCCTGCCCTAACGCATCTGTGCCTAGCCATGCTCCCCTTAGAGTCGGCGATTGCAAGCGCAGCATTAGATCCGAAAACGTTGGATCTACCCGGTAAAACAATGGTTGGAAAAGCGCGATTATGAAAAGCAACCCAAGTATTGAAGCGCCAATCTTCAGGGGCAATGGAGAACTTTTACTCTTTCGAGGAAATACGCGCCTAGTGATTGGCAAAACGACCATTTTCTTCATAACTGGCTACGCCTCAGTCTAGGATCCGCAATTCTAAATACTTGTTCCATTATCAAATTCACAAAAAAGACTAGATAGGCAACGACGAAAACGGTTGCTTGAATCGTAGGGAAATCAAGGTTAGTAATAGATTGAACCAAAATTAATCCCAGTCCTGGCCATGCGAAGATATATTCAGTAATTAACGCGCCAGAAAGTAGAAATGCGAATTGTGCTCCGATCAAAGAGGTTGTCGCCAAAAGAGCATTCGGCAGTGAATGTCTCATTAATAGCACTCGAGGTGTTGCCCCATTTGCTTTGGCTGTTCTGAAATAGTCTTGTCGAGTTGTATCTTCAATATTTGCTGCCACAATTCTGATCAAGTTTGGCGCGAGCGCGAAAGACAAAGTGGCGGTAGGCAGTACCCAAGACCACGTTCCGGTTCCAGCAATAGATGGCAGCCAACCTAACCAGACTGAAAATATCTGAATTAGTAGGAGTCCAATTACATAAGCAGGAGTCCCTTGCGCCACGCTAACGACGGTACTCAATACGCGACGTCGCAGTTGTGTTGGCTTCGCCCCCAGCCAGACCCCCGCAGGAATAGCAACTAAAGAATTAAATAGGATTGCCAGAAAAGTAAGGTGCAAAGTTGAAGGTAGGTATCTAAGAACAAATCCCAAAGCTGGCTGAGAATTTACCAGAGAGTGACCGAAATTGAGACGCAGGATATTCCAGATGAATATTAGATACTGCTCAAATAGAGGCTTATCAAATCCATAATCTGATCGAATAGCAGCAATTGTTTTCGGACTTGCGCCCTGACCCGCTAGCAATATCGCAGGGTCACCCGATAGGCGAAGCAGGAAGAAAAGCGTCGTTGAAATGATTCCGAGCAATACAACCAACTGAAGTAGCCGAGAGCCGACCGCTTTCAATCTTTGTTCCAAAATCTGTTCCTTTCAGATATGTAAGCCGGGCTCGTGGGGAGAGCCCGGCTTACATTCCTAACTGTCATGGTTGAGCAACAATACGTTGTCAGACCAGTTCTCTATTGGACGGTAATTTTTTCGTATGCGATGGCGCGGTTATTCACAGAGAAGCCTTTTAAGCCTTTACCTAGGGCGTACAGGTCAATCTGCTCGACTATGTAGAGTGCAGGAGCGCTAGCAGTCACCTTCGTTGCAACATCTTTTAAGATTGCCAAACGCTTTGTGGCGTTCAGTTCGAGTGAAGCACTCTTAATTAAGGCATCTTCATCTGCATTGCAGTAGAAAGGAGCAACCGGCTTACAGACAAATATTGCATATGGACGTGAAGCATCACCTCGGGGCGCTGAGTTCCAAGAAAGTCCAAAGGCTTCGCCCTTCCAACTATTAGCGTTGTATTGCGGTAACCACTGGGCGAAGGAAATCGTGGTGTAGTTCAGAGTCACGCCCACTTTGGCTAAGTCTGACTTAACGGCTTGATAGATCAAGTTATCCGATGGGAATGAGCCAACTGTGATATCGGCTGATATTGTCAGGCCATTGGCAAACCCAGCCGCTGCTAGTAGTTGCTTTGCCTTAGCAGGATCGTATGGATAGCCCTTAACTTCCGGGTTATAACCCAGAACTGAAGGCGTAGTGCCTTGTGTTGCAGGCTTACCCACTCCAGCTAGCAAGCTACGAGCAATGGCCTTTTTATCCACGGCATAGTTGAGTGCTTGACGCACACGTATATCCGCCACTGGGCCGCCTTTAACCACATTGAATGCTAGGGACATTACCTGAGGGGCAGCAACAGAAATAACGGTTGCTTTGGCTGCCTTTGCAGCCGCAATTTGATCTGGCGTAATTCCAGCAACCATATTTACCTGACCAGAAAGAAGGGCCTGTAAACGAGATGCAGCATCGGCTAAGGGGATGATAACTAATTTATCGGCCTTAGGTGAACGCCAAGAATTCTTGAATGCTGATAGTTCAATTCGCGTTGTCGAAATTGAATCAACTTTAAAGGGTCCAGTCCCGATTGGGGCTTGTGTGACTATATCTTGTCCCGCACTCGCCCAGGCCTTCGGTGCCACTATATAAAGCGCAGCCAGTTTTGCAGGCAAAATGGCGTCCGTGGTTTTACTCGAGATATCAATCACGTACTGGCTAATCTTCTTAGCTCCAGTGATGTCTGGTAGCTCCGTTGAACCAATAACAGTCTTGCGACCATCTGGGCTGATTAAGAAATTGATATTTGCCAGTACAGCATCGGCGTTGAATGGCTCTCCGTTGGAGAAGGTAACACCCCTACGCAAACTAAATCGCCAAGTAGTGCTGTT
>JBBRSY010000047.1:0-12565 GCA_038244965.1 Candidatus Nanopelagicales bacterium | reverse complement strand
CAGTGACAATCCGCACTGGTCCTTCATGCTGCACCGCATATGAGGCCATGACATCATCGGCTTCATAATCATCAATACCAATGACTGTGATTCCGAAGGCTTCAATGAGGTCGAGAAGAATGGGAATTTGGGGAGTCAATGTGTCGGGTTCTTCTTCGCCATTTTCACTCCCCTCCTCCACCCGATTGGCCTTATAACCGGGGAAGAGGGACACGCGCCAACTTGGTCTCCAATCGCCCTCAATGCATGCGACCAACCGGTTGGGTTGATACATTGTTAGCAGTCGCGCCGTCATGTCGAGGTAACCGCGTATTGCATTGACCGGCATCCCATCTGGAGCCACCAAAGTGTCGGGCATTCCGTAGTAAGCGCGGTACCAGAGAGAAGCGCTGTCCAACAGCATTAATGTCATGCTTCACCTGCAAAGTAGGCAACAACTCCACGATCTAACTTCTTCATAGCCTCAAGACATTTGGGACGAAGTTTCTCACTTGCCACAGAGATTTGCTGTAACAAATCGATGAGTTGTTTCGTGGAGCGAACAAAATCCCCTACGGAAAGATCGGAATCTTTCAAGACACTATTTAGTGAATGACCGTTGGCCCAACGAAATGAGATCCAGCAGAATCCAAAATCTGGCTCTCGCTGTGTTGTCACATTGTGGGCTTTCTCAATGACTTCCAATTTGGCCCATAGCCGAATAATTTCGGCTAAAGCGCTCTGCACGCTACCTGTCGGAATGCGGGGCGCCTGATTTTGTGAGCCCCTCCCTTGGAAGATGACGCTGGAGACCGCGCTAAAAAGTTCTGAAGCCGAGAGATGGTCAAAGAGATCTTCTCGAATTGCCTCAGTGAGCAAGAGGTCTGATTCTGTGTAGATCTTGGCCAGGATCTGTCCCTGCGCAAGAGTCTTTTCGCCCGCTATGTATTCGAGTTCGGTGAGTACATCACAAATGTGGTCGAAGGTTCGGGCAATCACGTGAGTTCTATTTTCCACTCTAGATAACAGCCCGACATTCTCTCGCCGCAATCGATCGGCGCGCTCGGATTGACGAGCGTGGGTTTCGCGATCGCTGCATGAATGACAGGGATGGACGCGTAATCCTTTTCGAAGCCCCACTAATTCTGACTCCATATGCGCGCGCGCTTTGGGATCAAAGCCACGCTTTGCTTGACGGTGCGACAGAAGCGTCTCGGTGGCCTTTATTTCACGGCGAACGGCGGCATAGGCTTCAAAATCTCCCAGGTGGCACCGTGCGCTTTCCGTGAAGTCGGCAGTAGCCTGTTCATTTTTGTGTATCTGTTTAGTCAAGCCAATTACGGCACGGTCGGCCTGAAACTGGGCAAAAGAGGACTCGAGGGATCCTCGAGCGCGTTCGCGACCAAATCGAGAAATAAGATTTAGCGCCATATTGTAAGGAGGAGTAAATGAATATCGCAGGGGGTAGGTCCGGGTTGAAGCCAGGCCAGCGGCGGTTGCCGAATCTACCGTCGGAGACCATTGCACTACGGCGTTTCCCTCAATGTCGATTCCGCGCCGACCGGCTCTGCCCGTTAGCTGCGTGTACTCCCCCGGAGTAATCGCTACGTGTGCTTCGCCATTCCATTTAACGAGTTTTTCAAGTACCACGGTTCGAGCGGGCATGTTAATTCCAAGGGCCAAAGTTTCGGTAGCAAATATTGCCTTGAGCAATCCTTTTTGAAAAAGATCCTCAACCGCGCTCTTGAAACTTGGCAGTAGCCCAGCGTGGTGCGCGGCGACTCCTCTTTCTAGTCCAGCCAACCATTCGCTGAACCCGAGGGTGTCCAGGTCATCTTGGGCAATATTCTCGGTGTATTTCAAGGCAGTTGCACGTATCTCGGCTCTCTCCTGCGAAGAGGTGAGCCTTACTCCGGCGCTCAAACACTGTCGAACCGCCGAATCACAACCAAGGCGAGAGAATATAAAAGTAATGGCCGGAAGCATGCTCTCTCGTTGTAATTTCTCGATGATTTCTGCGCGCGAAAGACGGTGGCCACCATCTGCCCAATCTCGCCTCTGTCCACGCTCTCGCGGTGAACGAACACGACGAAGTGCCTCACGTTCGCGTCTTAGAATCTCTGGATTGACCCGTCCGTTTTCGACAAAGAGATCGATTAGACCGTTATCAATGAGAACGTGCTGATATAACGGAACGGGTCGGATCTCGCTCACAATAACTTCAGTGTCCCCGCGGACCACTTGTAGCCATTCTCCGAACTCCTCGGCATTTGAAACCGTAGCCGACAGTGAAACAACTTGGACACTTTCCATAAGGTGGATGAGAACCTCTTCCCACACGGCGCCGCGGAACTTGTCGGCTAAATAGTGCACCTCATCCATTACGACAAAGCCGAGAGTCGCCAGCGTGCTTGAACCGGCATAGAGCATGTTTCGAAGCACTTCGGTGGTCATCACCAAAATGTCGGCACCACCGTTGATGCTGGTGTCGCCAGTGAGTAGTCCCACCCGATCAGTTCCGAACCTGGCGACGAACTCCTGGTATTTCTGATTCGACAGGGCCTTAATTGGAGTGGTGTAGAAACATTTTCGACTAGTGTGAAGCGCCATAAATGCGGCGAATTCGCCAATTACCGTTTTGCCTGCTCCCGTCGGTGCAGCCACGAGCACACCTTTGCCCGATTCGACCGCTCTGCAAGCTTGAATCTGAAACGGATCAAAAGGAAAATCGAACGAATTGGAGAACTCAGTCGTTAGTGCAAAGGCTCTCTTCTGCGATGATTCTGCGTACTTTTGCGCAGGCGTTGTCATGGGAGCCAGGTAAGTAGAGCCGAAGGTACCGACTCGGCCTGAACGGGCAAGGCGCCTATGCGCTCCCCATCTGCATAAGCAATTGCGTTGGAATCAATCCGAACCCTTTTTCCGCGCAAGATCTTTACGGCACGGTGTTTAACGTGTGTACCGGCGTAGACCTTGGGAAATACGCGCAAGAATTCCAGTTTGGAAATAGGACTTAGGACCATTACATCGAGCAAGTCATCTGCCAAGTCAGCACCAGGACAGACCTTCATGCCGCCACCGTAGGACTTTCCGTTGCCGATGGCGATGAGCATTGCTTTGGTTGAAAAGATTTTGCCATCAATTTCGATTTCATAGTGTCTGGGTTTGAAGCCGAATAATTCGAGCAGCATGGCCACGTTGTATTTGGACGGACCAGTCGGCCATTTCATAATATTCGCTCGTTCATTGACCAATGAGTCGAACCCGGTCGATAAAATCGCCCCGAACCACTCGCCGTCGACGATCCCCAGATCGACATGTGAAGGAGGTTTCCGAATAGCCGTTTCAAGAATGTGCTCAATATCCTCCAACGGCCAACCAAGAGTTCTGCAAAAATCATTTCCAGTTCCAGCCGGTATTACGGCCAATGGTGTGACGGTATTGGCCACGTGTTGTAGCACCAGATGAACAAGTCCATCGCCACCGACGGCAACAATTCCTTCGCAGTGTTTTTCTTGCGCTAGAAAATTCGTGAGATTATGACTGGTGTGTTCAGATGATGCTCCTGTGATCATTCGGTAAGGGATGCCGTGGCTGTCGAAAAAATCCATGGCGCGACGTCCGAAAAGGGCACCTTTGCCCCGTCCGGATATGGGGTTGATGACGATCCCCCACATTAGGAATCCATGCCTTCGGCAAGGGTTCGTTTAGCTCTGCGTTTATCGACCACTAGTGCGATTCCACCGGCTATAAAGTAAAATGCACAGAGTGGCACTGCCAGGAGAGCCATGGTTAGTGGGTCGCCCGTCGGGGTGAAGGCGGCGGTGAAGACGGTAATGCCAAAAATCCAGACTCGCCACGGTCGCAAAATAGCTCGACCCGAGATAAAACCGATGAGATTGAGGCCGACCAGAAAGATCGGTAACTCAAATGCCAACCCAAAGAGCAGAATGATTCGAAGCACAAAATCTAGATAGTCATCGAAGCGCACTAAATTCGCCAGCGCATGCGGGGTGAATCCAAATAGGACTTTGATGGCCATGGGCAGGATTAGATACCCAAGTGTTGCACCGCCGGCGAAGAAAGGAGTGGCAATCGCGAGGAAAGCAATGGAGTAACGCTTCTCTTTCTTGTGCATGGCTGGCGATATAAATGCCCACAATTGGTAGAGCCACAATGGTGCAGAAATAATTAACCCGGTAAGGAGGGCCACCTTTATTTGTAGATTAAGCGGGCCGAGAACACCATTTATGTACAGAGCCCCGCACCGCGCCGATTGTGATGCCTTAGCCTGCTTCAGATCGCAGACTGGGCGAGCCAACGTTGTGATTATCTGGTTATAAAAGTACCATCCAATTCCTGAAGCCATCAGAATAATTATGGAAGAACGCACAACTCTGCGCCTGAGTTCGCGCAAATGTTCAAATAGCGGCATCCGGCCGCCCGAAGTGGTGGCCGCCATGGAAATTATTTCTCCGAGCCGCCTTCGTCTTCAGCCTTCTTTTCGTCCTTATTGATTTCTTTCATTTCGCTCTTAAAAATGCGTAAGGATTTGGCTAGGGAGCGTGCGGAATCCGGGAGGCGCCGAGCGCCAAAGAGTACGACGAGAACGAGCAGTATGATCAGAATGTGGCTAGGTTCTTTCAGGAACATCGCAATAATCTCCCGGTTCTTAGTATCGATCGGATCAATAGGACGTAACGCTACCTTAGTAAGGACTCTTCTGTATAAGTCTCAGGCTTGATAGCCGCTGAGTGCCCGTCTGGCCCTCTCCTGAAGTGAGGTCCGCAATTCGGCGGGTGATTCCAAATCAACATCCCCGCCAAAACTTACAATCTCGCGTATCGCCCAATCTGCGCTGAAAGTCTCCACTTCGAGCCTTGTGGAAGTGGCCCCACCCGCAGGGCTCACTTCGAGATTGAACCGCTCGGCCACGTCTCGCAAACGTGAATTCATTTTCACGGTGATCAGCAGTTTCTCAGAATCTCGTGCTGAAGAGCCGGAAGCTACAATTTCTTCTTGAGACTCAATGGCCTGCGCCTGTTTTATTCGATCCAACCTGAAAGTGCGGTAACTCGTCGTTAACTCGCAATATGCAAGGACATAGTCATTATCTCTGGAGGTGGAGAACTCCAATGGGTGAATTATCCGGTTCGATATCTCATCACGGGCGATGGAGTAATAAGCGATATCCACGGCCCCTCGCGAGACAATAGCCCTTTCGATAATTCCGCGCTCCTGTGCCAGGGCCGAAGTCCCAGACTGGACTCGTCCTTGAATCTTTGCGTCAAGCAATTGCACTAGTTTAGAAATAAGTTGCGTGATAGTTGCTATCAATTGCGGGTTAGTTAGAACTGAGTCTTCACTCAAGGTTTGAAGTCCCAATATAAGTGCCAGAACCTCATCGCGATTTAACATGCGTGGCCTAGCCAACGTTTCCGCATTCGAAATGCTCACGAAACCTGTATCAAAGGAGAGATCCATCAATTCTAAAGCGGTGTAGCCAGGCAGGCCGCACATCCACAGCGTCGTAAGATCTTCGGTGAGTTGGGCGGTCGTTAAAGAGAACTCGTGAGCTAATTCTTCAAGTGGTATCCCCTGATGTGTTGCCACATAGGGAACAAGGTCGAGGAGTCGTTCTGTACGTTCGAGTCCGGAGTTCTGTGCGGCCTTATTCATGGGCAGACACCAGTTTTTCGAGTCTTTGCACAATCTTCTCTCTTAGAGCAATGGGTCGATGCACGATTACATCTTCGCCATGCCAGAGAATGGAATCAATAAAGCTCGACTCAACGGCATAAGGTATCTGGCAGAGATCAAATTCTTCGTCCGAAGATAGGACCTGGGCATCTGCTCTTAGTGCATGCCCTCTTCCTACTCGAATGGATACTTCGGCGACATCACGATTCTCAAAAAGGGCCGTATCGAGGAACCGAAGTACATCAAACTTGGGATCGGTTTCAAAAGCGTCCTTCTTGCTAACAATTTCTACGGAGCCCACGATGCGATCTAGGCGAAAAGTTCGGATATCGGCTCTCACTTTGTCGAAGGCGACCAAATACCAGTTACCGTGTCGGCTTCCTAAACCTAATGGATTAACGATGCGGTCCTCCTCCAGCAATTGAGCGGAAAGATACTTGAACGTAACGGTGTTTTGATCGGCAATGGCACGCGTCAGAGGGATGAAATTTGGTGAAGATACATTGAGTCTAGGTGAAAGATTGGGAAGGCCATCAAAATCCGATCCAATCCCCAGCGATCTCAATTTAACGAGGGCGCTCTGAGCTGGTTCTGCCAGGGCAGCGCCCCGCCAAGCTTCCGCCGCTAGCGATAAAAGTGCAATTTCACTACCGTTTAACTCTCCTAGATTGAGAACATATGTTTCGGGGCGGATCCGATAGCCATGCTCGTCTTCGAATCCAGGATCGACACCGCGCACTTCAATGAGGATTCCGATCCGTCGCAAATCGTCTTTATCGCGCTCAAACATGCGCTCGCAGGCTTCGGATGAACCTTCATAGCCTTCAATGGTGCGAAAGATCTCCGATTTCGTTAAGTAGCGTCTGGTGGCCAGCAAAGCAATTGTTAAATTAATCAACCTTTCATTCTTGCGCGATGCCATCGTAACCTCCTTTGGCTGGTCGTCGTCGACGAGCTAAGACATTTACGCCCGGTGCCATGCGCCGAGATTGGATCAAGAAACCTGTGTGGCCAATCATGCGGTGCTGCGGTCTAACAGCCAGGCCCTCGTGGTGCCAGCCTCGGACCAGTGATTCGCAACTTTCGGGTTCAGTGAAGTGGCCGTCGTCTTTTAATGCTTGCGCGGTAACTGAAAGTTGCGTAGTAGTTGCGACATATGCCAGGAATACACCGCCAGGTCTTAGTACCTGCGCAGCGAGAGCGACGCATTCCCATGGTGCCAGCATGTCGAGGATGACCCGATCAAAGCTGCCCTCGAAGATTTGATCCTGCACCGATCCCACTTCCACTTTCCAGTTGGTCGGGGCCCCTCCAAAGTAATCTGTAACATTTGATCGGGCATTTTCCGCGAAATCAGCTCGTCGCTCCAGCGAATGAACAAATCCGGAATGCCCAACAGCTCGAAGAAGCGAAATTGTCAGAGCTCCACTTCCCACTCCTGCTTCGAGCACGCGTGCACCGGGATAGATGTCGGCAAATCCAACGATGAGAGCAGCATCCTTGGGGTACACGATGGTGGCGCCACGAGGCATTGAGAGAACATAATCCGATAGCAGCGGTATAAAGGCAGTGAATTTCAATCCTGCGGTGGTCTCGACAACCGAACCCTCCGGCATTCCAATTAAATCGTTATGAGTGATCCATCCCTTGTGAGTGTGCCACTCTTTATCGGGAACTATGATGAAACTGTATAATTTGCCTTTTGCATCGGTAAGTTGAATGCGGTCGCCCGCGGCGAAATATCCAGGAGTAGACACGGGAGCATCTTAGAGGCGATCGCCCTACTCTGGGAGAGTATCTTGCCCTCTATGAGCAAAATCAGGATTTCGCCCAGCCGCATTAACGACTTCACGAATTGTCCGCAACTCTACAAGTATCGCGCAATCGATCAGTTGCCCGAAGCCATAAGTTTGGATGCGGAGCGCGGCACCTTGGTACACAGCGTTCTAGAGGTTCTTTTCGACTCCCCCACTCCCGTTAGAACAATTGAGAAAGCCAAGGAACTTCTACCGCTTCTTTGGCAGGAGCAAATCGATGCAAAACCAGGGCTGAATGCGTTAGTCGTTGATACCAAGGAGTGGTTTGATAGGGCGTCATCACTTCTCGACAACTATTTTCTTCTGGAAGAACCAAACTCATTTGAACCTTCTCATCGAGAACTGCATCTTGAACTTGATTTGGATGCGAAAACATATCTGCATGGTTATGTTGACCGGCTAGATATTGCCCAGACTGGCGAAGTGCGAATTATTGATTACAAGACGGGTAAAGCCCCAAAGCCTGCGTGGGAGGAAAAGGCACTCGTTCAACTCCGAATCTATGCCCTCATTTACTGGCGGAATTATGGAGTTGTGCCGAAATTACTCCAATTGATCTATTTGGGGAGTGCGCAACTTCTGCGAAATTCTCCTACTGAATCTGATCTTCTCTCCACGGAAACGATGCTTCGTCGTATTGCTGGAGATATCAGGGAAGCAATTAAGGATGATAAGTGGACTCCAAAGCCTTCCAGGCTCTGTGACTGGTGTTCATTTAAAAACATATGCCCGGCATTTAATGATTAAGAAGTAAAATCTAGATAGAGTTCTTGGAGTCGCCAGCGAGATAAGTCCGCTACTGAGGAAACAACTCGAATGCGATCGCCTGCTGTGATAGGAACCAGGTGGGGAATCGCAACTACCATTGCCCCGCTGGCATGTGCAGCTGTAACACCGGTCGCGGAATCTTCCAGTATTAAGCATTCCTCAATTGCAACGCTAAGAGCTTTGGCTGCGGCGAGGTATCCCTCTGGATCTGGTTTGACGTTTGCGACATCATCGGCAGAAATCGTAACCACAAAATTGCGACCTTCAACATTATCGAGCACTGCATCCACTAGGACTCGCGGGCTTGCCGATACAAGGGCAATTGGCAGATTCATACTTTGGCAAAGTGAGATAAGTTCCTGGGCGCCGTCCATGAATGCCGCGCCGTGTCTTAAGTGCGTCCGAGTTAGCGAGATCAGAGTCTGCGTGAAGTACTCGGGAGATTCAACTTTTCCCGCGAGGTCAAACATATATTCTCCGACGCGATCGAGTGGTCCGCCCAAGCAGTTGGCCTGATCGATCGCGGTCCATTTATAGCCGTAACGGGCCATGAGCTCGGTCTCCGATGCCAGCCACATCGGCTCGGTATCCACGAGCGTTCCATCCATGTCAAAGAGCACGGCCGCGAAAAAATCATTCACTACTTCGTCGACCTAGTTCGCATTGAAATATTTAGCTTCGGGGTGATGCACAATTATTGCTGAGGTGGATTGCTCGGGATGTAATTGAAACTCTTCGGAAAGCTCGACTCCGATTCGTTCTGGTTCCAGCAGTTGGCAGAGCTGAACCTGTTGCTCCAAATCAGGACACGCTGGATAGCCAAATGAATAGCGAGATCCTCGATAGCCCTGATCTAGAATCGCCTGAAGTTCTGGCGCATCTTCCTGACGATAATCAAGTTCTTCTCGAATTCGCCCATGCCAATGCTCGGCTAAAGCTTCGGTCAATTGCACCGACAGGCCGTGAAGCTCGAGATACTCTCGATATTGATTGGCGGCGAATAATTTTCCAGTGGCTTGGCTGACAGCGGATCCCATGGTGACAATGTGGAACGCGGCCACATCAGTGCGCCCGGAATCTTTGGCGGCAAAGTAGTCACTGATACACAATCGCCTATCGCGAGATTGACGAGGAAAAGTGAAGCGCGTGCGTTCTTCTCCTTCATGCGTTCCCTCATGGTGCAAAATAATCAGATCGTTGCCTTCGCTCACGCATGGAAAATATCCATAAACTACCGCGGCATTGAGCCAGCCTTGCGATAAGGAGGCGTTTAGCAATGCTCGAAGTCGAGGTCGTCCTTCACTCTCGGCCATGGCCTCGTATTCGCCGCGCGCACCTTTCAACCCCCACTGTCCAACGAACAAGGCCCGTTCATCCAACATTCCGGCATATTCGGCAAGCGGAACACCTTTTATGATACGACTTCCCCAAAATGGAGGTTTGGGAATATCGATATTGCTAGCCACATCACTTCGCTGGGTATCAATCTCTATAACCGCATCTTTGGGAGTCTGGGCACGAACTCGCCGCTCTCGAAGGGGAGGCAAAGCCGCACCGGGCTCTCCGCGTTTGATCGCCATGATCGTGTCCATTAACCGCAGACCTTCAAAAGCATCCCGTGCATATCGCACCTGCCCAGGGAAGTTGTTGGCGAGGTCTTGCTCTACATACGCTCTTGTCAGGGCCGCGCCGCCCAGAACAATGGGCCATTTCTGATCAAGTCCACGGGATGCAATTTCTTCCAAATTCTCTCTCATGATTACTGTCGATTTCACCAGCAATCCACTCATGCCGATAGCATCGGCGTTGGAGTCACTGGCCGCGTCAATAATCTGGTTGATGGTCTGCTTGATTCCAATATTTACCACTTTGTAGCCGTTGTTGGAGAGAATAATATCAACTAGATTTTTTCCAATATCGTGAACATCGCCACGAACCGTTGCTAGAACCATCACGCCTCGCCCATCGGCACCTGATTTCTCCATAAAGGGCTCGAGGTAGGCTACGGCCGTTTTCATAACTTCGGCACTTTGCAAAACAAAGGGAAGTTGCATCTCCCCTTTCCCAAAGAGCTCGCCCACGACCTTCATGCCTTCCAAGAGAAAGGTGTTGATGATGTCCAAAGGTTTAAGTCCCTCTTCCACGGCAGTTTGCAGATCCGCTTCAAGCCCTACCTTCTCTCCATCAATGATTCGACGGGTAAGGCGTTGGGTAAGTGGTAGTGCGGATAATTCAGCTGCGCGCGTTAAGCGCGATGATGCAATTTCAACTCCTTCAAAGAGCTCAAGAAAGAGCGAGAGTGGGTCGTACACGCACTGCCCTTCTTCAAATCTGCGTCGATCATAAATCAGGTCCAGTGCCACCTCGCGTTGACGATCATCGATGCGCGCCATTGGAGTGATTTTCGACGGATGGACGATGGCCGAATCCATCCCTGCCGCAACGGCTTCGTGCAGAAATACCGAATTGAGAACCACCCGGGCTGCAGGGTTAAGACCAAAGGAAACATTGCTTACACCAAGTGTGGTATTTATTTCTGGGAATTCCGCTTTGATCGCTCGGATAGCATTGAGGGTCTCGATGCCGTCTCGTCGAGTTTCCTCTTGCCCTGTTGCAATAGGAAAGGTCAGACAATCAATCAAGATATCGCCAGTCTTGATTCCCCACTTCTGCGTCAGTTCGGCGATAAGGCGACGCGCCACGCGCACTTTCCATTCGGCATCGCGGGCTTGGCCAGTCTCATCAATGGTAAGTGCGACGACTGCTGCGCCATGCTCTTTCACCAGCGGCATGACCCGCGCAAATCGTGAAGTAGGCCCATCTCCGTCTTCGAAATTGACCGAGTTGATAACACTGCGTCCGCCCAGTTGTTCCAGGCCCGCTTTGATCACCGCTGCTTCGGTTGAATCCAGCACAATCGGTAGCGTCGACGATGTGGCAAATCTGCTAGCCAATTCCCGCATATCCAGGGCACCGTCTCGCCCGACATAGTCCACAGAAAGGTCAAGCATGTGCGCACCGTCGCGAATTTGGTCTCGAGCGATTTCGACACATGCCTGCCAATCCTCGGCCAGCAGCGCATCCCTAAATGCGCGCGAACCATTGGAGTTGGTCCGCTCTCCAATTGCTAAATAGGTCAGGTCCTGTCGGAACGGAACGAACTGGTAAAGAGAGGATGCTCCCGTTTCAGATTTTGGTTCCCTCGTCGCAGGCACTACACCCGAGAGCGCATCAACTACTTCCTTGAGGTGGGCCGGCGTGGTACCGCAACATCCACCAATCAAGGAAACGCCATACTCACGCACAAATATGGAGAGCGCCGCGGCCAACTCTTTGGGTGAAAGTGGGTAAGTCGCTCCCTGTGGTCCCAGAATAGGTAGCCCAGCATTTGGCATTACCGAGATTCCAATGGATGCGGTCTTGCTCAGGTAACGTAGGTGTTCGGACATCTCAGCCGGTCCGGTCGCGCAATTTAATCCGATTAGATCAATTTCGAGTGGCTCGAGCGCATTTAAGGCAGCACCAATTTCAGAACCCAGCAGCATTGTGCCGGTCGTTTCAACTGTTACTTGGGCAATGAGAACAATATCCAGACCACTTTCCTTGATGGCTACGCGCGCTCCATTGATGGCCGCCTTTGCTTGGAGAAGATCCTGCGCGGTTTCAATGAGAATGGCATCCACCCCCGCATCGACCAATCCCTGTGATGACGTGTAATAGGAACTGCGCAATCTCTCATACGTTGTATGACCAAGACTGGGTAACTTTGTGCCAGGTCCTAAAGATCCAATGACGTATCTTGGCCTAGAGTCTGTCGAAAATTTGTCGGCACTTTGCCGTGCCAGAACGCCACCGGCATATGCCAGTTCGTAGATGCGATCCTCGATGCCATATTCGGCCAGATTGGCCCAGTTAGCACCGAAAGTATTTGTTTCAATTGCATCGACTCCGACGGCCAGATATTCCTCATGAACCTGGCAGACGATATCTGGCCGGCTAACATTGAGAATCTCGTTGCAGCCCTCATGGCCTTGAAAATCGTCCATAGTTGGGTTGGCGCCCTGAAGCATCGTCCCCATGGCGCCATCGGCGATCACCGTGCCTCTTGCTAAGGCTTCTCGCAATGTTTGCCGGGAGGTGATCATCGGTGGAAGGTTACCGTAAGGTGGCATCATGGAGATTCTCCAAATACCGCCATTGCGACGGCCCATAATGCTTTTCGCCTTTGGTGGTTGGAATGACGCTGGTGAGGCCGCGACCGGAGTTGTATCTCATCTATTGAACACCTGGGAGTATTCGTT
>JBBRSY010000046.1:0-12617 GCA_038244965.1 Candidatus Nanopelagicales bacterium | reverse complement strand
CTAGGTAGATCAATGTTCTGGTGTCAGCCCAACCATCTTGTGGACCATAGACCGCGATCGCGAGAAGAATCGAGGTAACGCCGGAGACCAGAAGGAGGGAACCGAGATAATCGATGGAGTGATCGCGTTTGACCTTGGGAATGTGAAGTACTGCTGAGGTAATCACTAATGCGAGGATTCCAAATGGAAGGTTGATATAGAAGATCCAGCGCCAACCGGTGATTCCAAGGATGGTGTGATGGTCAGAGAAGAAACCCCCTAGCAATGGACCCGCAACCGAGGAAAGTCCCCACACTGCACCGAAGTAGCCTTGATATTTACCGCGATCGCGTGGCGGAATAATGTCGCCAATAATCACGAATGTGAGTGACATCAATCCACCAGCGCCGATACCTTGTAGAGCACGAGTCCCAATTAGTTCGGTCATGTTCTGCGAAAGGCCCGCTAGAAGGGAACCGATAAGAAATGTCACGATTGCAAATTGGAATACTGGTCGCCGTCCATAAAGATCCGAAATTTTCCCGTATAGAGGAGTCGATGCAGTAGAAGTCAGCAAATACGCGGTGACGACCCACGTATACTCCCGAAGTCCATGTAGATCAATAACTATGGTTTTCAATGCAGTTGAGACGATGGTCTGGTCAAGGGCTGCGAGAAGCAAGCCTGTCATTAGGCCACTCAATATAATCATGATTTCCCTATGGGAAAGCGCTTTCATTGGGGCACTGGCAACTGGCTCAGATTTTTTAGACATGAACGACCTTTCAAGAAAACGCACTATTTACTTTGGTAAGACAGTTATTTAAGGGTAACTTTACTATGTGAAATCTATCCTCGCCGAGCATCTCGTTAAAACATACAGAAAAGGACACGTCCGTGCCCTTGATGACCTAAGTCTAGATGTGGAAGAGGGCACTGTTCTTAGCGTTCTGGGACCCAACGGTGCGGGAAAGACCACCGTTGTGCGAATACTCGCCACCCTGCTTGCTCCAGATTCTGGTACCGCGACCGTTGGGGGCATTGACGTGACAAGACATCCCGAGAAAGTACGCGAAATCATTGGACTTTCGGGGCAATTCGCGGCAGTTGATGAAGCCTTGAACGGCTGGGATAACTTGGTGATGTTTGGCCGTCTCTATCATCTCAGCAAAAGCGCAGCGATTAAGCGAGCTGAAGAATTGCTCGAGCGTTTTTCACTTACGGATAGCGCACAACGCCCAATCAAGACCTATTCAGGTGGAATGCGGCGCCGTCTTGACTTAGCAGCTTCACTCATAGTTCAACCACGAGTTCTTTTTCTGGACGAGCCAACAACTGGATTAGATCCGCGTGGTCGGCAGGAAATGTGGCAAGTCATTGAAGAATTGGTCAAGGGCGGCGTGACTCTTCTGTTGACTACGCAATACCTAGAGGAGGCAGACAAATTAGCCGATGAGATTGCTGTGATTGATCACGGAAAAGTCATCGCCCGCGGAACTTCGGACGCCCTAAAGAATCAAGTGGGTGGCGAACAACTTCAGGTCATTGTCGATATGCAGAATCTACCAGCCAGTCTTGAGATCGTCGGACGCGTCAGTGGTACCAAGCCAACATACGATGCGGGATTGCGTCAGATCTCCGCCCCCGTTAGTACCGGTGCTTCTGCGTTGATTGAAGTACTTCGATCCTTCGATGCAGTTGGTATTCACCCCTTGGATATAGCGCTCAAAAGACCGTCATTGGACGATGTCTTTATGTCCCTTACTGGACACGTAGCCGAAGACAAAGTCCCCGCTGTTGTGTCCAAAAGAGGAAATCGATGATGAAGAATATGGTTTCGGACGTACTGGTCATTACCAAGCGTCAACTAATGCTTCTCATTCGAGTGCCCGAAGTACTCATTTTCTCAACTATTCAGCCCGTTATGTTTGTGCTTCTTTTTCGCTATGTGTTTGGTGGTTCAATCACATCGGGTCAACCTGGCGGGTATGTGCAGTTCTTAATGCCTGGCATCTTTGTTCAGACAGTGGCTTTCACCCTGGCTGGTACCGCCTCTGGCATGGCCGAAGACATGACTAAGGGACTAATTGATCGTTATCGATCTCTGCCGATTGCGCGATCGGCGCTGGTCATTGGCAAGACATTGGGAGACTCCGCCCTCAATATCGTCGTTCTCTTTGTCATGGGCATTGCCGGATATATTGTCGGATGGCGGCCGCAGACTAGTTTTCCTAAAGTACTTCTTACTTTCACTTTTCTGCTGGCATTTGGCTATGCGCTCTCGTGGATTGGCATCTTTGTAGGTCTCACAGCCAAGGATGCGAGAGTTGTCCAGAATGTAAGTTTCCTTGTGACATTTCCGTTGACATTCTTATCTAATGCATTTGCGCCCACGACGGGTATGCCGAGGGCACTTCAATATTTTGCCGAGTGGAATCCTGTTTCCACAATGGTGGCCGCGTGTCGAGAGTTATTTGGAATGACGAACAGGTTCGGGGTCACGGCTGGTTCGTATCCGAGTGAACATCCATTAACGATGTCTTTGATTTATATGCTCTTAGTCATGGCAGTATTCATTCCGCTGAGCGTCCGCACCTATTCAAACTCGGCGAAAAAATAATCTTTAGTTGTAGATTTCGGCTTCTAAGATGGCGACGGTTATTTCGCGTTTGTTTGGCGCCACGTATTTAACAGTCTCGCCAATCTTCTTGCCGAGAACTGCTGCGCCCAGTGGCGAATTTTCACTGTAGACATCGAGATCTCCGCTGGAGATTTCCCGCGATCCGAGTAGGAATTTCATTGTTTCCCCAGCAATGTCAACGGTAATGATCATTCCGGCCCCGACGAAGCCGGATTCACCCGCAGGGGGAACTCCGATATGGGAGTGCTCGAGCATGTGTTTGAGTTGGCGGATTCGCGCCTCCATTTTGCCCTGCTCCTCGCGCGCGGCGTGGTAGCCACCATTCTCTTTAAGATCACCCTCTGAACGGGCCGTCTCGATTTTCTTGATGATCTCAACGCGCCCAGTGGTCTCGAGGAATTCGAGTTCTGTGCGTAGGCGGTCGGCGGCCTCCTGGGTCAGCCATGTTTGAGTGCTCATAAGCCGCCTAGATTACTGTGAAGCGGGCCTGCAACGCGAAATAGCGGCGTTTACAGCAGCAGAACGTGTGGGAATGAGCGTGGTCTTCTCGATGTGGGCTGCGCCCGCGGGGATGGGTTCATCGATCTCGCCGACCACATTTTTGTCGAAGTCATGGGCTACTAACGTGCAGATTATGGATGCCGTGGGGTTACGACGGTCGATCGAGTAGCGAATGCTGACGGCTCGATCCGAGGGAATCGAGAAGGAGATCAAGGTTGGAGTGATAGCTGGGCGCGAGTGATACAAACCGGTCCACATCAACCATCCGCCGCCCACGATTAACAGACCTACGGCTAAACCTTTCCAGCGCATGGGCCTTCTGCCATAGCGGTCGGAGAGATCTAGTTCGGACATGGGATGATTGTTTCAGAGAAACGGAGTACATATGTCGCAGAATGTTGAAATGAGCACCTCGGGATCCCTCACAGTCGGGGCACTCGTGATTGCCGTCGCCATCCTTCTGCGCAGTTTCTACAAGCGCTACACCCGCATGAAGAAGCGCGAGGAAGATGAATCGCAGTGATCTGGCGCGAGCTCTCTCAATCTTTGGAGTCCTTCTCATTGCCTCAAGTTTTATTGGGCTTGGAATATGGCAGTTAAGTCGCGCCCGCGAGAGTCGAATCCCAGTGGTTGTCGATAGTTCGCTGGTTTCTCTCCAATCCGTGACATCACCTAGAATTTCGCTGCCGAGCGCGGCGACGCTAAGACGCGTGCAATTTCGCGGTACCTACATCGCAGATTTTCAGGCGCCAAATCAGTTCAATCGCGTCGGGCACTCGGATACATGGGATGTTGGATTGATGGCTACTGAAACAGATGGCGCGATATTGGTGGTCCGGGGTCTCTGGTCGCAGCGAGATCTCCACCCGATTGTTCCTAATCAAATAGTGGACGTCATTGGTAAACTCATGCCTCATCAAAGTGATGATGTGGCTCAATCAGCTTCCGATGTTCTTTCGCGGATCGACAGCGCACTTGTCGTAAACCAAACTTCACGCGATATCTATGACGGGTTCGTGATCGCTACAAGTGAATCGGTTAATGGCAGCCAAATCGCTCGCACAAGGATCTTGCCACCGAACCCTCACTCGGCCGTACCCGGATTTTACTGGCAGCACCTCTCATATGTGGTGATCTGGTGGTTCATGGCTGGCGTCGTGCTTTACCTTCCATTTTACCAACGTAGAGTTGTCCCTCGTGAGACGGCACAAGAAGACTAGGCAATAAGGAGAAAATATGGCGCGTACTAGCGATGGAACAGTCCAACGATACCGAGTAATGGCAATTGTCTCTGGCGTAATGTCACTACTTCTCTGGTTTGTTTATATGCCAATCAAAATCTTGGGACACGATCCGAGTCTTCACAGCAAGTTGGTCTGGATTCCCATCGCGCACGGATACCTGTATCCAATTTATGTCCTGACTGCGATTCAACTTTCCATCAAAGCAAAATGGGCACTTCCCAAGATGTTGGGCTTCATTCTCGCTGGAACTTTGCCAGTTGCATCACTTATCGCAGAACGTCGGGTAGTACAGATGTTCCTACCTAAGAAGAATAAATAATCCATCGAATGAAACGGCGCGGCGCATCTTTACGACGACTTGTTAAGGCAGTCCTTTACCCGCTCTACGAACGACGTTTGGTCCGTTCTCTCGATTTCAATCAGACCCCCCATCACGTAGGCGTGATACTCGATGGCAATCGACGCTGGGCTAAAGAGAATCCTGATGAGCAGGGCCGTACGACGGCCGCACATGGTCATCGCGCGGGAGCCCAGAAGATCATTGAGTTTCTCGGCTGGTGTGAAGAGGCACAAGTTCGGATCGTCACAATCTGGCTGCTCTCAACCGAAAATTTTAAACGATCGGATGAGGAACTTCAGGCTTTACTGACGATTATCGGCGAAACGGTGGATAGCCTCAAAGCAACACGACGTTGGAATATCAATCCGGTTGGATCCCTCGAACTTCTTCCGGAATGGCTGCGAATTAAATTAAGTGAGTCGCGTTCCACTAATACCAATGCCATTGAGGTCAATGTCGCGATTAGTTATGGCGGGCGACGGGAAATTGTCGACGCGGTCAAGGGGTATCTGGAGGATTCTGCAGCACATGGTCTTTCTACAGAAGTTGCCGCTGAAAAGTTGACCGCCGATGCGATATCCAATTTCCTTTACACGGCGGGCCAGCCAGATCCAGAGCTGCTTATTCGTACTTCAGGGGAGCAACGGCTGGGCGGTTTCCTGCTCTGGCAGAGTGCCCAATCCGAGTTTTATTTCTGTGAGGCCTATTGGCCGGATTTTCGCCGGGTAGATTTCTTGCGTGCACTTCGTGCCTATTCCTTACGTCACAGACGCTTTGGCGCTTAAATTCTTTTACTGAGGTTAACCGAGTTCTTCCGGAAGAGAATTGCCGCCGTCAATAACTATCAATTGCCCGGTTACATAGGATGCCCCTGGTGAGCAGAGCCACGCAATCGCACTTGCAACTTCACTAGGGGTACCAGAGCGGCCCATAGGAGTGGCATCGCCGTGTCTTATCTCGGATTTGGTCTGAGAATCCGTAGCAATCCATCCAGGGGCAACCGCATTGACTGTTATGTTGTTTTTTGCTTCGTCGAGTGCCAGAGCGCGTGTTAAACCGACTAGTGCTGCTTTTGCGGAGGCGTATGCGACGTCGTGGCGAGTAGCCGAAATATTTCCTGTCGTGCTTGAAACGATCACAATGCGTCCACTCTCTTCTTTGCGAAGATGCGGCAGTGCGCTCTTAGTAACCAAGAAAGTCGAATCAAGATTTCGAGCGAATGCCTTTCGCCATATTTCGAGAGAAGTTCCATCAACTGAATTGAATTCTTCATCCCCGGCATCGACTACGCTTGTCATACCGGCATTGTTGACGACGCCATCGAGGCCGCCTAGTTTCCCGACAACTTGGGCCATAAGTTCGTTAACTTGACTTGGATCGGTTAAGTCTGCCCTTGCGCTAAATGCTCCCAATTCGCAGGCGCGATCATGGACTCGGTCTGAGAGCGAGGTGAGGAACAAAGACCCTCCCAAAGTCGTGAGTGCCCGCGCGGTGGCAAATCCAATACCGTTTGCGGAGCCGGCCCCCGTTACCAAGAAACGCTTCCCTGTGAGATCGAACATGAACGAGACTCTACCGCCGCTCTTCTGCGTTCATCCCAAGACTTAAGGGGTAGGTTTGCAGTATGGAAAGGTCGATGAAATCTACTGTCTTTGTTGCATCAGGAATAGCTCTCGGGCTACTTCTGAGTAGTTGTAGTTCTTCCCCTACGCCCACACCCACCCCTTCACCTATCGCCTCTACCAGTCCAACTCCATCGCCCAGTCCGAGCACTACTCCCACGATTGCCACTAAGTTATTTGCCCAATATTGGGTCGCTGACACCGCTAGAGGTTTCCGCCTCTATCGCGAGTTTGTTCGACTAGAAATCACGCCAGATCCGATCATGACTTCACTCAAGTCCTTGATTGCCGGCACTCCAAAAGATTCTGATTACACCTCGTTATGGCCAAAAGAAACAAAAATCAACAGCGTTGTTGTTGCGGGGGATAAAGCGATGATTGATCTAACACTTGGAAAAATGAATGTTGGGTCAGAGGCAGAATCATTGGCGATTGCCCAACTTGTCTGGACTGCCACCGCGGCGCAGACGAGTGTCAAACAGATTGCGTTAACCGTTGATGGCAAGACGGTTGAATCCATCGCGGGACACGTCGATGCCACCAAACCTTTTAGGCGCGGTCTGACTTATGAAGTTCTCGCACCCGTGTGGATCACGTCTCCGACAGAGGGTGAGCAAGTAAGTGCAGTGGGATTCAAACTCAGCGGAATGGCCTCAACCTTTGAAGCAAATGTTGCTTGGAAAGTTTTCCAGAATGGCAAGTTAGTTCAGCAAGGTTCGACCACCGCAGCCGAGGCGGCACCCGCCTGGAAGCCTTGGAGTGTTGCGATCAAGGACCTTCCACCCGGTAAGTACATGTTCATTGCGTTGGAGTACTCAGCTAAGGACGGTTCACTCGTTGCTCAAGACACCAAGAATGCGACGCTGATTTAGTAGAGTCTTTACGAGACTCTGATTTCGACTCGTCGGTTTAGTGCTCAGCCCTCGGTCGTCTTGTTGTTACCGACTGCTTGAATTTGAGCCCGACCAGCATTCTTAATCAGGACCCCGCCTCCGCTTAGATTCTTGGTCATATACTCGTTCACTGCTTTGGCGCGGTTATTTGAAAGGGTTATCCATGAGGCCTCGCCTCCTTGGGTGTCCACGTATCCCCAGATCTCGTGCACGGTGTATCCCTGTTGAATATTGTAAGTACTCCCCATCAAGTACGAAGCACCTGATCCATCTACCTTGGCTTTCCAGCCTTTGTAAGTCCACCAGAATTCGTGGCAAGTACGACCAAACCCGATCCGAGCGTTCGCGTTGGAACTATGCCACCAGTCCGCCATTTCGCGCCTATGTGGAAGCAAAATTGGAACTCAGTTGGTCTCTGCAATAGATCTAGCCTGTGGTTAGCAATGACCTACCCGGAAAATAAGGAGATGCACCTGTCCCACGAATCGATCTATCTTTCCTTGTACGTTCAAAGTCTGCGCGCCCTAGGCAAAACGAAGTTCGCGCAGTCCCTGGTCATCGCGAGGGCGCCCAGATCATGGGCTGGGGTAAAAGTGCCATTGGCATACTGAATGTTCGCATGGAAATTACTCAGGAGATAATGCAACTGCCGGCGCAGTTTCGAAAATCCATCACATCGGATCTAAGGCAAAGAGAAGGTCGAACACAGTGTCAAGTAGGAATAGATGGGCTCAATGCCATCCGCCGAGAATTGCGCCCATCATCACGAGGTTGAGAATGTCATTGGAAACCTCAAGTCCCCAGACGCGGAATCCTTGCCCACCGAAGAGGCGATGCCCCAAGGATGAAGCCGCCGCGAGACCAATTCCCGCGACCAGACCCACGAGCGCACCCTTACCCAAATTTGGATGGCTGACGGAACTAATAATGAGAGCCATGGAAATGGCTTGAACGAATTGGGCAGCAAATGTGGACCCAAAAACAACACCCATGTTCGTATTCTCGCCAGGATTGTGATTTTCAGGCTTACCCATCGCCTTCGACCACGCAGGATAGAAAGTCTTGGGACCAAACCAAATGGCGCCGCTAGCGATTCCGACCAGGGCGCTGACAAGAACGGCAACCCAGTGAATATTTGAAAATGACATCTATTCCTCCTATTCCTTTGGTCTAACATCATAAATCTCGTTCGGAAGGGTGACAAGGAAATTCATGCTTGCCGAGAAGATTTCACGGGGAGAACACGTTAAATCTAAAAGTCGCTAAGCGTGTCGCCCTACCTGGGGAGCTTCCAAGTTCTACCGTTTTCTAGTTGGATCCCTACGAGCACAACTACACAGAATGCGAGCGCTGGTTTGACTTCTCCGGCAGGAAGAAAGACTTTTGTTCTAGATACCAGCGTTTTGCTGGCGGATCCAGGCGCGCTCACTCGCTTTGCAGAGCACGAGGTCATCATTCCGATTGTCGTGATAGGTGAACTTGAGACCAAGCGCGATCATCCCGAACTTGGATTTTTTGCCCGCGCCGCGCTACGTGCTCTGGATGATCTACGTGTGAGTCATGGCCGACTCGATCAGCCCCTGCGCATTACCCCAGAAGGCGGAACCCTCTCAGTTGAGCTGAACCACTCTGATCTTTCCTCACTGCCACAAGGGTTCCTTCGAGATGGTAGTAACGACTCTCGCATTCTGGCTATCGCTCGCAACCTCATGGCTGATGGTCGCGATGTTGTACTAGTAAGTAAAGACTTGCCGCTACGAGTCAAGGCCTCTTCGGTCGGTGTTGAAGCCCAGGAGTACTTAGCAGAACTGGCCTCCTCCAGCGGATGGTCGGGAATGGTCGAACTCAATGTCGGGGCCAACCTCATTGATGAACTTTATGCATCCGATCGCGCCGATCATGAGATTGCTTCCACTCTTCCATGCCATACCGGTATCGTCCTTCACTCTGAAAAGGGCAGCGCCCTAGCCCGAGTCACCGCCGACAAGACATTGCAGTTGGTCAGGGGAGACCGAAGCGCATTTGGTCTGCACGGTCGTAGCGCCGAACAGAGAGTTGCGTTGGACCTTCTGCTTGATCCAGAGGTTGGGATCATCTCTATGGGAGGTCGGGCCGGAACCGGAAAGAGCGCGCTGGCATTGTGCGCCGGACTGGAAACCGTAATGGAGCGCAACCAACATAAAAAGGTGGTTGTCTTTCGTCCCCTCTATCCAGTGGGCGGGCAGGAACTTGGATTTCTACCCGGCAGTGAGGGCGAGAAGATGTCGCCGTGGGCACAGGCCGTTTTTGACACTTTAGGTGCACTCGTTAGCCAACCCGTGATCGATGAAATTCTTGATCGCGGCCTCATCGAAGTTCTGCCGCTGACCCACATTCGTGGTCGCTCCCTCCACGACTCCTTTGTCATCGTGGATGAAGCCCAATCTCTCGAACGCGGCGTCTTGCTAACTGTCCTTTCGCGGATCGGGCAAGGCTCTCGCGTCATCCTGACCCACGATGTTGCCCAGCGAGATAATTTGCGAGTCGGCCGCCACGATGGAGTGGCCGCCGTCATTGAAACCTTGAAGGGTCATCCACTTTTTGCCCACATCACCCTGACTAGGAGCGAGCGCTCACCCATCGCTGCCCTGGTGACCGAACTTCTGGAAGGCCCGAACCCTTCCTAAAAGGCTAAAAAGCCCCACGAAATAGTCCATACTCACATTTGCGACATATCGGACTTCACCCTTGCCCACCTGCGCTTTTACTTGTCCACAGAGGATGAGATTTCTAGGAATTTTTATCGTGAGCGTGCCTGGATTTGCTCATATGCACGTGGGTTGCCAATCTTTATTCATTCCCCTAACCCCCTTGAGCCCTTTTGGGCTGCTTTCGGGTTGGGGCCAAGCCGGCCACGCAGGTGAAGGGAGGGCCCAGATGAGTTTTTCGAACTCATTAGATGGATGGATTTCCGCTGCCGTCGCGCGCCTTCGCACACTCACCAATAAGTCCCTGGCCGCCTGGGCCAGTGTGGCCGTTCTTCTGGTCTTGGCCACCGCCCAACCAAGTGCCTATGGCCTGGAATTCCCAATGACTTCCCACATCTCTCTGCCCGATGAGGTGAACTTGTCGGTAGTCCCAGCACCAACTCCGACCATGGAATCTGTGGCTCTCTATACCCAGGTCAAAACTACCGCGCTAGTTTCCTCAAATGCTTTGGCGATGGTTGCCCTACAAAGCCAGCAAATTGAAATGGCTCGAACGATCACAGGTGCACAGAAAGTGGCGCGTCTGATTATGCTCGCCAGTTACAAATGGGATGCAAGTCAGTTTGGTTGTTTGAAAACCCTCTGGTCGCATGAGAGTCATTGGAATTACAAAGCACACAACTACTCATCGGGTGCGCACGGAATTGCCCAGGCACTACCGGCTGACAAAATGAGCGTCATCGCCGCAGACTGGCGCACCAACCCCGTGACCCAAATTCGTTGGGGACTTCGATACATAGATATTCGTTACTCAACGCCGTGCAAGGCCCTGCGAAATTTCAATTGGCGAGGTTCGTACTAAGTCGATCTACGTTGCGGTTGCCCTTAAATGGGTTTTTTCCCGATCATTAACGGCTTTGATGTCTCGGCGTAAAAATCATTTCCTTTGTCATCTATGACGATAAAGGCAGGAAAATCAACGATATCTATCTTCCAAACTGCCTCCATGCCCAATTCAGCAAGATCTAGGACCTCGACCTTTTTGATGCAATCTTGGGCCAGGCGCGCGGCGGGACCCCCGATAGAACCGAGATAAAAGCCACCGTAATTTTTGCAAGAGTCGGTCACTGCCTTGGATCGATTGCCTTTGGCAAGCATGACAAATGAGCCTCCGCGCGATTGGAAATACTCGACGTAGGAATCCATGCGCCCAGCAGTTGTCGGCCCAAAAGAGCCAGAGGCATAACCGGTGGGAGTTTTAGCGGGGCCGGCGTAGTAGACCGGGTAATCGCGCAAATAATCTGGCATCGGTTTTCCAGCATCCATGTCGGCCTTTATTTTTGCATGGGCAAGATCGCGTGCCACGACCAAGGTTCCGCTCAACGAGAGCCTTGTCTTGACGGGATATTTGCTTAACTCTTCCCGAACTTTGGCCATTCCTTGATTCAAATCAATATTGACTACATCCCCATCCGTTTCGATGTTATGGGCGATGACTGGGTCAGGCAGGAAGTGCGCCGGTTCTCGGTCTAATTCCTCCAAAAAGATGCCATCGGCCGTGATTTTGGCTCTTGCCTGACGATCTGCCGAACAGGAGACCGCAATCGCAATAGGCAGTGATGCCCCGTGACGGGGAAGGCGAATGACTCGGACATCGTGACAGAAATATTTTCCGCCGAACTGCGCGCCGATTCCCAGAGTGCGAGTTAATTTGAGAACTTCTTCTTCCATCTCCAGATCTCGAAAGCCATGGCCGGTCTGCGCATCCCCAGATGTTGGCATAGCGTCGAGGTATTTGGTACTAGCCAATTTCGAGGTCTTTACTGCGTACTCGGCGCTGGTTCCACCAATGACGATGGCCAAGTGATATGGCGGGCAGGCCGAAGTTCCAAGGGATCGTAATTTCTCATCCAGCCATGGATAAAAGCTCGCTGGATTGAGAATCGCTTTGCTCTCTTGGTATAGGAAAGACTTATTGGCGCTTCCCCCACCCTTTGCAATAAAGAGGAACGAGTACTCATCGGGGTGGTCTGAATCTGCATAGATTTCGACTTGTGTGGGCAAGTTGTTGCCCGTGTTCTTCTCTTCCCACATATTTATCGGTGCCATCTGCGAATAGCGCAGATTCAGGCGCGTGTATGCGTTGTAAATTCCCAATGAAATCGCGGCCTCATCTTTACCCTCGGTGAGGACAAACTGTCCTTTTTTGGCCATGACCAGTGCCGTGCCCGTGTCTTGGCACATAGGCAAAACCCCGCCCGCTGAAATATTTGCGTTCTTGAGCAGATCTAGCGCAACGAAGCGGTCGTTAGGCGAACTCTCCGGATCATCGAGAATGTTCGCCAACTGCGCTAGGTGGGCACCGCGCAAATAATGCGAGATGTCATGCAAGGCCGTCTCGCTCAAACGGGCAATTGCCTCCGGAGTTACCTGAAGAAATTTCTTATCGCCGAGTTGAACGGTTGTTACGCCGTCGCTTCCAAGCGATCGATACTTTGTCGTATCTTGCCCAAGGGGCAGCAGGTCAGAGTATTTAAATTCAGGACTCATGGCTTTGGCTTAATCGAGTCAAGTTTTGCGCGAGCACCATCTAGCCATTCCTGAGCGATGCCAGCCAATTCTTCACCGCGAAACCAGAGTTGGATCGATTGATCAACGGTGGCGCCACCTGATACTAGGCAATTCACAACCTGCATAAATTAAACTCGGG
>JBBRSY010000045.1:0-12637 GCA_038244965.1 Candidatus Nanopelagicales bacterium | reverse complement strand
TTTCACCGGTGCCGATCTGGATTTGCGGGAGACCTACGAATGGGGCTTGAAGGATCTGGGCGCCATTAACGAACGCATGTGGAAAGTGGCTCGAAAAATCAAACCAGATGCCACCTCTTTGCGCGAAGTCGCTGATTATTTGGACATCGATCCAAAGTACGTTGTCAAGGGATCGGATGTTCTGCTGGAGATGTTGCAGGAGTTCACCCAATCCGCTACTGAACAATTGGACGGGTCCGATTTCGATATTGATGCGCGCATCAAATTCTGCGACGTTCGCCTTGCTCCAGAGGGAAGCGCCGCAGCTCCTTATTATCAGTCGCCGAGTGAAGATCTCTCACGTCCAGGTACGACGTGGTTCCCGACTCAAGGCAAAAATGTTTTCAATTGGTGGCGCATTCCAACGATGTGGTACCACGAGGCAGTTCCTGGGCATCATCTTCAAGTGGCGACCGTTATTATCGAAAAGGATCGTCTCTCTCGATTTCAACGAACTGATGCATGGACCAGCGGACATGGCGAAGGATGGGCTCTTTATGCCGAGCGTTTGATGGATGAACTTGGAGGATTCGAGGATCCTGGATACGAGATGGGGCATTTGTCTGCGCAAGCGTGGCGTGCTGTTCGTGTTGTAGTAGATATTGGTCTTCACCTTGGTTACCAGGATGAAAACGGGAATGTGTGGAATTACGAAGCTGCCGTCGATTTATTGATGAGCCACGCACTGTTGGAAGAGGACTTTGCAAAAAGTGAGATTGATAGATACTTAGGAATTGCGGGCCAAGCAATTTCATACAAAGTTGGCGAGCGTGTGTGGATGAATGCTCGAGAAGAATCCAAGATGCGCCTTGGAGATAAGTTTTCTTTAAAGAAATTCCACGCCTATGCCTTGCGCCTTGGACCAATGGGACTTGATCCCTTTGCAGAAGAATTATCCAAGTGGGACGGCAATTAGTTACTCGGCACCAAGTTCGTCAGGTCCTTGCTGAGCATTTATTCACCCGCCCTAGCCTAAATTCCAGGTGCGTTCGAGATTGAACTCGCGCAATCTTGTGGCGAAGAATTCCTCCAAGTCATGTTGCAAATGATGACAAATCGGGTGCGGTAGCAGAACGATCTCCTCCATTGCCGCGTCCATGGCAGATTCTGAAATTTCCATGCTCAAAAATTACATTAGCTACCTCACGACAGGCTCACGATCATTTCATCCTTACCGCGCGATCGCCTGGCCGTTGGAAGGCCCTCTCAGTAATAAACGCGGTCCCTACGTTATCAGTACCAAGTTCTGCGCATCAGCGATCAAAGTCGGCAACGCTTGAATCATTCGATGTAATTTCTCATCAAAAGTGTCGAAATTTCGGTAAGTCCTGATCATCATGTCGAACTGCTTCAAGTTCGCAGTGTCAGATCCTACCGAAAGGTATGAGATTTGATACACAAGGCTTGTCGAACCGTTATTTGAATACGAATCTCCATGTTTGGCATTGAGCCAATACACCGTTCTAAAACCTGCCTTTACACTTTGAATCAACTCCGTCGCCGACATTGTTTGCGCATGTGAAAACGCCACGATTGGTTCGGTACCAGGGGAATGTGAATCGGCAAGATTAAAGCCAGTAATTACGGTAACTAGAAGCGTGCTCAAGACAGCGACGAAGGTGAGAGGCCACCTATACCGGAAAGGTGCTGGCTCCTCATCCATACTCAATGATTACATTAACTTCCTCTTGACAGGCTCACGATCGTTTCATTCTTGTCGTGTTTGACTCCGACTTTGGATGAAAGTGCAAGGAGCCAGCGCGACAACTAGCTAATTAGCACCAAACTTTCCGCATCGTTGATCATTATTGGCACTGCTTGAGTCGTCGGGTAATTAAGTACGATAATTTCAGGTTTGTCTGGGAAAGTCACGATCGCTCGATTGCTGGCCGTTTGGTTGTAAGTAAGCGTTGCACCAGTACTCAAGTTGAGCGTGCTGCTTTCGCCACTGAGGAATGGGTGGGGTTGTGCATCGTAAGTCGCTTGATCTTGGTAAGTCCCAATCATCACGTCAAACTGATTCAAGAGGGAAGCATCGGATCCCTCTGCGCGGTAAAAAATTTGATGGACTCCTAGTGTCGCACTGCTCTCCGAATATGAATCTCCCGCTCTGGTATTGATCCAGTACACACTCTTGCCCTGTGACTTTACATTTTGAATCAACTCGCCCGCCGACATTGTTTGCACGCCTGATACCACGGCGACCTGATTTTGAGTTGCGGGGGCATGGGAACTGGCAACTTGCACCCCCGTGAAGACCAGTATCGAGCCAAGTACTGCTCCACCAATAAGACGCGAAACGAAACTGCGTGGAGCGGGCGCTTCCTCTATGAATGGCGAAGGTGGATAAGAGAAACTTTCATCAGCTGAGAAATTGTCTTCCACCGTACCCGCATGTACTGATCTGGCGGCTTCGATGGCTGCCCGCGGCACGATGACAGTCCACGTGCTGGCGGCAGTACTCAGGGAAGACAAGGAAACCTCCAAAGTCAATGGAGTATTAGTCAAGACTGGAATGAAGGCGAAGTCGACCTATCAGCTGTCCCCTATTCAGGGGCAAATATTAGGGCGCCCACTTATGCAGGGCGGATTATGGGCTAACTTTTGCCTTGCACCTTGAGGGCACGGGCAAGGGCGTCCCTGCCTTCAGCAACTAGGCGGCGCAGGCCGGGTGTCGCCTCCTTTGCTGTGACATCGAGCCAGAAGTTGGCCTTATCGAGTGTTGCTTGCGTAGTTATGAACATTGGGAAGGCGTACTGGGCAAAGCGGGTTGTTGCCTCCAATGATTTGCGCTGAGACATTTCAAGGACCAACTCGAAATACTTGTCGACGTAACTTTCAATGAGGTCATTATGCAATGGGCGATTGAATCCATTGATGAGGGCAACTCGGTCGGCATTGGAAGTCGCTTCACTCGCGATCTCCGCCCAAGCTTTTGCTTTGTCTTCAGCGGTAGGAAGTGCTGCAATGGCGTGAAGATGGCTAAGTTCGCCCAGCGTAGAAGGATCCTTGCGGAATTCGTCGTCTAACTGAGAACGAGTCACCAGGCCGCGTTCGGCCAGTGAACAGAGAAGGTGCCAACGCAGATCTGCATCCAACTTAAGACCCTTAAGTGGACCGGCCAGGACTTCAGAAATCCGGTTATTTTGCTCGGCTGTGTTGGCAAGCGTTGCAAAAGAGCGAACGAACTGCAGTTGGTGATCACTTGTCGGTTCCGCGGAATTCATTAACGACTCAAGTCCATTTGCAACTCGCGTTCTCAGACTATCCCGCACGGATTCGTGCGCATACTGGTCGACCGCAGTAGCCAATCGCTCGGTGATCTGTGAAACAACGGTGATATCGGTTTCTCCGGGCAGTCCCGCAAGTGCGATGTCCACAAAATCGGAGGCAGAAATCTCAGCGTCGCACAGCATGTCCCAGGCAGCACTCGAGCAGAGCGCCCGGGCCAGTGAATCACCGATTTTGCCCAGGTGATTCTTCAAAGTCTCGAGAGAGCCTTCGTCGAATCGGATCTTTGCATATGTCATATCTCCATCATTCAAGAGAACGAGGTCGGCAACTTTCTCACCGATTAATTCCGGAACTTGGGTTAGTGCGCCCGTGACATCGAGATCGACAGATCTGCGGCGGAGGATTACTCCATGGCGTAGATCATAAAGCCCGATTGCCATGCGATGAGGGCGAAGTTCTGTGGAACCTGCGGGCATGGTTGGTGCTTCTTGGATGATTCCAACCGCCGTATAAACGCCGTCAACAACTTTGAGGGATGGTCGCAGGGTGTTGACGCCTGCGGTCTCCAGCCATGTCGCAGACCATGCCGTTAGATCCCGCCCGCTGGTCGCCTCCATTTCAATGAGCAAGTCGGCCAATGTGGTGTTCTTATAGGCGTGTTTGGCAAAGTATTTCTGTAAACCCCTCATGAAGTTTTCGCGGCCGACGTAGGCCACAAACTGCATGAGCACTGACGCCCCCTTGGCGTAGGTGATGCCATCGAAATTGTTATTGGCGGTATCGATATCTTTCACATCCTGCGCGATCGGATGGGTGGAAGACAATTGATCCTGGCGCATAGCCCAGGTCTTTCTGCGCGTGTTGAATTCGGTCCAAATGTCTTTGTATTCAGTGCATTCTTGGGTTGCAGTGTAAGAGGCCCATTCTGCGAAGGACTCGTTGAGCCAGACATCATTCCACCACTGCATCGTGACCATATTGCCGAACCACATATGCGACATTTCATGAAGAATGGTGTTAGCCCGATATTTGTAAAGTCGCTCGGTAACCCGGCTGCGGTAAACAAAGAGATCTTCTTTGAAAGTTACCGCGCCGACATTCTCCATCGCCCCCCAGTTATAGTCCACGACCGCAATTTGGTCGTACTTCTCGAACGGATAGGCGAGCCCGAAGACTTTTTCGAAGTACTTAAAACCCTGTTTGGTGACGGTAAATATTTTTTCGTGATCCAGATGTTGCGCCAGGGATTTGCGGCAATAGATGCCAAGGGGAATCTTCTTCTCACCGATGTATTCATCGTGCACATGGTGATACGGACCGGCGATAAATGCGGTGATGTACGTGGATATACGGGCTGTCGGAAGAAATTTCCACGTCGTAAAGTCGCCCGATGTAATCTTTGACTCAACCGGACTATTGGAAATTGCCTCCCAATGATTGGGGACAGTTGCCATCAACGTAAAAGTGGCTTTCAAATCCGGCTGGTCAAAACAGGCATACATATGTCGCGTAAGTGCCGGAGCGCACTGGGAATAGAGATACACCTCGTTGTCTGATGGATCCACTGAGTACTGCAGGCCCTCTCCGTTCTTGGAGAAGATGGAATCGAGTTCGATAATAAGTTCATTCTCGGCCGCGAGGTTTTTGAGAAATATACTTTCGCCGTCAAAATTGGAGACATCGACGGCAATTCCATTGAGAGTTGTAGATATGACTCGACGCGCGGGGGCGTCGATAAAAGTGCCAATGCCAGGTTCGTTGCAGGCGAATTTAACGGTGGACTTGGAGTAGAAAGTCTCCTTCCCTGGAATTATTTTGAGGACGACGTCATAGCTATGAATAGATAGGTGCTTTGCCCGGTCCTGCGCTTCAATCTGCGTAATATTTACTCCTGGCACGAATCTTGTCCTCTCTGACAACCTTTGGATTCTAGAGAAAATCTAGTCTGTTGTTGGCAAAGTTTCCCTTGCCTGTTTTAGAAGTAAGTTCGCGACTTTGGCAGCAAAGTCTGCCTCCCTTGAGCTGACGGGGTTGGCTCGATAGCGCAAGGCGTTCCGCGCTTGCCGAATCGAGTCAAAGTCAATTGCAGCGTGTGCAGCGGGGGACTGGTCAAAAATAATCGCCATGAATTGACCCAGTGCCACATGCTGTCCCTCCCCCCCACCTAGTCGATAACCGTATGCAGCAAGAAGCGCCTCACCAACGTCATGCCCCGCGTTATACGCCGCGTCATACTTCATATGAGAAACCTTCATTGAATCTATTTCGGCCATCGCCGTCGTAGTCTGAAGAATGAAACGAGCAGCTCTATCAAGGTCCACCAGCTCTTCGCGCAGCCGACCATTTTGGACCATTTTGGCGATCCCAATTATTTTCGTGGCGGTGAGCGTGAGCGGCTTCATAGGTTTGCAACCATATCGCCAACGATCGATATGATTCGGTGAGATTTAACGCTCTTGTTAAAAACAGTGTTATCCCCCCAGTCTCTCTTACTCATAATAATTGGATTCACATCTTGCTGGAGGCGCAATCCTGCCTCTCTGCAGGCACCGTAAATGGCACCAACGTCTGGATCGCCGATGACGATGATGTCGATATCAGAAGGCGGCTCGCCTGCAATGCCGGATGCTCGTTCTGCCCAGGAGCCGAAAATAAATGCGGAGTCCACGCCGCCAATTTCAGATAGAAGTTCCTTTAGAACAGGTATGGGACCAAGCGCTAGCTCGATGAGTTGGCGCAATGGGGCGGTGAGAAGAGAGTCCGGATTGAACCGCGCGACGATCGCATTTCCAAGTCGATCTGCAAGCAGTATGCCTGCACCTACCATGCGCCCAACTTCCCGATGAACTGTCGCATATGGCACCGAGGCGCTACGGGATATTTCCAACAGAGTTTGGGGACTCTTAGCGTGGTGTATTTCGGAAAGGATGCGAGCCTGACTGGCAGAGCGGAAAATGGGAAGAAGCAACGGCGGTGAGGTTCTCATATAATGGATAGTACTACCCATTATATGAATAGCAAGTAACTACATTATTAGTGGATCACGTAGCCGTTTCGAAAACTAGGAAGCTTCTCTCCGGCACGAATCGGGACATTCAATCGGTTCTGCGGCGGGGGGAGAGGGCAGTTGTAGCCCCACGAAAAACCGCAAGGGGGGATATAAGCGCGATTAAAATCTAGGATTACTTTGTTGGACTCATTTTGCTTCGCGACGACCAGAAAGCGCCCGGCCGGGTAGGTTTCGGTGGCGTTGGTGGGATCTGCGAAGGCGAGAATTAGCGTGCCGCCATCATCGTAGGCATCGAATTCGTATGAGCTCCCCTTGATATCTGCGCTGATCTCACCGGGGACTGGGAGATTGCGAGGACCTGGGTTCTCTCTCACATATTCAAAGGGCACTGCACGAGATTTGGGATATGCAGTAAAGGTGGCTTCGAAGGCAAAAGCCTGGTCGTAGGCGTAGGTTTCGATAGTCTGGAAAGCCCGGATCCCGGGCGAATTTGAGTCCCAGAGACGCACCCCGGTGGCAATTATCTTTCCGTCGAAGTCAGTGCGTTCTTGCCTAACGGCTATCACCGTAGCTGGCTGACCGATCAGGGCCTCTTCCACGGTTATTTCTGGCGGAGACCAGCGTGTCTCTATAAGGGCAAGTTGACCAGTGGGTGCGATAACGGAGGTGAGTCGGCGCGCCCGCCACGCTTGCCACTCCTCCAACGAAGAACTCTCTGTCATTACAGGAGGTGAATTGGTGCTGTCCATACTAAAGGTTACCTAATCGCTAAGTAATGTATTGACTTTCACAACTCTTACTGTACCTTAAGAGTTGTGAAACCTCCCACTCTCTTACCGCTACTGCGTTCTCAAACCCAAGGTGATCTCTTAGCACTGCTCTTTATGAATCCCGAAGAAGAGTTCACTCTCGCTGACGCCGCGCGCAAAATCGGAGTTTCCGCCCCCGGCGTGCACCACGAAGTGACACGTTTAAAGGAAGCTGGATTCATTGAAGATCGTCGCGAGGGAAATAATCGGCTCATCCGTGCGGCGAGTGGCTCAGTAATTGCCAAGCCCCTCACTGATCTCCTTGCTCTTACTTATGGCCCCCTTCCAGTCTTGTGCAACTATTTATCAAAAGTAAAAGGAATCCAGCATGCGTATATCTATGGTTCCTGGGCAGCTCGCTATTTCGGGGAAACCGGACCGATCCCCAAAGATGTGGATGTACTGGTCGTTGGGACTGCTGATCTGGATAACCTTTACTCCGTGGCGGAGGGCGCAGGAAAACTACTTCACCGAGAGGTGAACATCCGCCGGGTAAGTCCAGATACTTGGGAAAGGGCATCAATTGAGACGAAATTGGACCAAAAGGGATCTGATTCCTTCCTATCGTCATTGCTTTCCAAGCCGAAAGTAGAAATTTCGATTGATCAAACGGAGGGAAAGGGAACGTTCTAGACCAATGAAATGGGAGCAAGGCCGAGAGAGAATTGATGAGCTTCTAAATCAACATGAGATTCAGCGGGTGAATCCCAGTCGTGAACACGCAGATCGCCTCGTAAGGCAGGCGCGACATCACCTTGAATCTGCGTTTTCCTTAAAAGAGGGAGATCCGGAAGGGGCGTACGCCCTTATTTATGATGCTGCCCGAAAGGCTCTGGCGGCGGAATTGGTCAATCAAGGCCTCAGAGCAACTTCAAAAGGAGGACATATCGCGACATACCAGGCGGTTCGAGCTCAACTTGATCCACCTTTGGCGGAGGAAATCGTCCCTTTTGATCGCATGAGACGGACGCGGCGAGATGTCGAATACCCACCGGCCGATATCCCAGGTTTGACCCCAGAAGACGTTTCCGCGGATTTAGTGAAAGCCAGGGCGATTGTTGACCTCGTCGAACGAATCTTGGATGAAATGAGTCCCTACGACTGAGAAAAATGGCAACGGTGACGGAAGATAGAAATCTGTAAGTAAAGAGGTATAAAAAGTATCGGCGAGTCTTAGCCGCTATTTGACCTCAAGTAGGAGTAAAACCCTCGTTTTGACCTTGTCGGGGCGGTTGGGTTACGCTCTGGCCCTGCTCTTCTTTAGAGCTTTTCTGCTGATGCCCGAGCTAATTAATTAGGTCGGCCACTGCGCGAATTGGGCAACACACCCGACCGCGTGGGTCGGTGGATGAGCGTAAATAAAGGCAGTCGTGAATGGAGAAAGATGCCAACAATTCAACAGCTGGTACGTCGTGGGCGCGCGGAAAAAACCACGAAGACAAGCACGCCTGCGCTTAAGGGAAGTCCTCAGCGTCGTGGTGTTTGCACACGTGTGTACACAACAACGCCGAAGAAGCCGAACTCCGCACTTCGCAAAGTTGCTCGTGTGCGTTTAACCAGCGGTATGGAAGTTACGGCATATATCCCCGGTGAAGGACACAACTTGCAAGAGCACTCCATTGTTCTTGTACGTGGTGGTCGCGTTAAGGATCTGCCAGGTGTTAGGTACAAAATAATTCGTGGATCCCTGGATACCCAGGGAGTGAAGAACCGAAAGCAATCGCGTAGCCGTTACGGCACCAAGAGAGAGAAGAAGGCTTCCTAATGCCACGTAAAGGACCTGCGGTCAAGTCACCAGTAATTGCTGATCCCGTATACAACTCTCCAGTTGTTACGGCCCTGATCAATAAAATTCTGCTTCACGGCAAGCGCTCCACTGCCGAAGCAATTGTTTATGATGCACTCGAAGGTTGCCGCGCAAAAACTCAGGTAGATCCAATCATCACCTTGAAGCGCGCACTCGACAATATCAAGCCAGCGATCGAAGTTAAATCACGTCGCGTCGGCGGAGCCACCTACCAGGTTCCAGTAGAAGTAAAGGGTGGTCGCTCAACAACTCTTGCCTTGCGCTGGCTGGTTGACTTCTCCCGCGCACGCCGCGAAAAGTCAATGGCCGAACGCCTCACCAATGAATTAATTGACGCCAGCAATGGCTTGGGCGCTGCGGTAAAGCGACGCGAAGACACTCACAAAATGGCCGAGGCCAACAAGGCTTTTGCGCATTACCGCTGGTAAAACGCATCACGATCTCAATAATTAAATACGAACGCCAACCGTTTTAGTAGAAGTAAGAAACAAAGGAAAGAGGATCACTAAGTGGCCGCAGAGAACATCGACCTAGCCAAGGTCCGCAACATTGGGATCATGGCTCATATCGACGCGGGCAAAACTACGACCACCGAACGCATCCTTTTTTACACCGGAATTAACTACAAAATCGGTGAAGTTCATGAAGGCGCAGCCACTATGGACTGGATGGAGCAGGAACAAGAGCGCGGAATCACTATTACCTCCGCTGCGACAACCTGTATGTGGCATGACCACCTCATCAACATTATTGACACACCTGGTCACGTTGATTTCACAGTTGAAGTTGAGCGCTCGCTGCGTGTTCTTGATGGCGCAGTTGCTGTCTTCGACGGAGTTGCCGGTGTAGAGCCACAGTCCGAGACTGTATGGCGCCAAGCTGACCGCTATAACGTTCCGCGCATCTGCTTCGTCAATAAGCTCGATCGCACCGGCGCAAACTTCGATATGTGCGTGGGCATGATCATCTCCCGCCTTATGGCAAAGCCTCTCGTTCTGCAGGTTCCAATCGGCAATGAGTCAGACTTCCTTGGAGTTGTCGACCTGATTGCGATGAAGGCACTTGTTTGGCCAGGGGAAACCAAGAAGGGCGAGGATTACCTCATCGAAGAAATCCCTGCGAACTTGGCAGAGAAGTGCAAGCAAGCTCGTCACGATCTCATTGAGGCTATTGCTGAGTCTGATGACCAGGTCATGGAGAAGTACCTCGACGGTGTTGAACTCTCCGAGCAAGATCTCATCGACGGAATTCGGCGCGCGACATTGGCGGCCAAAGCCGTTCCTGTTCTTTGTGGTTCTGCCTTCAAAAACAAGGGCGTACAGCCGATGCTTGATGCTGTTGTGCGTTACCTGCCAAGTCCACTTGATGTCGAGTCGATTATTGGACACAGCATGAGTGGGGATGGCACAGCAGAAGTTATCCGCCACCCAGATAACAAGGAGCCTTTCTCCGCCCTTGCATTCAAGATCATGTCTGACCCGCACCTTGGAAAACTTCATTTCATCCGTATTTACTCCGGCGTTTTGGAGACCGGTTCTGCTGTTCTCAACAGCAATAAGGACCGCAAAGAGCGCATCGGAAAGATTTATCAGATGCACGCTAATAAGCGCGAAGAACGTGATAGCGCTGGTGCAGGAATGATCGTTGCCGTTATGGGTCTTAAGGACACTACCACTGGTGAAACTCTCTGTGACATTCAAAAGCCAGTAATCCTGGAGTCCATGGACTTCCCTGATCCAGTTATCTCTGTTGCCATTGAGCCAAAGACCAAGAGCGACCAGGAAAAACTTGGTATTGCCATTCAGCGCCTATCTGAGGAAGACCCAACTTTCCACGTCAAAACCGATGAAGAGACCGGTCAGACAATCATCGCTGGCATGGGCGAGCTCCACTTGGAAATTCTGGTAGAGCGCATGCGCCGCGAATTTAGCGTGGACGCCAATGTTGGCAAGCCACAAGTAGCCTACCGTGAGACTCTGCGCAAAAACGTTGATCGCTACGACTACACGCACAAGAAGCAGACCGGTGGTTCAGGTCAGTTTGCCAAGATTCAGATTGCCATCGGACCACTACCACTTGGAACTGAAGGCGGATACGAGTTCGTTAACAAGGTCACTGGTGGTCGCATTCCTAGGGAATACATTCCATCCGTTGACCAAGGTGCGCGCGAGGCAATGACATCTGGTCCACTTGCCGGATACCCATTGACCGACGTACGCGTCACTCTTCTCGATGGTGCCTATCACGATGTTGACTCATCGGAATTGGCCTTCAAAATTGCCGGAATCGCAGCATTCAAGGAAGCAGCAAAACTTGCTGATCCTGCAATTCTCGAGCCAGTAATGAGCGTTGAAGTCATCACCCCGGAAGATTTCATGGGAGATGTCATCGGCGATATCAATAGTCGTCGTGGTCAGATTCAGGCCATGGACGAGCGGTCAGGTGCCCGCATTGTTAGGGCGCTAGTTCCGTTGTCAGAGATGTTCGGCTACGTCGGAGATCTCCGCTCCAGAACACAAGGTCGCGCGAGTTACAGCATGCAGTTCGATTCGTATGCCGAAGTTCCGGCAAACGTTGCGAAGGACATCATCGCCAAGGCTCGCGGCGAATAGTCCCAAACGATCCAACAAAACTAAAACCCCTAACTAGAAGCACTTAAACAGAAGAAAGAGAGACCAAAAGTGGCAAAGGCGAAGTTCGAGCGGACAAAACCGCACGTAAACATCGGCACCATCGGGCACATCGACCACGGTAAGACCACTCTTACCGCTGCGATCTCCAAGGTGTTGCACGATAAGTTCCCAACCGTAAACCCATTCACACCTTTTGATCAGATCGATAAGGCGCCTGAAGAAAAGGCGCGCGGCATAACGATCTCGATCGCACACATTGAGTACCAGACAGAAAAGCGTCATTACGCACACGTTGACTGCCCGGGCCACGCTGACTACATCAAGAACATGATCACTGGTGCAGCACAGATGGACGGCGCAATTCTGGTAGTTGCAGCAACTGATGGACCAATGCCACAGACCAAGGAGCACGTTCTGCTTGCTCGCCAGGTAGGCGTTCCTTCAATTGTTGTGGCTCTAAACAAGGCCGACATGGTCGATGATGAAGAAATTCTTGAACTCGTTGAAATGGAAGTTCGTGAACTTCTCAGCAAGTACGAGTTTCCAGGCGATGACACACCAATCGTCCGCGTCTCAGCACTTAAGGCCCTCGAAGGAGATGCCGCTTGGGCTGAGAAGATCATGGACCTCATGGACGCCGTGGACACCTTCATCCCACAGCCAGTCCGTGAAATCGACAAGCCATTCTTGATGCCAGTTGAAGACGTCTTCACGATCACTGGTCGTGGAACCGTTGTTACTGGTCGTATCGAGCGCGGAGTTGTTAAGGTCAACGAGGAAGTTGAAATCGTTGGTATCCGCCCAGCCAACACAAAGACAATCGTGACTGGCGTTGAAATGTTCCGTAAGTTGCTCGATGAAGGTCAAGCTGGCGAGAACGTCGGTCTTCTTCTTCGTGGAACAAAGCGTGAAGATGTTGAGCGTGGTCAGGTTGTCTGCAAGCCAGGCACGATTACTCCGCACACCGAGTTCGAAGCATCTGTCTACATTCTTTCAAAGGATGAAGGCGGACGCCACACTCCTTTCTTCAACAACTACCGCCCACAGTTCTACTTCCGTACCACTGACGTCACCGGAATCGTTACGTTGCCTGCAGGCACCGACA
>JBBRSY010000044.1:0-12665 GCA_038244965.1 Candidatus Nanopelagicales bacterium | reverse complement strand
TTGGGCATGAAAAGAAACTTGTTCAGCCGCCAAGAAGTTTTCGGAAAATCCGTGTCCGTAAATCTGCGTCCGGCTTCAAGGACAGCGACCCGGTATCCCTTTTCAACCAAGCGAAGCGCGGCAACGGAGCCACCAAAACCAGAACCAACAATGACGACATCGAAGTCGTTAGTCATTTTGGCCTAAATCTCTATATCGCTTGCGTCTTCTTCACGGATGGTCCAGCTGGTTCCGTAAGTTTCAAGCAAGTCTAGGAAGGGCTTTGGCGCAAACCACTCTGGACCGTTAACCCCGGAAGGCTCCCATACACCTTTATGGATCAATTCCATTGCAACCAACGGATTTAGAGCGGTCTGCCATACAACTGCTTGGTCACCGTATTCTCTCATCGACCATTCATTGTCGACCACGTTGTAGATGTAGCACGCGTATGGCTGGCCCTTCTTGTCCAGACCCTTAACCAGGGTTCCTGCGCAAGTTTTACCCTTCATACGCGAACCTAGAGTTGCGGGATCGGGCAAAGAGGCTGCGAGCAAATCTCGTGGCGAGACCGAGACGCCTTGGACTTCCACATTTTCCTTTCGATCCATCCCGAGCATGTGGATTGTCTTAAGTGTCGTAATGAATTCGGCGCCGAGGCCGTACTTGAAATTAACTTTCTTCGCGTCCACCTTCTGTGGAATCAGAACCACTTCTTCGTGTTCCACGTTGACACACTCGACCGGTCCGATTCCTTCCGGGAAGTCAAAGGTTTCGATTTCACTAAAAGGCTCTGTTGTAAACCAGCCTCGCCCGTCTTCCCAGACCAACGGAGGATTGAGACACTCCTCAATCGTCGTCCAGATAGAAAATGACGGTGCAAAATCGTGGCCTTCGACAGTCAAATTCGATCCGTCCAGAACTGTGATGGAATCAATTCGGCTAAACAAATGATCTGATGCATATCGCGCAAAGACGTCGCTCATCCCGGGTTCGATACCCATGCCAACTAACGCATAGATGCCACGTTCACTCCAGTTCCAGTCGCGCGCAAACTGCTCATCGCCTAACTTCACACCGGTTTCGGTATTTGGATAGTGCGGGTGAGGGCGCGATAGTGACATCGCCATATCGATGTAATTGGTATTTTCAATTTCACAAGCTAAGAAAATCGGCATGACAAAGCGCGGATCTACCGCATTAATGACTACATCAGGATCTGCTTTACGGATGAGTTCGCGAATGTCCTCTAGTTCTGCAGCGTTGACCTGGGCAGCTGAGAAGCGCGCGTCTTTAACCCTGGCAACGGCCTCTTCGGCACGTGCCAGAGTGCGGTCTGCGATCACCATAGAACTGATAAATGACCTTCGTGAGGCGATATTTGCTATTGCCCGACCAACGCCGCCTGCGCCTATAACGAGCGCTTTCATTGAACGGCCTTTCATTCGTGTAACTATTATTGGATTAGGAGGTCAATGCTACCTATTGCCTCTTAATCTGCCAATATTGCGCATGAAACGTCCTCGTAGCTCAGTGGATAGAGCAACCGCCTCCTAAGCGGTAGGTCGCCGGTCCGACTCCGGCCGAGGACACTCCGTATTGTTATAAAATTCAAATACTCAGTGAGTGAGAGTAAAACGCTTGAGCGATTTCGGGGCCCACCAATTGCGTTCGCCAAAAAGTCGCATTAATGCAGGTACTAGTAGCGCGCGGATGAGCGTTGCATCTACCAGAACTGCAAATGCCACACCGACACCCATGGCTTTTATAGATGAAATTCCACTAGTGATGAAGGCAGCGAAGACGACGGCGAGTAATAGTGCCGCGGCGGTAATGATTCGGGCAGAACGTTGCAAGCCTGTTGCAACAGAATCCTCATTCGATTTGCCGGCGTAGTGCTCTTCTCGAATTCGAGAGAGCAAGAAGATTTCGTAGTCCATGGAAAGTCCAAAGACAACTACGGCGACGAGTATGGTGATTCCAGTATCCAGGCTGCCGGTCGTGGTGAAATCCCCCACTAGCCATTTCATATGACCATCAATGAAGATCCAACTCAGTACTCCAATGGTTGCTACGAGTGAGAGCACGTTCAAGATGACTGCCTTGATCGGCAAAATAATCGAACCCGTGAAAATGAAGATCAATATAAGAACGCTCAGGCCTATCCAACCCAGAGCCCAAGGCAGCGTATGGGCAATGCCATCTTGGGTATCGGTGAAATCTGCGGCTGCTCCACCGATCAATGTTCCCGTTGGCGATGGAATGGCACGCAGGGTGTGGATAAGGGCTTCGGCAGCCTTTGATCGAGATGCCATCGACTGCACGGCCGAAAGCCGAAGATCATTTCCTTGCATTTGTAGAGGATTCAAGTGAACGATGCCTGGAACGGCCGCAATTTCCTTTGCATAAGCGTCAGCCTCGGCTGCTTTGGTTGCACCCCCTGGGATGATGATCTCGATTGGGCTACCTTCTTGGCCGGGAAAGCGGTCGACAATTACTTGCGAGGCGATCGCGGCTTTATTGGATTTGGGCAGAACCCTTGAGTCCACTTGACCGAAGGCCACGTTCACAATCGGGGCTGAGAAGATTCCCAAAATAATCAATGAAACTAAAACCACGGGCACGGGACGGCGCATCACAAATCGCGCAGTCGCGGCCCATCTGCCTTCACTTTTGGGAACGATCGCGCTCTTTCGGACTACCCCTTTGTCAATGCGATGTCCGAGCATGGCCAGGATTGCGGGCAACGGAATCAGTGCGCTCGCAACCGCGAGGGCGACAACGGATACGCCGGCATAGCCGAAGGACTTAAGGAAACTAAGGGGGAAGAACATCATCGAACTGATAGTCACGAAGACTGACAGGCCAGAGTAGAAAACGGTCTTACCCGCGGTGGTTATAGTTGTGAAGACTGCATCATTCACATCTTTACCAGCGTGTAGTTCTTCTCGGAACCGATTGACAATTAAGAGGGCGTAGTCGATGCCGAGTCCAAGTCCCAAACCAGTGATCAGGTTAAGTGCGAAGACGCTCACGCTTGTAAAAAGGGTGAATAGGTAAATCAAGAAGAAGGCACCAAGGATTGCGCTGACACCAACCACCATCGGCATTGCCGAAGCTACGAGCGCACCGAATACGAACGCCAGCAATATGAAAGTTAGCGGAATGGAGATGGTCTCAGCTAGCGCGAGGTCCTTGGAGATTTTGGTATTGATTGCATGTGCGATAACGCCGGCACCAGATGCGTAAACATGCAGGGATTCAAACTTTCCATTAAATTTGTCTTGAATGACTTTGCCAACATCACTGATAGATCCAAAACTTGTGTTCTTTGTGTAAACGAAAATATAGGCGGCCTTACCGTCACGTGACTGCAGAGAGGCAAGATTTCCGGTGGACCAGTAGGAGAGTGTCTGTGCGACTCCCGGCACCTGCCTAACTGCGTTTTCCAAGCGGGCAGCTGAAACGGCGACAGTGGGATCACTCACGGGAAGTGAGGCAGAGTCCACGATCAGAACAATGCCTGGGTCTTTAACATGAAAGTGCGAAGTCAGATATTTGGCCGCCCGTGCCGATTCGCTTTTGGGATCGGAATATCCGCCGCTATCGAGTTTGCTAAAGGCCAGCGAGCCGATTCCTCCCGCAACGATGATGACCAGCAAAAAGATGGCCAAGGTGGATTTTTTGCGCCGAACAACCATGTGTGCGAGTGCGTTAAACACTTAGACTCCTTATATCTGAACGATGTGCAGATTATGGTCTAGGAAATTGAACATTGTCAAGATTCGCGAGATGATGCTCTTATGTCCCTGCTTAAGCCCCGTGGTACCTATCATCATGGCAACCTAGAAGCGGCTTTGATTGCTACTGCGACCAAGTTGGTCCGCGCGCATGGCGCCGAGCACCTCTCCCTTCGTGCGGTTGCCGCGGAATTGGGGGTGAGTCCGAGTGCTCTATATCACTACTACCCGGACAAAGATTCATTGATTTCCGGGGTTGGTACTGCCTTGTTTGAGACTCTGGCAGACCTGCAAGAAGAGGCAATCTCGCAATGTCCAGGTACGAGCAAAAAAGCCGCACGTGCCCGTTATCGCGCACTTGGTCGCGCCTACTTTCAATGGGCGTTGAGCGAACCCAATCTATTTCGCCTGATGTTTGGCGGGTATTGTTCAATTGATTTTGCCGAAGCGCTGCTAAAACGCCAGGAGAGTCGGGCATGGACTCTTCTCTGCTCCTGTTTGGAGGATCTCAATGCGTATGGGTTGATCGATTCGAAAATTCGCCCGTATGCAGAAATACTTTCGTGGTCAACCGTTCATGGCGCCACTGCCTTAATAGTTGAAGGACATCTGCCGGAGGATTCGTTTGACTCCATTCTTGATGGGATGGAACTTTCACTTGGAATCGGAAAGCCATGAGTGAAATCTGGCCTAAAACAACATCAGATGATCGAGATCCGAGGGATGATCAAGAAGAAGAGACGCGCAGGCAAGAAGAAATAAAATCGGATAAGCCCCCACACCACGATTAAAATTGCTATTCGGCGGATTTTGCTGGGGCGGCGCTTTCAGTAGGAGTTGCCTTGACGGTGCTCTCCTTGGCGGTAAGACTTGCCGGCTTTGTCTCACTTTTGGAATCAGTCTTATAGAAACCTGATCCTTTGAAGACAACCCCGACGGCTGAATAAACTTTGCGCAATTCGCCGTTACATTCCGGGCAGTGTGTCAACGATGATTCGCTGAAGGCCTGAAATACCTCAAACTCATGCTGGCAGACGCTGCATGCGTATTGATAAGTAGGCAATTAGCGCTCTCTTTCTTATTCAGACCCGTGGGCCCGCTGGGTGGTGGGGGGTGGAACCAAGTCTAAAGAAGTGAGACGATAGAGGCGAATTGCGCGAATCTGGGGGGATTATGAAGTTGAGAAAGCCGCTGACATACGCACTTTTGACGTTCGTGGCCACTGTTTTCATGGCCGGACCAGCAAGTGCAAATTCACTTATCAGCACTTCGCCTGTTGCAGGCTCAACGATAAAATCGACTCCCAGTGCGATCACGCTCAAGACTCAGGATGTCGTGATGGATACGGGAAATACCGTGTCAGTCACAGATCCACAAGGGGGCAGGGCTGATGACGGGACGTTAACTGTCAACGCCACAACAATTGTTGCTGGTCTGAAATTGATGAAGGTAAGTGGTGTGTACACCGTCTCCTACTCGCTTTTGACGAATAATGATGTTCCGCTCCAGGGGACATTCACTTTCACCTTTAATGCACCAAGTGTGATTTCATCTGCGACTCCTACAGTGGCCTCTCCATCGGCATCGACGAGCCAGGTTCCGGCGAGCTCTGGATTAGGTGTTCCCGTTCTCATCGTTGGATTGATATTCGCTGTTGCTGCAGTCTTCTTGTTTCTCGTCTACTACGCATGGAAGCTCATCACGAAAAAATGATTCTGCTGGCCTCCTCCTTTGCCTCTTCTGGCCCCTTTGTAAACGCGCTCACCACCATCAGCAAATTTGGCATGATCACCGCGAGTATCGCCGTCGTGGGAGTTCTTCTAGCAGCCGCATTTTTACTTGAGGAGGACCACGGAAGGTTATCGGCCGAGGCTTTGCACTTGCGTACCGTGGCTTTCTGGTCTGCAATCGCTTGGGTAATTTTTGGCGCAACCAATATCCTTTTTACTTTGGCAGATATCTTGAATGAACCGGTTAGCGCTGCCATGGACTTCACTACTTTGAAATCTTTTGTCACGCAGATAACGCTGGGCCAATACATGCTTTTTCAAGTATTGATTGCGATTCTCGTGGCGGGCCTAGTTCAGAATGTCAGGAGAGTCAGTTCTACGATCTTGCTGCTCGTCGCGACTTTCGTCGCCATAGTTGCTCCACTCTTTCAGTCTCACGCTGCTGGCAGCGGATCCCATGGTCTTGCAATTGGTTCTCTGATATTTCACGTCGTGGCTTTGGCGCTATGGGTCGGGGGAGTATTCGCATTGGCCCTGCTCGAACCCGCATCTCGTGCAATTGCGGTTCCCAGATTTAGCCAACTGGCACTCTGGTCGGTCATCGCCGTCGTCGGCAGCGGCGTGGCAAATGCCTGGACGAGATTGAATTTCGCGGGTGCCTGGCAAAGTACCTACGCACTGATCGTCATTGCTAAAGTCGCCCTCACCATTGCCCTAATCTTCTTGGGCTATCAACATCGCAAAAATCTCGCATCCGCCAAATTATCCGAAATAAAATGGGCGCGGTTTGCGCAACTCGTTACCGTGGAATTGTCGATCATGATTATCGCCTTGGCACTCGGATCCTGGCTCTCCACCAATCAACCACCAGCCCCGGCCCTAGGTAGCAAGTTTGATGCTGCAGAAACTATTGCCGGTCTTCCGATGCCCGCGGCTCCAAACATTACTCGCGTGCTCTTCGCTTATAACACTGATGCGCTGTTCACTGGAATCTTAATTCTGGTTCTGGCTCTTTACCTACGGGGAGTAAAGATTCTTGCTAGGCAAGGTGACACTTGGCCGAAGGGTCGCGCCATATTTTTTGTGATCGGGGCGGTTGCCGTCGAGTTTGCGACGAGTGGCGGATTAGGGGTTTATGCCCACTTTGCTTTCTCCTATCACATGGTGGCACATATGGTGTTGGGGATGATTGCCCCGATTTTCTTTATTCTTAGTGCTCCTATCACCCTCGCACTTCGAACCCTCCCTCAGGGTAGGACTCCAGAGGAGCGGGGGATTCGCGGAACGCTTATTGCGGCGTTACATTCGAAGTTGGTCAGCGTTTGGGTCAATCCAATTGTCGTGTTGGCACTTTTTGACGGCTCCCTCTTCGTGCTTTATTTAACCCCGCTCTTTGGCGGAATGATGCAGAGTCACATCGGGCACTTTGTGATGAATTTGCATTTTCTGCTCGCGGGTCTGCTCTTTTTCCATGTCATCATAGGAATGGATCCAAATCCTAAACGCGTTCCATACCTTGCACGAATTGTTCTCCTCTTTGCCGCAATGGCAATTCATGCTTTCTTTTCAGTGGCACTCATATCATCGACCACACTTTTGGATCACGGATATTTCGCGCAACTGCATCGAACGTGGTCTCCAGATTTGCTCTCCGACCAGCACCTCGGTGGCTCCTTGGGATGGGCGATGGGTGAAGTGCCGATCATGCTGGCACTGGTTGCGACCTTTATTCTCTGGGTGCGCGATGATTCCCGAGAAGCACGAAGATTCGATCGAAATGCCGAGCGCGCTGCAGCAATGGGAACTCCGGATGAATTAGCCGAATACAATTCTTATTTATCAAAACTAGCCGTGAGGGACGAACGTGAGCACTGAGCCTCTCTTTGAACTTCCACCGGAGCATAAGGATCTGCGCGAGAGCGTACGCGCCCTTGCCCTCAAGGAGATCGCTCCCTTTGCCCACGACGTAGACGAGAATTCGCGATTTCCGCAGGAGGCATATGAAGCGCTGCAGCGAGCTGGGTTAGCGGCAGCGCATATACCGACAAAGTACGGCGGGGAAGGCGCCGATGCGCTAGCGGTCGTTCTAATCGTGGAAGAGGTTGCGCGAGTCTGCGGTGCCTCCTCCCTTATTCCGGCGGTAAATAAGTTGGGCGCACTTCCGCTCATGCTTTCGGGTTCACACGAACAGAAAGAGAGATGGTTGCGACCTGCCGCTCTTGGCAAAGGCTTCTCGTATTGTCTATCTGAATCCGGCGCGGGTTCGGATGCGGCGGCACTGCGCACAAAAGCTGTCAAGTCCGGGGATAAATGGATTATCAGCGGCAGCAAGAAATGGATTTCCAACGCTGGCTTCTCGGACTTCTACACGGTAATGGCCGCTACTGACGTGAATAAGCGGGATGAAGGCATAACGGCATTTATTGTTGAGAAAAGTGATCCTGGGGTTTCTTTTGGGGCACATGAGAAGAAAATGGGATTTCGCGGATCACCGACGCGGGAAGTGTATTTCGACAACGTTGAGATATCAGATGATCGTCGGATTAGTCCAGTAGACAAGGGCTTTTCCGTGGCGATGGAGACTCTAGATCACACTCGAATTACCATTGCTGCCCAAGCACTCGGTCTGGCTCAGGGGGCATTCGATATTGCCAACCAATATGCGCACGAGCGTCGCCAATTTAACAGGCCAATTTTTGATTTTCAGGCGATTCAATTTATTTTGGCGGACATGGCAATGAACATTGAGGCCGCTCGCCAATTGACCTACGCCGCGGCTGCGAAAAGTGAGCGGGGAGATTCCGACCTTAAGTTCTTTGCCGCCGCTTGCAAGACATTTGCCAGCGACACCGCGATGAAAGTGACAACCGATGCGGTTCAGGTCTTGGGCGGGTACGGTTATGTTTCAGATTATCCGGTCGAACGGATGATGCGGGATGCTAAATTGACGCAGATTTATGAGGGCACCAATCAAATTCAACGCATTATTATGGCCAAGAATTTAAAGCGGTAATTATTTTCCAAACCTCACAATGAGATCGGTAGTTGCGGCCGCGTCTAGTCGAACATCATGATCTTCTCGGGGTAGAAGGTCGCCGGTAATTTCGCCTGGGTAGACAATCCCTACTTTCCATCCCGGCATATCCGGTAGTGTGCGGTCGTAATATCCGCCGCCCTGACCAAGTCTGTACCCCTCTTGATCAATGTGCAGTGCGGGGATAATCATGACATCGACATCTGAAAAATCTGTTCGTTCTTTGCCCATTGGCTCCAGCAATTTTCTAGTCTCTTTCAGACTTTTCATATCGCCATTCCATTGAACCCACTGCAGTGTTTTTCCCGCAACTCGCGGGAGTAGGACGGTAATTCCACGTGAGATGAGATCACGATTGACTTCTAGGGTGCTGGGTTCATTGCCGACCGATATGTAACTTGTCACACACCGAGCAACGTTCATTTCTGGTGCGCGCAGGAGATATATGAAAGTGGCGGCCGTGTACCGATTTTGACGCTCTCGCCGGTAGCGCTCGCGGAGTGCCTGCTTCTGTTCTGCTGTATTCATCTAAATCCCCTGGAAATTATTGAATTACAAGTATGGTGGGAGTATGTCAGAGCAAATCTTGGTCGATGCGTTTCTGACCTCCTTACTTTCAATTTGTCGCCCCCTGGAATCCTTCGCTATGCCCTTGTTGGATGCACATGGTGCCACGCTGGCAGATGATGTGTACTCCGGCGATCGCTTGGTAATGAAAGCTGGTTCGCGAATTCGATCCACTCAGATCGGTCTGGCGGCATCCATTGGTTTGAAATCCCTGCCGACTCGCCCGCATCCCAGAGTGGTTGTGATATCGGCGGGGCCCGATCTTGTTGAACCGGGCGAGCACCTTTCAATAGGCAAGGAGTATGAGACCAACTCGTGGCTACTTACGACTTCGGTCCGTGAAGCGGGGGCGGTGGGGTATCGGGTTTTCTCAATCCCAGAAAATGAAGATCAACTCAAGTCGGTGGTGGAGGATCAACTAGTCCGTGCCGATCTTGTGGTACTGAGCGGGGAACGTCACGATGATTCTTTTGATCTCATCACACGTGCCCTGAGTTCACTCGGTGAAATCACCACCGTTGATCTGGCTATTGAAGCTAGCGGTAGGCATAACTACGGCCTTATCGGCCCCGATCGCACCCCCGTCGTGACTCTTCCCGGGGATCCAATATCGGCTTATATCTCCCTCGAACTCTTTGTTCGACCCATGATTAGGACGATGTTGGGCTCTTCAAACATCCATCGGCCATCTGTCAGGGCGCGCCTGGAAAGACCCATCGCCTCAACAAGTGGCGCGCGGACCTACATTCGAGCCTTCTTATCCGAGGATGGTCGCTCGGTTCGTGCCCTTTCTGACCAAGATGATATGGCGACTCTTTCGGATTCCAACGCACTGATTGCCGTCCCCGAATCAGATGTTGGCCTTGAGGCCGGTGGAGAGGTTACGGTTGTCGTCCTTCGACGACGATATTTTTAGGTAGGGCCGACTATGACATATAGCAAGTGGCCTCTCGTACTTCACTCAGATGGGACGACTCTTCGACCACTTCGTTTTCGTGATCGCGGGAAATGGGATGAGGTCCGTGCCGTAAATCGAGATTGGTTAGCACCGTGGGAGGCAACTCGACCCTTTGTTCCAGGCGATGTGGAGACCGCCGAGTTGCCCTCGTTTTATCAGATGGTTCACTCCCATAACCGCGAAGGTCGCGCGCGTCGTTCTGTGAGTGTGGCCATTTGGTACCAGAATTCGTTAGTGGGCCAGATCACTATGGGTGGAATAGTGATGGGGGCGCTACGCGGTGCTCACATTGGATATTGGGTCGACCAGAGATTTGCCAATCAGGGAATCACCACCAAGGCCGTTGAGATGATGACGGAGTACGGATTCCACGAACTTGGTCTTCACAGAATCGAGATAAACCTCCGCCCCGAAAATGGGGCATCACGTCGCGTTGCTGAGAAGGCCGGCTACTACTTTGAAGGCGAACGCCCCAGATTTCTTCATATTGATGGGCAGTGGCGCGATCATCTCTGTTTTGTTCGGGAGAATCCGAAAATTAATTAACCTGATCAATTGCGAAAAATGGGGCAAATTGCCCTCGTAAATACCCGAAGGCTGATACTACAGCCCCTATCTTTAGGCATCATGGCGTCAGGAATTATCTATCTCTCAATTGTCGGGATGTGGGTTGCCTATTTTGTACCCCGATGGGTTCATAGTCATGACGAATCTTCTGGAAAGTCTGTGGAGCGTTACAAGAGTGCAATGAGAACTGTTACTAGTACAACGGGTGAAAAATTGATGAGTTCGGGACCCGTACACGCAGAACTTGATCGCGAATCCAAAATTGCCCAAGTGCTCTTACGGCGACGCATTGTTTTCGCCTTACTCATTGTCGGATTCGGCGCAACAATTTTTGAAGCTCTCTTTAATTCAATTTCACTTCTTTACGCCTTGATTCCGGTAATTGGTCTAGCCGCTTATGTTGCGCACGTCCGCAGGCAAAGTGTGGCTGATCGTCTGCAACTTCGCCGCGTCACACAATTACATCGCTCCACGGCAGGTGTTTCACCAACCAACCTTTCTCAAGTTTTTACGCCGAAAGAATCACGCGAGCATTGGGTTCCACTTGCAGACCGCGAGATCATTGGTGTGGTTATCCTGCCGAAAGGCACTGCAGAACTGCGCAATTCATGGCAGCCAAGCAGCGTGCCACTACCTACCTATGTAAGCGCCCCAAAGGCCGTTGTTTCAAAGCGCGTCATTGACCTGACCATTCCGGGTGCCTGGTCTGATGATCAGGAACAACTTGCCAATGAGGCACTTTCAGCGGTGGCTCCTACTCGCGATGAGGTTTTCGACCAGCAACTAGCGGAAGAGGCGGTTGAGCGCCTACGCCAAAATCGCGCAGCAAACGAGTAATCCCACAATTCAAGCACGGGTTCAATCTCATCTTTACCTTTCTGGAAAAGCCTGTACCATGCGTGAGAAGTTAGGGGCTGTAGCGCAGTTGGTAGCGCGTCTCGTTCGCAATGAGAAGGTCAGGGGTTCGATTCCCCTCAGCTCCACGTAATTTAGAGATTCTTTCTTGTGTAATTTATATCTCTTTTCAACTCACAATTCGCCGGGAATGTGATTCTTGGCACTGTGATTGGGCCAACTCTATCTAATTCACCTCTGCCTGCTAAATGAACTCTAGTAAGGAGTATCGTTTTTTTTGCGAGGTAATTTGTACCGCGTTTTATTAGTTTGTAAAACAAAGTTTCTGAGTTGTCTCGTCCATCGATGACTTGCCTTATTCACATGGGTCATCAAATGAAAGGGCCTCAAATGAAGTACCCAAAAGTAAATAAGACTAAGAGAAATATCTCTATCCTCTCAGCCATTGCGTTAGCGACAACTGGATTATTGCTTTCCGTTGCTCCGACTAGCCAAGCGGCAACATTTGTCAGTCTTGGCACTGCTGATAGTTTCGCTGTCTTGGCAGGTGCTGGAATCTCCAACACTGCAGCAACCACGATTGTGGGGGACATAGGTACGTTTCCAACTACTACCTACTCTGGTTCTGCATCCGTAACTCAAACGGGAACCAACCACGCAGGTGACGCGACGACTCAAGGTGCAAAGACCGATCTCACGACGGCTTATTTAGCTGTTGCTGCTCAGACGCCACCTACCTTAACGACTGCGGCCATTGCTGGGGGAACACTAGCTCCAGGTGTTTACAAAAGTGCATCCAATTTGGATTTGAGTGGAAACATCATCCTTGATGCGGCCGGAAATGCAAATGCCGTCTTCATTTTCCAAGCGGTTAGCACTATCAATACAGCTTCGGCCACACATATCACCATCATTAACAGTGGCCAGGCATGTAACGTTTTCTACTCTGTTGGATCATCGGCAATACTAGGAACGGGCACTCAACTCGTTGGAAATATCTTGGCCGTAACAGACATTACCGATTCCGGTGGTGCTGTGGTTAATGGTCGTCTCCTTGCCAGGAATGGGGCAGTCAGCCTAAACAACACCTCCGTTACCCGCGCAACCTGCGCAGCAGTGGTAACGCCAACGCCAACGCCAACACCAACGCCAACACCAACGCCAACACCAACGCCAACGCCAACACCAACGCCAACGCCAACGCCAACGCCAACACCAAAACCCACACCAACACC
>JBBRSY010000043.1:0-12812 GCA_038244965.1 Candidatus Nanopelagicales bacterium | reverse complement strand
GATATTTCTGCTCCATAACACTGATCTCCATAAACATGAGAGAAGTGTCAAGGATCAGCCGCACTCACCGTCAAGCATCAGCCGAACATCTGTCAAGCATCAGCCGAACACGATATGTCAAGGAACTGGTGGAGTAATACAGTTGCACACGGTGCGCCCGGAGGGACTCGAACCCCCAACCTTCTGATCCGAAGTCAGAAGCTCTATCCGTTGAGCTACGGACGCCTAATAAAACTCCTTAATAATCGTTATTCACTCTATACGAGTTGTGCTTCGTGGAGCCAACCGGCAAAGAATATTTCTGTAAGGAGACAACGCTATTAAGTTAGAGAGTGAAGCATACCTCAGAATAGCTTTTACTCTTTATGTGAGAATGTCGCCGCCGAGCGCCAATTTTCAGCGATGCCCTACGAACGAATCTCGAAGAGAGCCCTTAGGCGAACTTACTGCGAACTCGTCTACAGTCCCGCCTGGAAATGGCAACTAAAGGTCTGGTTTATACTCTTTATTAATATACAAATCCATGTAGTCAGTCACCGACATCTTCTCAAGTTCTAAGCGATTCAGAGAAATAGTCAAGATAGCCTTCTGTCTCTCTTCTTCAAAGATCCGAGCCAAGTTCTTCTTAAATTTCTCATGAAGTAATGGAATTCCCTCGGCACGGCGACGGGCATGTCCAAGCGGGTATTCGACAACTACTTCATCCAATTTCGTCCCATCAGTGAAATCAATTGTCAGTGCATTCGCAATGGAGCGTTTTTCGGGGTTATGGTAATCAGCCGTAAAGGATTTATCCTCCACGCATACAATCTTCTTGCGTAAATCGTCAATACGAGGATCAACTGCCACATCATCTTCATAATCTCGCGCAGTCAATCGACCGAAAATCAAAGGCACGGCCACCATGTATTGAATGCAATGATCACGATCAGCGGGATTATTAAGTGGACCCTGTTTATCGATGATTCGAATACAGGCCTCATGCGTGCGGATCGTAACTTTCTTGATGTCATCAGAAGTCTTACCTAAATCACTCATCACTTGGTGGAGAGTCATTGCAGCTTCGACACCGGTTTGTGAGTGAAACTCGGCAGGATATGAAATCTTGAAAAGAACATTCTCCATTACATACGAACCGTAAGGACGTTGGAATTTAAAAGTATTGCCCCTAAAGGAAGAGTCATAGAATCCCCATACCTTTGCAGAGAGTGCTGATGGGTAACCCATCTCGCCCGTCTTGGCGATTAGAGCCAATCGCACGGCTCGGGAAGTTGCATCCCCCGCGGCCCAAGATTTACGAGATCCGGCATTGGGATAATGACGGTAGGTACGAAGGGATTGGCCATCGACCCAGGCCAGTGATACGGCAGCGAGCATTTGATCGCGAGTAAGCCCCATCAACTGCGAGACAACTACTGTCGATGCAACTTTTACTAAGACGACATGGTCCATACCTACACTATTAAATGAATTTTCTAACGCTATGCATCCTTGAATCTCGTGTGCCTTGATCATGCTCGTGAGCACATCCTTAACAGTCAATGCCTGTCCGCCACTGGCAAGGGCAAGCCGTGAAAGGTAATCTGCGGTTGCAAGAATTCCACCAAGATTATCTGAGGGGTGTCCCCATTCTGCAGCAAGCCAAGTGTCATTGAAATCTAGCCAGCGAATCATCGCCCCAATATTGAATGCGCCTTGTACTGGATCGAGTTCGTAGTTTGTTCCTGGAACTCGCACACCGTTTGTGACCATGACCCCTGGTACAACTGGCCCTAGTAGCTTGCGACACTCCCGATACTCCAGCGCCTCCAACCCACATCCCAAGGTATCAAGAAAACAATTCCAGGCCGTTTCAAAAGCGAGGTCTGAAGTAATGCGATAGTCCAGGACATAATCAACAATTGCCACAATTTCTGGATCGTATTCCTGGTTAATCTTTGTGATATTAGAAGACATGTTAACGAGGATTCCTTAGTGTCAGAGTCGCGATGACTTAGCGATTTTGGATGGGTATTAGTTCAAGGTCTTCCGGACCCGTGTAATTCGCACTAGGTCGAATTATTTTATTGTCAATACGCTGTTCAATAACGTGAGCGGACCACCCAGTAGTCCGAGCGATTACAAATATGGGTGTAAAGAAAAGAATGGGTATCCCCATTTTTTCGTAGACTACTGCCGAAAACCAGTCGAGATTTGGAAACATCTTCTTAGCATCCCACATGACAGATTCAATTCTTTCGGCAACATTGAAACGCGCCATATCGCCAGCATCAACAGATAACTCTTTTGCGACTGCCTTGATGATTTCATTTCGAGGATCTGAAATCGTATAAACAGGGTGACCAAATCCGATGACAACCTCCTTGCGTTCTACACGCGAGCGAATATCAATCTCCGCTTCATCGGGTGTGTTGTAACGCTGTTGGATTTCTAACGCCACTTCATTAGCGCCTCCGTGCTTTGGACCACGAAGAGCGCCGATGGCGCCAGTAATTGCGGAGAAGATATCCGAGCCAGTACCGGCAATAACCCGTCCCGTAAATGTTGAGGCATTGAACTCATGTTCTGCGTACAGGATTAGCGATATATGCATCGCCCTTTCCCATACCACGCTCTGCTTTGAGCCATGAAGAAGATGTAGAAAGTGACCACCTATGGAGTCGTCATCCGTTTCTACATCGATCCTTCTTCCATTCGTGGAGAAGTGATACCAATATAAAAGTATCGAAGATAGGCAGGCAATTAAACGATCGGCTATCTCGCGAGCGGCACTCTCCGCATGATCATGGCCCTCAGGCTCAAGACAACCTAGAACCGATGTGCCGGTACGCATGACGTCCATCGGCTGAGACGAAGCCGGGAGTTTCTCTAGTACTGCCTTTAACTGCTCAGGCAGGCCACGCAAAGATCGAAGTTTCTTCTTGTACGCAGCTAATTCAGAGACCGTAGGTAGTTTTCCATGAATTAATAGGTGGGCCACTTCTTCGAATTCACAATGGGCGGCGAGTTCGGCAATGTCATATCCACGATAATGTAAATCATTGCCCGAACGGCCAACTGAGCATAATGCTGTATTTCCTGCAGGTACCCCAGAGAGTGCGACAGATTTCTTGGGCTTAAACTCTACATTTGGATTCTTGTTCATTATTTCCTATCTCCCTCTTTCAAATAGTTGTCAAGGGTGCGTTCATATTCGTGGTAGCCAATTCGTTCGTAGAGTTCTTCGCGTGTTTGCATCAAATCTATAACCGAGCTCTGCGTCCCCTCTTTACGAATCGCTTCATAGACGGCCTCAGCCGCCTTATTCATGGCACGAAATGCCGAGAGTGGATACAGAATCATTTCCACCCCAACACTTGCAAGTTCATCTCGGGTAAAAAGAGGAGTCATTCCGAATTCTGTGATATTAGCCAAGATGGGGACATCAAAAGCGTCTACAAATTTTTTGTATGTCTCAAGGTCACGAATTGCTTCAGGAAATAGCGCGTCTGCACCAGCTTCAAGGTACGCACCAGAGCGATCCATGGCTGCTTCAAGACCTTCCACCGCTAACGAATCCGTGCGAGCCATGATTAGGAAATCTGGGTCTGAGCGCGCATCAACGGCGGCTCTTATTCGATCTACCATTTCCCACTTACTGACAAGTTCCTTATTAGGACGATGACCGCATCGCTTAGCACCAACTTGGTCTTCAATATGTAAGGCGGCTGCGCCAGCCTTAATAACTGAACGTACGGTTCGGGCAATATTGAAGGTAGATGAGCCAAAGCCGGTATCCACATCGACCATTAATGGGAGGTCACATATATCAGTAATCCGGCGAATATCAGTTAGCACATCATCTAATCCGCTTATGCCAAGGTCGGGGACGCCAAGCGACCCTGCGGCAACACCTCCTCCCGAAAGATATATCGCTCTATACCCGGCGCGTTTCGCCAGGAGAGCATGATTAGCATTGATTGCGCCGACTATTTGTAATGGAGATTCATCGACGAGCGCTCTCCTAAAACGGAGGCCAGCAGAAGATATGGTCACCTAGAAACACTAGCACGAGAGATTTGCAACTGTTAGGTAAGCATTTAGCGCCAACTAGGAGGAGATCAGTATTGGCGCTCCGGATAGAACTGCTGAACGCGAAGTCAAAATTATTGAAACCGATATCTCTCGCTAATTCTTTTTGAACGTTAAGGTACGGCGTGCGATCTTCGCAATTGCTTCATCAATCATCTCGCCGCGAGCATCAAGGCAAACCCCGCCCTCTGCTGCAGCTAACCGGTCAATGATGTCCTGTGCGGCCATCATTTCCTCGTCAGTCGGCGTAAATGTCTCATTTACGATTTTGAGTTGTGCAGGATGGATACATGTGCGACCAAAGTAGCCCCACTTCTTAAAGAGGGTGGTGCTGATTTTGTATGTATCAAGATCTCTAAAGTTTGTGGAGACTGGAGCAACTGGGGGATTAATCTTGGCCGCAGCCGATGCGAATACGGCAGCGCTTCGAGCAAATTGAATGGTGGTCTCCTCATCGGTAGAAGTCCCAATTTCTGCGCGTAGATCTGCCTCTCCGATCTGAAGTCTCGTGACTCTTGGCCCCTTGGCAATTGCGTGGGCATTGAAGACTCCTTCGGCAGTTTCGATTAAAGCCGAAATCTGGATATCCGTCCCGGCTAATTTCTCATTAAGCCATTCCACATCTTTGATGGAGTTCGTCTTTGCAAGGACGATGCCTGTAATGGCTGAGAACTTGATTGCTGCAACATCTAGCTCCTTCATGCCTATTTCATTATTGATGCGGACCCAGATTTCAACCGAAGTCGAAACGGTAGGCAGCCATTCCTTTATGAGTGCTCGTGCCTCATCCTTCTTATCAAAGGCAATCGCATCTTCTAAATCAACGATGATCGCGTCACTTCCACGAGCAAGTGACTTATTTAAACGCTCAACGTCATTACCTGGAACATAGAGATGGCTTCGGGGAATTCTCATCTGATTACAGGCTTTTCCGCTACGCGGGTTTGATTAGCGACCTTCTTCATAATGCCACTCGCTTATCCGCCGATTGACAATAGCGGTGCATCTCAATGAACGAGTTCAACAACTTCTACCGTCCGCAGCCATAAACACTATGTGCACGCCTTCTTCTGGAGGATTCGAGAGATCATAAGCATAATGGAACTTTCATTGCACATTAGTCTGCTAGATGATAATTTGCGGCAAACGAGCATCAAAGCAGTTGGGCCTTATTTCAACCGAGGGAAAGCAGGGGTGGTTATATGGCAAATCAAACTTCAAATTCGACCAATCGAATGAAGAACGGTCCAACTGGCCGAGGCTTTATTGGAACGATGGCAGCTATGTCTTCATATGATGATGAGAGTTACCTAGATTTCATCGAAGGACTTCGCATGTTTGCGTTGAAATCGATGAACCCATCCTCAGCCCGAGCGCTTAAAGAGGAAATAACCGCTGGAAAGTTTAATTCCGAAAACCCCTCAATAATTGAAACTCGAGCGATTGCCGATCCAATCCCAGTGATCGGAATTAGGAATCGAATGCTTCATAGCACACAGGGCTTAAATTGGAATCGAGTTCTTGAATCATATGGCAAGAGTCGCATAGCGCTCGAACAAGAATTAACTGATGCTGAAAAAGATGGCCCAGGTACTCTGCAATGGGATCCGAATTTTGTCTATCCAGAATATTTCACGGTCATTCCTTATCACCGTCAACCTGGTAGTTATCACTCAGACCCTCTTAGCGGGCATATCTATCATTATGGAACAAAGGTTTTCCACGGCGGATCAAATGATAAAGACGAAGCCAAAATTGAACGAATAGTTTCATTACCAGAGCCCATTGATGGAAAAGTAACTAAATTCTTAGATATTGCATGTGCCATTGGCTCAGGAACTGTGGCCGCTAAAGAGCGTTGGCCAGAAGCAGAAGTCTATGGAATCGAGCTAGCAGGACCCTTGGTGCGGTATGCCCATATGCGTGCCACCAGAATGAAATCCGAAGTGCATTTTTCGCAGCAGTTGGCTGAAAAATTGAATTTTGCAGATAACACCTTCGATTTGATCTATATGAGCACTCTCCTACACGAAATGCCAATACCTGAAGGTAGGACTGCCGTCAAAGAGGCAAAGCGTGTATTGAGACCTGGCGGAATTTTGGTCATTAATGACATGGTGCAGGCGACAAGGCCCCTAAATATCTGGAGTGATTATGACCGCTATTTCGATCACATGTTTAATAATGAACCCTACGCTTATAACTACGTTCATTCCGATCTTGATGCATTTCTGAATGAAGAATTTGCTTCCGTAGAAAGTTCGATTCATGGCAAAACCTCCACTTGGACTTGCACGAAATGACAAATCAAGGAAACGAACCGCTGGGCAAATTTGCGCCAGAGAACATGAATGATCACATCCTGCACGTGATTTTCGAACTCGCAGCTGAACTTTGGGTGGTCAAGCGCAGGCTCGCCGAAATTGAAAATTCTGCCGTTACCGCCGGAGTCATACCGAGTCCGGATTCTATAGTTCGTGATGAAACATTTGCCTTTGACAATCTAGGCCGTGATGCATTCGTTGAGCGTATATTCGGCTCATTGAAAGATATCGGCTCTAAGCTCAATACTCAGTAATCCAGAATTATTTTCTGGCTTCTATGTTCGCCGTGAATCGAAATATTGGTGTGGTCGTTCCTTGCAGCAATCCTACCGTTGAGCCGGAAGTGCATGCGTTACTCCCGAGTGGCTTTTTTCCTTACATTGCGAGATTGCCGCATTACCCAGATCTGGATCTGAAAGCAAGACTCGCTAAGTATGTGCTGGACCTGCCAGATTCGATTGACAGATTGAAAGGATTGAATCTGAGCGGGGTGTTAGTCGCCTGCACCGGCTCCTCTTATGGCCTTGGAAAAAATGAAGACAAAATCTGGATGGACGCCGCGTCCGAACAATTGGGTAACCCAGTTGTCTCAGCAGCAGGCTCGGTATCGAGAGTATTGGAGCTGCTAAAAGCAGAAGAGATCATCCTTATTTCGCCATACCCCGATTGGTTGACTGCCGAACTAACATTATTTTGGTCTAACGCTGGATACAAAATCTCAAAACTAATTAAGATCGAAAAATCCGGAATTATCTACGATTTGACTCAGGTTGATGTAGCCAGGACTTTGAAAGTTGCAATTGAAGCAGTAGGGGAAGTAAATTCAAATAAAGTGCTCTTGGTCGCTGGCACAGGCGTGCCCAGCCTCCAACCAATTGAGGAAATAGTTAGCTCGATTGGTATTCCAGTGGTGACTAGTCAACTTGCTGGTATTTGGCACTTATTATCTTCCATGAATTCGCAACAGGAGATCCGCAATAGCGGGAGCGTTGCTCTTAGAGAACTGGACCAACATATACAGCAGCGCACAATCCTATGACAATTGATGATGCGCAAGTAATTGTCGTTGGTGCCGGTCCCGTTGGGTTGGTTACGGCAATCGGACTTGCTAAGCGAAATATAAGAGTCCTGGTACTCGAGAAGAATTCTGCAGAGGTGCCGCCTCAATGGCGTGGATCCACAATTCACCCGCCAACATTGGCGATATTGGATGACTTGGGTTTGGCGCAGCAGATAATTGATGGTGCGATAAAGGTAGCGGTATTGCAGTACCGTGACTTGGAAATGGATCAAGTAGTAAATTTCAAATATGACTCTCTAAATAATCTAGTCAAATTCCCATTTAGACTGCAATTCGAACAATATAAGTTATTGAAGTTATTGCGTGATGCTGCAGCGGCTCATCCAAATATAGAATTACATTACGATTCCATGGTCGAAACTGTCTCCCAAGATGATGAGGGAGTATCGATTGAAATCCAAAAAAATGGTGTCTCTGACAGCTTTCGGAGTTCTTGGCTAGTTGCGTCCGATGGAAGTCATAGTCGGGTACGCAAATCTCTGGGCATCAAACTAGAGGGATTTACCTATCCTTTTCCGACTACCGTAGTTGCAACACGGTTTCCCTTTGAAAATCACATTCCAAACCTGGGACCAGTTTGCTATTGGTCTGGTCCTACAGGTCGGCTTTCAATGATTAGGACCCCCGACACATGGCGTATAGCTATGACCACTCCACTTGAAGGCGTCGACATTTTAAGTGACGATCGAGGCTCGATTACGGAACCTTCCGCGGATTTCAAAAATGCCATCTCGTTATTGTTGTCATGGATTCCGGGTGCCACTTTGGCCGATCTCCAGTTAGAACAGTACGAAGTCTATCGATCACACCAGCGAGTAGCACTCGAATTTAGTCGCGGACGGGTGGCCCTAGCAGGAGATGCGGCCCATTTAACGACGACCAATGGTGGGATGGGCTTGAATTCAGGAGTGCAGGATGCTGCTCAGTTAGTGGAGGCGATCTACTCCGGCATAAGTAGTGCGAAGGATGATCCACTACTCGGTTACGCAAGTATGCGAAAAGAGTTCTGTCAAGATTTCTTACAACCGGCTACATATTCGAGCCACAGCATGGTAGATAATTCCGATTACAATAATAGAAAATTGCGCTTAGCCAAGCTGTATGCGGACTCTAGTAATCGAGAATCCGAACTACAAGTTATTGCTCGAGCTAGCATGATAACTGAATTGGTAAAGTGATGGATTCGAGGTTACAAATGAGAAAAATATTTTCACCAATTAATGGCGAAGTAATTGCTGAAATCCCCGATGCTAGTCCTACCGACGTCGATTCGGCGCTAAATAGAGCGACGGAAAGTTTTATAAGTTGGCGTAAAACCCCACCTAGTGAGCGCGGCCGCATATTGATCAGGGCTGGGCAGCTTATGCGAGAACAGATCGAAGAAATATCGAAAGTGGAAACTCTAAATACCGGAAAACGATTATCCGATACGAGACGCGAAGCTACACGGGCCGCCGAGTGCTTTGAATATTACGGTGGCTATGCTGACAAAGTTACCGGCACCGTAGTGCCAGTTTCGGGCGAATTTCATGCCTACACCGAGCGTGAGCCATACGGCGTTGTAGTCGGAATCATTCCTTGGAATGTGCCATATTTTTTCGCGGCCAAGAAGATAGCACCCGCGATTGCCTTCGGAAATGTATCAATTCTAAAACCCGCAGCCGAAACCCCGCTGACTGCACTAAAATTGCTAGAAATATTGATAGAAGCTGGTGTACCCGAAGGTGTTGTTCAAGTTCTCCTTGGTGGGTCAGAAATCGGAAAGCAATTGGTTTCCGACCAGCGGACGAAGTTAGTTGTCTTCACAGGTTCGGATAAAAGTGGCGCAGTCGTAGGCTCGAGTGCGGCGGCTCATTTCGCACCAGCTGCCCTCGAACTCGGTGGGAAATCAGCACAATTGGTTTTCGCCGATGCTGACTTCAATGCGGCATTGGATGGGGTGGTTGAGGGTATTACCGGCTCTTGTGGGCAAATGTGTATTGCTGGGTCGAGACTTTTTATTCAAGAGAGTATTTCTAGCGAATTTATTGCTGCAGTGAGGCAGCGCTTTGAGGATCTCATAGTGGGAGATCCTCGCGAGCGCACGACACAAGTTGGCCCTCAAGTTACCAAATTACAGGCGGAAAGAACTTTAGATTACATAGAAATAGCCAAACGGGATGGTGGAAAAATTTTAGCCACTCCGAAATTGAACCTAAGACATGACCTTGTTAATGGATTCTATGTCCCACCCACAGCGTTCATAGATTTGCCGAGATCTTCATTGAGTTTACAAGAGGAAATTTTTGGACCGGTGCTCTCCATTTCTACGTTTAGCGATGAAGATGACGCGCTCACCAAAGCCCACGATAGTCAATTTGGTTTGGCAGCAGGAGTTTGGACTTCTGATTCGAGTAGAGCGCAACGGCTCGCGTCAGAATTGAGAGTTGGCAATGTTTGGGTTAATACATACCGGATACTCTCGGACATGATGCCATTCGGCGGAGTGGGAAATTCTGGATTTGGTCGTGAAGGTGGTACTGACGCACCGCAACTTTATACTTGGACTAAAAGCGTCTGGATTTCTAAGACTCCCGGAATCTCAAAGAAATATCGTGATTAGCTATGTCGATTAGTGAGATAAAAAATAGGTATCTGAGTACGTATACACGAAGCACTTTCTTCATTGGCGGCGACTGGGTAGATCCAAAATCAAATCAGTCAATAGAGATTATTAGTCCGAGCACCGAGGAATCGATTGGTCGTGTTCCAGATGCCAATGCCGCGGATATAGACGCGGCAGTTAGTGCTGCCAAGTCAGCCTTTACCGCTAAGGGTGGTTGGAATGATTGGAGTGTCAGTCAACGTACGGAGGTAATGCGCAAATTTGCCGACGTTTTAGAATCTAAGCATGAGGAACTTTCAGTACTTTACGCCCACGAATTGGGGCGACCATTCAAGCCAACTTTCGCTAGGCCAAGCCGGCCAGCTGAACTTCTACGGTATTACGCGGAATTGGCCGATGAAATTGATATCGACCAAATCCGTCCAAATCCGTCAAATCAAAATTCAGCGAGCGTGAAGCGCAGTTCTGTGAAACTGGAAGCGCGTGGCGTCACGGCCGTAATCGTCCCGTACAACGGAACTCTGGAAATGGGGATGTTTAAGATTGGTCCCACACTGGCGCTGGGGGGGACGGTCGTATTAAAGCCAAGCCCTCAATCCCCGTTAGAGGGATACATATTTGCAGAAGCTGCCGTCGAAGCGGGATTTCCTAATGGAGTCATAAATGTTCTCCCCGGATCGCGTGAGGCAGGCGAGAGTCTTGTCGCACATAAGGACGTAGATATTGTTGGATTTACAGGTTCGACAACTACTGGAAAATCAATTGCGAGAACATGTGCCGAGACTTTTACGCCGACAGTTCTTGAGTTAGGTGGAAAGTCAGCAGCAGTCCTTTTGGAAGATGTCGATGTCGCAACCTTCGCGAAAAACTTACCATATTTGGGATTTACCTTCACGGGACAAAATTGCTTCATCCATTCTCGCGTTATTGTGAATAAGTTGCGATACGACGAAGTGGTCCAGGCCATGATTGAATCGGCAGCATCAATCATCGTGGGAGATCCATTTGCCGAAGCCACTCAGAACGGGCCGCTTATTAGTAAAGAGCATAGAGAAAGGGTCGAAGGATTTATTCGATCTGGTGTAGAGGAAGGTGCACATATTGCATTCGGTGGCGGCCGGCCGAGTGGCCTTGAAAGAGGTTGGTACTTAAATCCGACGATATTCACCCAGGTAGATAACCAAATGAAAATCAGTCAAGAGGAAATATTCGGCCCCGTGATTGTCGTAATAAGTGCTGACGATGATGATGATGCTATAAGGATTGCAAACGATTCCAAATTTGGTTTGGCTGGGTCAGTGTGGGCTATTGACGAAGAGCGTGCTAGAACAGTTGCCAATCAGATTGACACTGGCTCAATTGGCATCAATTGCTTTGGTTTCAATACGGCGGCACCATTTAGCGGGCGTCGAAATAGCGGAATTGGTACTGAACTCGGTATTGAAGGCTTTTTGGAATACGCGAAATATAAATCTACACACTATTCTACTTAATTCTAGCTAAGTGAATGGCAATATTTCTAACAGTGCACTGTCGGGAAGTTTGAAAATCATCGGTTCCGATACCTCTGCCAAAACCGAAACGATGCTTATGCCCGGTGGAAGGAAACCAATTTTCACCTCACGATTAGCTGCCTCAGGCGGCAACTGATCAATTTCAATTGCATTTCGACCGTTTAGTTGCAAGGAGCTCAATCGATGGGTAGTGGTAAGCGATTTTCCATAAATTTTGTTAATCACGGTTATCGCTACTTCTCGATCACTCGCACGGTATAAATCAAAATGTGATTCCAACGCACTTCTAGATATTTCTAAATTCGATGCGCCCAGAACGCAGATGAAAATGCTGCCGGATTCAGTATCGATATCGGGCAATTCAAAATTGGGTACTTCACCTAAGATCTGAGTTATGTATACGACTTCTCCATTTTTGCCGGCAAGTTGAGATGCTATTAACGGCAATGGCTTTCCCACGCCCTTAAGAGGTACTGGCTCATTTAGGAGAGTGAATCCCGCCGAGATGGCTTGTTCGGTATATTCAAAAACATCATTCACGCAAATTTCCAGGGCGGTCCAACCGAAAGTGCGTAGGGGTAGCGGGGTCGCATACTCGCCACATTCGATAAATCGAACGCCGCCATTTATTCCCGACACTAGAGATGTGGGCGAGCCAATCAATCTTTCGGTACCCCATCTAACGGCTTCACCTTTACCCAGGGAGTTCTCACCATTTGTAGATTGCCATTTGAAAGCCCGTGAATACATCAATAACGCAGAATCGAGATCAGGAGTCAGGATCGTGACCTGGGAGATGGGCCCAATTCGCATTTGTTAAGCCTATTGCCCCAAGTTTGCGATCGGGCTCAACCAATGTTTCAAAACGTTATATTTGCTGGTGCAGAGCAACTAAATCTGGTACTCAATAATGGAACTTCATTGACTTTCGAATACCAGTATAGGAAAGTTCCCCCAACCATTGTTAGTGGTTTGACCTAAGGAGAAATTATGCGCCATAAGAAGATCTTGAGCGTCGCCACGTCAGTTGCCATTGCAACTTTGGTGTGGGGAGGGCAGACCCCGGCAAGTGCGGCAAGTCAAACAATTACTATTGCAGTGCCGGGACTACCGCCAAGTCAGGGTAATCCATTTAAAGAAGGACCTGGAACTCCGGGCATCCATACCTATGCTGCGATCTACGATGCTTTAACAGTGGTAGAACACAGAGGCGTAGT
>JBBRSY010000042.1:0-13039 GCA_038244965.1 Candidatus Nanopelagicales bacterium | reverse complement strand
TAGGGGGCGACTCGGCCGCATGTATATAAGCAAAACAGGTCACAAATAGTGACGCTAACGAAACAACTTTCAACATCTTATGCATGAGATCTCCTTTTGCATTTTTTACGATTTTTTTCTACTAATCAACGAGACAAAATTTAACTTACCCCCCCCAGGTATTTTTGCTCAAGAAAAATCTGACAAAAGTATTTCCCGATCACTGGTCCTTCATGCTTGGCGAAATCGCCCTCTACTCATTCATCATCTTGCTACTAACCGGTGTCTTCCTTACTTTCTGGTTTGATCCCTCTCAACGTGATGTTATTTACCACGGTTCATATCTGCCACTCAACGGCATCAACATGTCAGCGGCCTACGACTCCACGCTGCATATCTCCTTTGATATCCGCGGTGGGTTGCTTATGCGACAGGTGCACCACTGGGCGGCTCTGCTTTTCATGGCAGCCATTGTCGCCCATTTGTTACGTGTCTTTTTCACAGGTGCGTTCCGAAAACCACGCGAATTCAACTGGATTATTGGCATAGGACTTCTAACTCTTGGAATTGTCGAGGGATTCCTGGGCTACTCGCTGCCCGATGACTTGCTTTCTGGCACGGGCATCCGCATCGCCGAAGCGATCATTCAAGCAATACCAGTGGTTGGTTCTTATCTATCCTTCTTCGCCTTTGACGGTCCGTTCCCAGGCACCGCATTCATTCCAAGAATCTTCACGGTTCACGTTCTACTTCTTCCTGGAATTTTCTTAGCGCTCATCACAGCTCACTTGATGCTGGTCTGGTATCAGAAGCACACGCAGTATCCGGGACCTGGCCGCACCGAAAAGAATGTCGTTGGCTATCCATTTATGCCGGTTTACATGGCCAAGGCGGGCGGCTTCTTCTTTATTGTCTTTGGAATTACCGCCTTCCTCGGAGCCGTTGCCTCAATCAACCCGATTTGGCTTTACGGTCCCTACACACCTGGGCAGATATCGGCGGGGTCGCAACCTGACTGGTACATGGGATGGCTAGACGGTCTGGTGCGGATGGCTCCCCCGATTGAAACCCACGCTTTCCACCATACGATTTCATGGAACATCCTTATCCCCGGCGTGATTGTCCCGGGCATCTTCTTCACCGTTCTTGCGCTATATCCATTTATTGAGAGTTGGATGTCAAACGATAAACGTGAACATCACCTGCTGGATCGTCCACGTAACGCGCCGAATCGAACTGCCCTTGGCGCATTAGGTATTACTTTTATGATGGTCACTCTACTCAACGGTGGTAATGATCTGATCGCAACGCATTTCTCTCTCTCAATAAATCAAATCACTTGGATGAGTCGCATCGGCTTGATCGTTCTTCCACCTCTTGCGTTTGTGATCACCAAAAGACTCTGCCTCTCACTTCAACGAGCAGATCGTGATCTGGTTCTTCATGGTAAAGAGACCGGCCGTTTGGTACGTCTTGCCCATGGAGAATTCGTTGAAGTTCATGAACCGCTCTCCGACGCGCAAGCATGGGCGCTAACTCAACATGAGCAACTTGCGCCGCTAGTACTGGAAGCAACCGATGAACACGGGATACCACGTCCGGGGGGTTTGCGTAATAAACTCCGCACTAGGGCAAGTCGCGCAAATGCTGAAGTCATTACCAAACCCAACCCGGATGACCTTAAGCAGATTGAACATCACTAGTTTCCAGAGAGTAGAAGGTGACAACGAGATGGAGAGTCAAAAGGTTCATTAGCAGGAAATCGCGCCTATTTCTTCTCAATTGTTATAAGTGAGTGCTGGTGCTAGCACTCACTTAGAGGTAGCGTTTTTCTCATGACTACTTCCATAAAGAAATCTCCGCTGATAATTTCCGCATTTGTTTTGGCTATAGCAGTCATAGCTACCCCCATCGCTTTCTCATCTTCTACTGGCGCAATAAAAGCAGGGGGCGCCTGTTCGAAAGTGGGCTCCCTGACAAAATCGGTGGGCAAGCAATTTAGATGCGTTAAAAGTGGTAAGAAATTTATCTGGCAGGTTGTAAAAACTGCCAAGCCAATTGCTCCGAAACCTTCTCCCACACCGACTAAATCTTCCACGCCAACTGCCACTCCATCCATGGCCTCGTTGCCTTCTCAATCCGCATACGACATAACGGTGGCGTCGAGCCAATGGAGTTTCGACTTCACTTATTTTGTGGATGGTAGCAAGAGCGCTCGTCACAGCGCAGCAGGTGAATCGTCAGTTCTTTATATTCCAGAAAGCAAACTCGTTCATTTCACGTTGACCTCGGCCGATACAACTCACGGATTTTGGATTCCTGGGCTTTCAATCGATTCCAGCATGGATCCGGGCGTGTCAGGACATCTTGATTTCACTCCCAATAAAATTGGAACATTCCCCGGTCGTTGCAATGTCTCGAGTTGTGGGCGTGGACACGCAGGAATGGCCTTCACCGTGAAAGTAGTTAGCGAACAAGATTTCCTTAAATATCTTTCATCGCTAAAGTAAGCAGGCAGCGCTTCGAGACCATTGATGCGGTCGTGACGATTGCCGGTATTTGAATGTACAACTCAGTATTTAACTACAGAAACAATCTCAAATGACTTACGATCCGAGGATATTGCTTTCCATTTATTTCGTTTCTTCGCCAACCCAGAACTTTGTGCACCCACATCTGGACTCTCTGATCGATGAACGAACAATCCAAATTACAGTTAGTGGGCGGATTGACTACTGACGGGTCGCTCGTATTCAGTCACAAAACCAAGAATGCTGATCAGCAAACCGCCAACCCCGATGAAAGTCAACCACCAACCGATAATGAGACCTAACCCCGATACACAGGCAAATATCGCAACTGGCAATGGCCACCAAGAATGCGGGCTGTAGAAGCCAAGTTCGCCCGCCCCGTCGGAAATCTCGCCAACTTCGTTATCTTCTGGCAGCACATTCGCAATGCGCCGGTTTGAATACCACATGTAAAAACAAATAAGGCCAGCCAGTGCGCCGCTCAAGGTGATTGCAGTTATACCAACTGCTTCGCCTCCCGTAAAATAATAGATAACGGCCGTAACAAAATAAAAGATCATTAATACGAAAAAGAGACGGTATGAGGTTTTCATGTATTAATGCCCCTCAGTCTTTATATGTGGATGGTGCAGATCGAAGGCCGGCCGCTCGCTCCGAATGCGCGGCATAGACGTGAAGTTATGACGTGGTGGTGGACACGAAGTGGCCCACTCCAGTGAAGCGCCGTATCCCCAAGGATCATCCACGCCTACCATGGGCGATTTACGAGTGATCCAGATATTAATGAAAAATGGAATCATTGAAGCCGCAAGCAGGGCAGCTCCTACAGATGAAACTTCATTCATGAAAGTGAAGCCATCAGTGGGTAGGTAATCCGGGTATCGACGGGGGAAGCCCTTGATGCCCAACCAATGTTGAATAAGGAAAGTCAAATGAAATCCAAAGAAGGTCATCCAGAAGTGAATCTTACCAAGCCGTTCGTTAAGCATTTTGCCGGTCATTTTCGGCCACCAGAAATAGAAGCCACCAAACATCGTGAACACGACGGTCCCAAATAGAACATAGTGAAAATGCGCGACAACAAAATAAGAGGCAGAAACGGCGAAATCCAGCGGGGGTGATGCCAAAATGATTCCAGTCAAGCCACCGAAAAGGAAGGTAATAAGAAAACCCATAGTCCACAACATCGGTGTCTCAAAGGTAATAGATCCGCGCCACATGGTGCCAATCCAATTAAAGAACTTCACACCCGTGGGTACTCCGATGAGAAAAGTCATAAACGAGAAGAAGGGCAGAAGAACTTGGCCCGTCGCAAAAAGGTGATGCGCCCACACTGACACTGATAATGCCGAGATCGCGATTGTGGCGGCGATTAAACCCTTATAACCAAAGATTGGTTTGCGGCTGAATACCGGCAGAATCTCACTGGCAATACCAAAGAATGGAATCGCAAGAATGTAAACCTCGGGGTGGCCGAAGAACCAGAAAAGATGCTGCCAGAGCATTGCACCCCCATTAGCCGGATCAAAAATATGCGACCCAAAGAGTCGATCAGATTCCAATCCAAGAAAGGCGGCAGCCAGCGGTGGAAATGCCAGCAGAACTAGAATCGAGGTAAGTAGAACATTCCAACTAAAAATTGACATGCGAAACATCGTCATGCCCGGTGCTCGCATCGTAAAAATTGTGGTGATGAAGTTAACGCCACTAAGAATAGTTCCCAGACCTCCCAAGGCCAGACCCATCACCCAGAGATCTCCACCGATTCCCGGAGAAAACTGCGAATTCGAAAGCGGAGCGTAGGCCGTCCAGCCAAAGGAAGCGGCTCCGCCGGGACTGAGGAAGCCAGCGAATGCCATGATGCCACCGAATAAATAGAGCCAGTAAGACATCATGTTCAGTCGTGGGAATGCCACGTCCGCTGCGCCAATTTGAAGAGGCATGATGACGTTAGCGAAGCCAACAAAAACTGGGGTGGCAAAGAGCAGAAGCATAATGGTTCCGTGCATCGTAAATATCTGGTTGTACTGCTCGTTACTGAAGAATTGCAATCCGGGACGAGTCAGTTCAGCGCGCAACATGAGCGCAAGGATTCCGCCAATCAAGAACCATGAAAAAGAGGTAATCAGATACATGTACCCGATCGTCTTGTGATCAGTTGAGGTGACCCATTTTACGAACTGCCTGCCCTTGCGATTCCGACGGAGATTCGCATTGGTTACCGTGGATGCTGTAAGACGCGGTGGATTTACGACTGTTGTCATGACTGGCTCGCCTTCAACGTAGTGATGTAATCCTGATACTGCGTAGGGGTAACGACTCGAACCGTAAATTGCATCAGCGAGTGGTCACGACCACAGAGAATGTTGCAACGACCCGGATAATCGCCCAGTTTATTCGCGGTAAACTCCAGATGATTAGTGACTCCAGGAAGATTCTGCAATTGAATCATGAACGCTGGGATCCAAAAGCCGTGCACGACATCGCTAGACGTTAAATCAAAACGGATACGTTCTCCTTGCGGCAAATACAAAACGGGGCGCTGTTGTGGAGTGCCCGTGATGGTCGCATTGGGCCCGGCTTCGGGATAGGTAAATTGCCAGGACCATTGCATCGCATTGACTGAGATGTCATGCATCACGCCAACGGGAGATTTATTCGTTATTCGAGATTCATCACGCGCGGTATAAGCAAAAAGTACGGCCACAATGATGAACGGAATGATCGTATAAGCGACTTCTATTGGAATGTGGTATTGAGTCTGCCTGGGAAATTCATCGTCCTTTTTGCGATGAAAAATTGCCGGCCACAAAATCAGAACTGCAGTAAATATCCCAACGATCCCGGCGGTAATCCACGCACCTTGCCACAAAGGCAGAGTGGTGTCATTAACACTGGAAAGTCCCTCCTTGTATCCCAAACCAGAAACTTTGGCACATGAGGTGAGGCCAATAAGCAAGGGTGCAATAATGGCAAGTGTGAATCCCCTGCGGGAACGGCTAGATCGGGGCACCAAAGGCATGGGCAAAGGATAGTGGGGCATGTCATGCCTGCTGGTAAGTGGGGGTAGCCTTCATCCGGTGGTTCAGATCACAGGTAATTTTCAGGCCGAAACCCCACTCTCAGCCCGCGCCCGAGAGGCCCTTGGCGACGCGCTGGACCAGGGTTGGAGCGATCCTTCTAAACTCTCCCATTTCTCAGCCAAGGCACGAATTCTTAAAGAGAGCGCGATCGCCGCTATGGCCGAAATATTGGAGTTGCGACCCGACGAAATCAACATTCTGGGCGAGCCTGGATTGGGGCACTACTACTCGATCATGGGCCTGCTCCGACCTGGTCAGCAGTTTCTCTATTCCAGGGTTGATCGTAAAGAAGTTATCGCTATTGCCCGCAGTCATCGGCATACCTTGGAGTTGCAAGTCGCTCCTAGCGGCCTAATCGATTTCCAGGCACTAGACAGATATTCGCAGGGTCACGGCGTCCTTGCCTTACAAGCCGCCAACGGGGAGACCGGAGTCGTTCAAGATCTCAATACCGCCATCGCAAGAGCTGGCAATTTACAGATTGCCCTGGATTTTTCTTCAGCCGGAACGCGAATTCCGCTGCCATCAAAGTGGGATTGCGCATTCTTTGATGCACGAGCATGGCAAGGTCCTGCCGGTGTCGGAATACTCGCCATTTCCGAAAGCTCGGAATGGGTAAACCCGTTGCCACATATTGGAAAAACCAGAACTCCCCAATCGGCATCCCTTCCTCTCACAATTGCCGCAGCGGTCGCGCTGGAGGAGTGGAAAGAAGAAGAGCGGACAGAAAGCATGGCACTGCGCCAACGGACGCAAGAACTTCGCAGTCACATTACATCAAGAATCGACAACTGCGAGGTTGCGGGCAGTTTGGAAAACTCACTCCCCCACATTTCCTCATTCTCCTTTCTCTATGTTGAAGGAGAGGAACTTCTTCGACGCCTTGAATTGCAGGGTTTTGCGGTGGATTCTGGATCTGCATGCACTGCAGAGGATCTTCAACCGAGCCATGTGCTCGCCGCGATGGGCGTGCTCACTCACGGAAATATCCGCATCACTCTCCATCGTGGCGTTACCCCTGCACAAGTGCGCGTGTTAGCAGAGGCAATAGAGACTGCCGTGGCAGATCTTCGAGCAAAATGAAGGAACTCGACTGTCTCGGAATGTGTTGTCCTCGCCCGATTATTGCGCTCGGAAAGGAGATGCCAAGAATCAATGCCGGCGAAAGTATTCGTCTTCTATCTGATGATCCCGCCACCGAAATTGATTTGCGGGCCTGGGCACGAATGAGCGGAAATTACATCGTGGTGACAGGCATTAACGAATTCTTAGTCACCAAATCCAAAATGGACTAAATGCTTACTTACATCTTCTGCCGGTGCGTCACCAAAAGCCACGCTAAATCGTTCTAAAAACTCAGCCCTAGTAAACTGGTACTCCTGTGTTCCCTTGGTTTCAATAACATATGCCGCCAACATCGAACCAAGTTGGGCGCATCTTTCATGACCCAAACCCCAAGCAAGTCCAGCAATAAACCCTGATCTAAATGAATCCCCTACTCCAGTTGGATCAACTTTTCCCTTCTCCTTAGCGATGCCCACAGTAATTGTTGGTGTCCCTTTTTGTTCAACCTTGGCGCCATTAGAACCCAAGGTCACGATTCGAACTTCTACTTTGTCCAGAATTTCAGCATCGCTCCAGCCGGTCTTTTGACACGCCAGAGCCAATTCATATTCGTTCATAAACAGGTAGGCAGCGCCTTCAATGAGTTTCTTAATTTCAGGGCCATCCATACGCGCCATCTGCTGCGAAGGATCTGCTGCGAAAGCAATCCCGCTCTCTCGTGCCACTTCAGAATATCGAAGCATGGCTTCTGGATCATCAGGGGAGATAACAAGCAGATCCAACTTTCCGGTCTTGTCCATGATCGGGCCGAGTTCGATATTTCGGGCTTCACTCATCGCGCCGGGAAAGAAGGAAGCGATCTGGTTGAGTTCAGTATCGGTGGTAACCATGTATAAAGCCGTATGTAAAGTTTGTGAGACCAACACATGAGAGGTATCAACCCCATGCCGTGTTAGCCAGGCTTCGTAGTCTTGCCAATCTTTCCCAACCGCCGCGATTAAAATGGGGTTGAGTCCAAGTACGCCCATCCCAAAAACGATATTTGCCGCACATCCGCCCCGCCTGATGTCCAACCCGTCAACCAGAAAAGATAGCGAGACTTTCTCTAGTGAATCGGCTACTAGGGAGTCTGTAAACTTGCCCGGGAAGGTCATAAGATGGTCGCGACCTACCGATCCAGCGACGCCTATTTTCATCCGTGTCGTTGGGTTCGCAAGAGCTCAAATTTGCATAAATTAATGGAATGAGTCTCCACAAGCGCAAGATCCGCCAGCGTTCGGGTTATCAATCGTGAAGCCTTGCTTCTCGATCGTGTCCACGAAATCCACGGTCGCACCAGCCAGGTAAGGGTCACTCATCTTGTCGATGACTACTTTTACCGAGCCAAAAACGTGGGTCGTATCCCCTTCAGAGTTCCGGTCATCAAAATAGAGTTGGTAGCGCAGACCAGAACATCCACCGGGTTGCACGGCCACACGCAGGGCCAAATCGTCGCGTCCTTCTTGTGCCAACAACGAGGCAACTTTACCCGCGGCCGCATCCGTTAGAAGAATTGTCTTAACTGGGGTCGTAGTGTCTGTGCTCATGTCATCTCTCCTTTGTCGCTTGCAGAGCAAAGTCTACTCGCACCAAAGCCCCGAAAAGGACACAATATGCTCATGGCACTTACTGATCTCCTGCTGCTTGGGCGTCAATCAGACCTTGAGAGCGAACGGGGAGTCTCCTGTACCGGCGAACTTCCAGTCGCCAGCGACCCAACTCTTTTTGAAAGGGCTAAGAAAGCACGTGCAGCCCTCGGAGACCGAGCTCTTATATTGGGACATCACTATCAACGAGATGAAGTGATTGCTTTTGCTGATATCACAGGTGACTCTTTCAAATTAGCTCAATCCGCGGCGGCATCTCCGAGTGCGGAATACATCATCTTCTGTGGTGTTCATTTCATGGCCGAAAGTGCAGATGTTCTTACCTCCTCGAGGCAGAAAGTAATCCTTCCCGATTTAGCCGCTGGATGTTCGATGGCGGATATGGCAACTGCCGCGCAGGTGAATGAATGTTGGGCGGTTCTGGAAGAATTAAATCTGGCAGACTCGACGATTCCAGTAACGTACATGAACTCTTCGGCGGCAATCAAATCCTTCACGGGCAAACACGGTGGCACGATATGCACTTCATCGAACGCAAAACGAGCGATGACATGGGCGCTGGAGCGAGGCGAGAAGATACTTTTTCTTCCTGATCAGCACCTCGGGCGAAATACGGCGGTACTCGGACTCGGCCTTAGTCTGGCAGACTGCGTTCTCTGGAATCCTTGGAAACCTATGGGTGGACTTACGCCGGCAGCGATTAAAGAGGCGAAAATTATCTTGTGGCGGGGTCACTGTTCTGTGCACGGTCGCTTCACTTTGGAGAGCGTCAACGAAGTCCGCGCGCGCATCCCCAACGTGAAAGTACTCGTTCACCCAGAGTGTCAGTATGAGGTCGTGTCGGCCGCAGATGTTGTCGGATCTACCGAAATGATTATTAAAACGATTGAAGCCGCTCCCGCTGGATCATCATGGGCAATTGGCACTGAATTAAACCTGGTCTCGCGACTGGCAAAGAGCCATCCTGACAAGACCATCGTCTTCTTAGATAAAGCCGTTTGTTACTGCTCCACCATGAATCGGATCGATCTACCTCATCTGGTCTGGATTATGGAGTCACTAGTGAATAACCACGTGGCTAATCAGATACAAGTTCCAGCGGAAGTTGCGAAGTATTCCAAAATTGCCCTCGAACGGATGCTCGCGTTACCGTAAGTAGCCAGTGGGCTCTATAGTCGCCTATATGAGCCAAGCATCATCTGAGAATAAAGGTCGTCCCACACCCAAGCGCAAAGACGCCGAAGCAAAGCGAGTTGTCAATTCTTTAGCGCCGGCCAAGAATCGCGCGGAGCGATCGCAGCAGAAGGTCCAATTACGAGAGCAACGCGCGCTGACTCGCGCCGCCTATATGCGCGGTGAGGAGGGCGCGCTTCCCGCACGTGATCGTGGACCGGTGCGTCGATACATCCGAGACACCGTGGATGCCCGCCGCTCTGTCGGCGAATACTTCTTACCCATGCTCTTTGTCGTGTTAGTGATATCACGGATGCCCAAGTTGCAAGTAGCGGCTGTACTTTTGATGTACTTCATCATGCTGAGCGCAATCGTTGATTGGTTTCTCCTCACTCGGCGCATTAAGCGCGAGGTTGTCGAGCGCTTTCCGCAGACGCCAACGAAAGGTCTGGGTATGTATGCCTGGACCAGATCCACTCAACTTCGCAGATTGCGTGCTCCCAAACCTCAAACAAATCCGAGAAAGAAAACTTCCTAAGCCCTGGGATTCGGACTCTCATTAAGGGAGGGATCCGTCTCAGGAAGCATTCCCAATACTCGGTCGATTGAACGCATTGTCTCAGGGGCAAGTTTGACGCCCGAAGCCTTCACGTTCTCCCTTACCTGTGCCGGCTTAGTAGCACCAATAATGGCCGAGGAGACGTTCTTATTCTGCAGTACCCAGGCAACCGCTAGTTGAGCCAGAGTTAAGCCATTTTCGTTGGCTATCGGTTTCAAATCGGCAACTGCATTCAAGACATCTTCGCGTAGCCAACGCGAAATCATTTCGGCACCGCTCTTCTTATCGGTCGCGCGCGAACCGATTGGTGCCTTCTTGCCAGCCTTGTATTTGCCCGTGAGCACCCCTTGCGCAATCGGTGACCAGACAATCTGTCCAATTCCCTCACGCAGCGACATCGGCACGATCTCTTCCTCAATGACGCGCCAGAGCATGGAATATTGCGGCTGGTTTGATACGAATCTGTTGTAACCATTTGCATCTTGAATCTTCAACGCATCTTCAATCTGACTTGCGCGCCATTCGGAAGTACCGATGTAGTGAACCTTTCCTTGCCGAATGAGGTCATCAAAGGCACTCAGTGTCTCCTCTAGCGGAGTTTCGTAATCAAAACGATGCGCCTGATATAGATCGATTCGATCGGTCCCAAGTCGTTTCAATGATGCGTGGCAGGATTCCATAATGTGTTTGCGGGAAAGACCCCGATCGTTCTTACCAGGCCCGGTTGGCCAATAGACTTTGGTGAACAGCTCATAGGATTCTCTGCGCACGCCCTTTAATGCTTTTCCCAATATCGTCTCGGCCTTTGTTTGCGCGTACACATCAGCGGTATCAAAGGTCGTTATGCCTTGGTCTAACGCCGTTTTAACGCATGCAATGGCGCTGGCCTGCTCGACCTGTGATCCGTGGGTGATCCAATTGCCGTACGAGATCTCGGATACGTACATGCCAGAACTACCAAGTCGGCGGAATTCCATAATTAGTTACTCTCCTTTTGCGCGCCGTATTGCCAAGCAACGGCGAGTATGGTTTGGTGTGCCTACAACTTAATATGTTCTTGCGCTCAGGGGAAGTCCGGTGAAATTCCGGCGCTGACCCGCAACCGTAAAGCAGCGAACTGCTGCTAAGTCGGATTACCTGGCCAAGGGCTCGAAATCGACACCACCCGCCGAGGTTTGCGGGGCGATACGTCCAAACAGAAATGTTTGCTCCGATAGCCAAGTCGTTCGAGACTACATCGAACGGCTTTTTTATTGTGCAATTATTTTTCTAGGTCCGCCCTGTGAGACTCCTAAAAAGAGAGACTCACCTGTGAAGATTACCTATAGAAGCTCAATCCGGGTCGTGGCACTGGCCGCGATCTTATCTTCAGTCATTGCTCCTTCAGCTAATGCTGCTGAAAAGGGCTACCGCTACTGGAGTTACTTCCAAGCCGGCCCCGGCGCCAAAACGTGGACCATGGCTATGACGGGCCCAACAGTTCCAATCGCCGATGGATCGGTCGAGGGTTGGGCATTTACCTTTAGCAGCGACAGCATTCCTGAAGCTGCGACTCCGCGTATGACGCCAAACTTCAACCGAATCTGTGGACTCGTGAAAACTGTCCCAGCAGGCAAGAAACGTATTGGTCTTATCGTCGACTTCGGTAGCGCATTCCTTAAACCTAAAGGCGAGGCGATGCCCCACAACGTCACTAAATGCGTGGTGGTAGATAAGGACGCCGTTGGGATAGACGTATTGTCCCAAGCCGTGAAGGTTCGCACGCAATCTTCGGGATTTATTTGTGCTTTCAATACCTATCCTGCAAAAGAATGTGGTGCTGAAGTTACGACGCCTGCTGCATTGATCCCCAAGAAGTAGATAGACGATGAATCGCGTTCTGCACCCGCTTGTATGGTGGATTTGGGCCGGAGCTATTGCAATCGGAATCGCAAGGGCGAGCTCCGTTCTCCTTGCATTGGCGACTGTGGGTGCAGTCGCGATTGTCGTATCTAAAAAGGCCGAGAGCGCGCCTTGGGCGAAAAGCTTCAAGTGGTCACTAAGAATTGGAATCTGGATAATCGCAATTCGAACCATGACGGGAATTCTGATTGGCGTGCCTACTGCAGGCAGGATTCTGTTCAGGATTCCAAAGATTCCGCTACCCACTTGGATGCCGGGTATCCGAATTGGTGGAAGTGTCACAGCCGAGCGCGTTATAGCAACCGCCCATGACGGAATTATGCTTGCGGCTATCCTGGCATTGCTTGGTGCTGCCGCATCGCTAGCAAGTCCGCATCGTCTGCTTCGTTCACTCCCCGTAATGGTCTACGAATTCGGTGTCGCAATAGTTATAGCAACTTCGGTGCTCCCCCAATTGGTTACGAGTTCTGCGCGAATTCGCGAAGCGCAACGGCTACGAGGTCAGGACATTCGCGGGTTGCGGAGTTGGAAGAGATTGGCTCTGCCCTTGCTTGAAGATGCCCTGGCCCGCTCGTTGGATCTGGCAGCAGCGATGGATTCGCGCGGTTACGGATTTAGCCGGAAGCGATCTAAATATCGCCCTGACTCCTGGCGTCATTCTGAATATTTACTATGCATCGCAGGCGTAGTAGCGATTGCCTTTCCGTACACAGTGCCAGTCGCTGCCTTGCTAGCCCTCATCGCTGTACCGTCCCAGAGAATCAATTACCAAGAAATTCTGGTGGAGACTTGATCGTCTTTACTGGTGTTTCGCTTATTTATCCCACATCTACCAGAACAATTCTCGAGGATCTCTCCTTTACAGTTTCTGAAGGTGAACTCGTACTAGTCATGGGTTCTACTGGAAGCGGTAAATCCTCCCTCCTCCGATTAATAAACGGATTGGTTCCCCATCACACTGGAGGAATACTCGCTGGCGATATCAAAGTCAATGGAATTTCGACGCGTGAAGTGAGACCTGGTGGCTTAGCACACCTGGTAGGAATCGTCGGGCAGAACCCGCTAAATGGATTTGTAACCGACATCGTTGAAGAAGAACTG
>JBBRSY010000041.1:0-13087 GCA_038244965.1 Candidatus Nanopelagicales bacterium | reverse complement strand
TTGCAGATCTGGTCGAGCGCGTGAGCAATGCGATGAGCGGAAGTAGCGTTGCGCCAGAGCCCGAGTTGACGCCAGAACAGAGAGGCTTTGCAGAAGTGGGCGCGCTGCGAGTCGAAGTTTTTGTGCGCGATAGTGACTACGCCATTGAGATTATCGCCCCGGATAGACCTGGACTTCTATCCATTGTTGCCGGCGTCCTTAACCTGGCCCGTCTGGATGTTAGATCAGCGCGCACGAAATCGCACGGAGTCTCGGCCGTAATGCAGTGGATTGTCTCCCTTGATCCAAACGCGCCGGCACCTACCGCTGAGAAAATTCATCGCGATATTTTTACCGCCCTTAACGGTCAAGGTGATCTCGAGCGTCGGATCCAAGAACGGGTTAAGGCGTATTCGCAATTACCTTCGATCCCAGTGCCACCACCAGTGGTTGAAACCTTTGATCAGGCATCTAGTGAATGTACGGTTTTTGAAGTGCGTAGCCATGATCAACCTGGATTGCTCTTTCGCATAGGTGATGCGATTACCCGATGCCGAGTAGATATCCGATCTGCGATCGTCACCACTCTCGGGGCCGAAGCCATCGACACTTTATACGCTACGGAAATTTCGGGCGGACCCTTAAGTGTTGAACGCGCGAATGAAGTGGCTAGAAGGCTGCGGGAGGCACTGGCTTGATGGCACGCCATAGCGAGTGTTGTGGCGAGTAAATCACCTTGAAGCTCCGGAGGACTGATGGGCGTCTATTTCAGGGCAAAACGACGCAAATGGACTGTCGAGTTATGTTGCTTATTCTTGTAAAGAGGGAACCCGTTTTCTGCATTATTCGGATGATCGTCATAATTTGAGGTATTCACTATCAAAAGCGAAAAGTTTGGCCAGGACTCGCCGGAAGGGCTTTCGCGTTGGTCCAGCCATTTTCTACGACCAGCCGCACCTCTACGCAACTCGCCGTATTTTCAGCACTTCCCTTAACTGGCGAATTTCACTATGTTCAATCGTATGTGGGAAATTCTAAATATTGCATTTTACGGCGGTTGGGCGATTATATTTTTCTTGGCGTGGAGAGTTGTTATCACATATGTGCCGAAAAAAGTAGAGGCTTTGTCGCTAGCCCTCGCTGAGTCACGCGAAAAATTAAAGATGGCGGAATCTGAAAACCTAGATTTGAATGTTGAGAAACCTGATTTCGAAGTCAGAGTGGTTGATGGATTCATCCAAAGGGAATATTACGAAGTCAAAAAAGATGGTGGGCTTAGACAACTTAGACAACGTATAGAGCGCTCAGAAAGAGACCTTCATGATTGGTCATCCCCTAAACCCAAGTGGACTACCAGACTAATTTTGTTTCTAATGATTTTAGCTGTGGTTGGTTTTTTCATTGGAAAACCTGATCCAATTACTTGGCATGCTAAAAAGACTATCGACCTTGCCTGCAAAGATATTTTTGAATTACGCACCCAATTGCCCGTGAATTGGTCACCAGAAGTTAACTATTTATCAGGTCCCCTTCAACCATTCAATGACACCCTTCTCCGCCTAGAAACTCGCATAAATGACGCTGTGGTGGATAATGCAACTCAATACAAATATTTACAAGATCAACTGTTGCTTTTAGAAAATTCTTTGACAAGCGGTTCATTAGGCCTAGACATGTATGACCCTAGGAATATAGTCGAGTTAAATATGGTGCCATTCTGCGTAGCAAGGCTGGGTTGAAGATTTAGGAAGTCTAAATAGCCTTATATCAATAATTTTTGATAATAGGGGGTTAAATAGATTGTTGATGACTGGTGCCACCCGATGGAAGGTGCAACCATGAGTTTGAAATAAACGAAATGAGGTACATAAATGGGCCGAAAGCCGAAGTTGCAGAGTAATCCTAAGTTTGCTCACCCTCATGAAAAAGGGGCGCCATTTTTCGTCATGCAGGACTTGACACATAAGACACTAGGCGCCATTAGTTATCCTAGGCATGAAATTTGGCCAGTTCAGCACGATCTTTCCGTTGAGGCATATAAAAGACTCAAAATTATTCATGAACAAATTTTGGCGATTGAACCTGGAAAGACAAATATCCGCCAGATAATGGACATGGAATTTCTATCGAACATATATGAAGCGGGAAGCGAGATGGTTTCTCGATCTATTCGGGCAGTGCAATATCTAGCAGAAGCGATGGAACGCATATCAGGTGAACCTCTTCGCGAAAACACGACCGAAGGAAGAATAAAAGAAGCAGTAGGTAGGCTTGGGCTGAACTCTTTCTCCAACACAGATGAATACCGAGGTCTTTGAGAGATTCAAGGAATTCGTGATGCTCTTGAACATCCAAAGTTAGTAAATATATTTCAAGGACATGGGAACGACTGGGACAAGATTCCCCTGGCTTGGTTTATTTCTGATAAAGGGCTACAGGCTTATGAGAGATTTTCGAACTGGTTTTGCCAGGTAGCCGATGAATGGCTACTTTATTTAGAGGGACTCCCTGTTATTACTCAGACTTTTAATGTGGCTCGAGGCATCCAATCAGTATTAGACTCGAAAAAACCCTCCTAGTCCTCAAATCCCAATTTCACAAAGATCCACAGAACACAATATTGGTTAATAGATAGAGTTATACAGCGTGTCTGTGACAGGGGCTACAGGTGTTAGATCACCCTACAATCAAACACTATATTCAAATCGGGGCTGGATATCTGCGGGTACATTGGCGCCCCGAATTGTGCGCTGCAGATATTTCACATGAGTTAGGCTAGGCGCCTATGTTCGATTCACTCACTCAGCGCTTTTCAGCTTCTCTGAACTCCCTACGCTCTCGGGGCAAAATCTCTTCCTCTGACATCGACAGTACTTGCCAGGAAATTCGAACTGCGCTTCTAGAGGCCGACGTCGCACTCGTTGTCGTTAATCAATTCATCGATGATATTCGAGCCAAATCACTTGAGATTCTTCCTACACTGCAATCAGGATCCAATCAGGCGCAAGCCATCTTTGAAATTATCAACGTCGCCCTTGTCGAAATTCTGGGAGCCCAAGCACGCCGCGTTCGTTTTTCAAAGCAGCCTCCAACGGTAATCATGTTGGCTGGCCTACAAGGAGCCGGAAAAACTACATTGGCTGGCAAGTTAGCCAAATACTTTGCAGATCAGGGCAACACACCGCTCTTGGTCGCATCCGACCTGGCCCGTCCCAACGCAGTGGACCAATTGCAAGTTGTTGGGGAGAGCATCGGCATACCGGTCTTTGCACCCGAACCTGGCAACGGGGTCGGCAACGCAGTTAAGGTCGCCAGGGACGGAGTCGCCTTCGCCAAATCAAAATTGCACAACATGGTTATTGTCGATACGGCAGGTCGTCTTGGCGTTGATGAATCCTTGATGAAAGAAGCCATTGCAATTCGCGATGCGATCAATCCCAACGAAATTCTCTTTATTGTCGATGCAATGATTGGACAAGATGCGCTGCGCTCGGCTCAAGCTTTCCTTGACGGTGTGGGTTTTGACGGTGTCGTTCTAACAAAAATGGACGGCGATGCCAGAGGCGGTGCGGCGCTCTCAATCGCTCAGGTAACAAGACGACCCATTATGTTTGTTTCAACGGGCGAGAAGCTCACCGATTTCGAACTCTTCTATCCCGACCGGATGGCTTCTCGAATTCTGGGCATGGGCGATGTGGCCACCCTGGCCGAGCAGGCCAAGAAAGCCTTTGATCCGCAGACCTCGGCAAAAATGGAGGAGAAGTTCGCTAGTGGCGAGAACTTCACCCTTGATGATTTTCTAGAACAACTATCGGCCATGTCCAAGATGGGGTCCATGTCCAAGATGCTCTCGATGCTTCCTGGGGCGGCGGCGATGAAAAAGCAGATTGATAATTTTGATGAATCGGAAATTGTGCGAACCAAGGCCATCGTCCAATCGATGACCCCGGCCGAGCGAGGTGAGCCCAAACTTCTTAACGGTTCACGTCGGGCCAGGATTGCCAGTGGAAGTGGCCGAACGGTCACCGAGGTCAACTCTTTAGTAGACCGATTTAGCCAAGCCCAAAAAATGATGAAACAGATGCGTGGGGGAAAACTACCTCCTGGGATTCCGCCAGCGATGGGCCAAGGAATGGGCGCGGTCCCCAAAGCCAAGATCCAGTCCGCAAAAAAGAAGTCCAAATCGGGCAATCCGGCCAAACGGGCCTTGGAGGAGCGTGGCTAGGCGCCGGCGATTTCACCTTTGAAGGCGTAGATGGCAGGATTAGCAACCTGTTCGGGGCCCTCTACCCCCAAACATTCGTATTCGAACCAGCTGGACTTGTTGGATCGCGCACCCCGCTGCGGACGGCTCGTTTAGCACATTACTTACAGGAGCAGAAGCACTTGGCTACAAAAATTCGTTTGATGCGCATGGGCAAGATCCGTACCCCGTACTACCGAATCGTTGTTACCGATTCGCGCAAGGCACGTAATGGTCTTTCCATTGAAGAGATTGGCCGTTACTCACCAGGTCAAGAACCGTCCTTCATCGAGGTCAATTCAGAGCGCGCTCTCTATTGGCTCGGAGTCGGCGCACTTCCAACACCTGCGGTAGAGGCACTCTTAAAGGTGACTGGTGATTGGCAGAAGCACAAGGACTTGCCCGGAAAAGAAGGCACGTTGCGCCACGCAGAACCGCGCGTTCACAAGAGCGTTGCATACGAAGCAGCAGTGAAGGCTTCGATGAACGAGCCAAAGGAAGGCGCAACAACTCTTAAGAAGAAGGCACAAGAAAAATTGGCCGCAAAGTCTGCGCCGGCTGTTGAAGCGGTTGCCGAAACACCTGCCGAAGTAGTGGCCGTGGTTGAAACTCCTGCCGAAGTAGTGGCCGTGGTTGAAACTCCTGCCGAAGTAGTGGCCGTTGTTGAAACTCCTGCCGAAGTAGTGGCCGTTGTTGAAACAGTTGTTGAAACGCCTGCGGTAGATGTAATTGAACCGACTGTAGTTGAGCCGGTTGCCACCGAACCGGCAGTGGAACCTGGCGCTTAACAATGATTGATGAGGCTCTCGAGCACCTCGTTAAGGGAATCGTTGATCATCCTGAAGATGTCGTCATCACCGAGAAGACCAATCGCCGTGGAAGCACTCTTGAAGTACGAGTTAATCCAGAAGATATCGGCAAAGTCATTGGTCGCAATGGTCGTACCGCCAAAGCGCTGCGCACGGTTGTAAGCGCTCTTGCGGGTCGGCCAATCAGAGTAGATCTCGTAGAAACGGACGAAGGGCACTAGTCATGCGTTTACTCGTGGGGCGAATCGGTCGCGCCCACGGAATTCTTGGCGAGGCCACGATCGAAGTTCGTACCGATAATCCTGCGGATCGCTTTGCCATTGGCGCTCGCGTGCAGAGCGATGCACACGGTGATTTAGTCATTAAGTCATATCGAATTCACAACGGGATATTGCTGCTGGGCTTTGAAAATATCCTCGATCGTAACGCTGTCGAGAAGTTGAAAGACACTTTGCTTTACTGCGATGTAGATATCCATGCACCGTCAGAGAGTGGCGATGATTACCATGTTCTTCAGCTGATTGGCTGCAAGGCAATTCTCGAATCGGGCGAAGAGTTCGGCACCGTCAGCGAAGTCGTCAATCTTCCCGGCCAAGATCTCCTCGCGATAACCACATCCACGGGTGAAGTACTTATTCCTTTCGTGCACCAGTTGGTCCCAGTTGTTGATGTGAAAAATAGGAGATTGACAGTGATTCCGCCAGAGGAGCGCGCACTATGAAAATCGATGCCCTGACAATCTTCCCAGAATACTTTGCACCTCTCCAGTTATCCCTTCTTGGTAAGGCGCAAGAGAATGACATCGTTGATATTGCAATTCATAACCTGCGCGATTACACAGAAGACAATCACCACAGCGTTGATGACACTCCCTATGGGGGTGGAGCGGGTATGGTGATGAAGCCGGAAATCTGGGGTCAAGCCCTCGATCCATTGATGATTCCCGACACCGATCTAATAATTCTCACTCCTGCCGGGGAGTTATTTAATCAGGCCATGGCACACGAATTGGCTAACTCACCTCATTTAATTTTCGCCTGCGGACGATACGAAGGAATCGATGCGCGCGTTGGTGAGTATTACTTGCAAGAACTTTTTTCATCGCAAGGCATACGAGTGCGCGAAGTAAGTATCGGAGATTATGTACTGGGTGGCGGCGAAGTCGCAGCTCTTGTCATGATTGAATCAATCACACGTTTAATGCCAGGAGTACTCGGCAATCCCGAATCGTTGGCGGAAGAATCCCATGTTTTAGCAGGATTCCTGGAATACCCTACTTACACAAAGCCCAAAGTGTGGCGGGGGCTGGAAGTTCCAGAAGTGCTACTAAGTGGAAACCATGGAGCCATCGCTACATGGCGGGCAGAAGCGGCCGCCCAGCGCGCGGATCATTGAGTTTTGACTCGCTAGTAGTGCTAGCCCTCGCATAGAATTATCAGATGGCATCCATAGATCCCGCGGTTCAGACTCGGCTTATCCGCGCTCTCGAACCCGTGGTTGCCGTTGAATTGGCTAGGCACCTCTCGGTTCAGAAGAACTGGTATCCGCACGAGTATGTCCCGTGGAGTGAAGGTCGCACCTACGCAGGCCCCCTCAATGGGGATGCATGGGAAGCCAAAGATTCACGGTTGAGTGGGATTGCGCAGGACTCACTCGTTCTTAATTTGATGACTGAAGATAATTTGCCGAGTTATCACTCTGAAATTGCCATTGCGATGGGGCGGGACGGGGCGTGGGGCAATTGGCTGGAGCGCTGGACTGCCGAAGAGGCCCGTCACGCCATCGTCATCCGCGATTATTTGATGGCGACCCGCGGCGTTGATCCGTATGAACTTGAAGATCTGCGCATGGCGCATATGCAACTGGGATATCAGACCCCATATAACGGAGACATGCTTCATACCATTGCCTATGTTTCCTTTCAAGAAATGGCCACCCGTATTTCACACCGCAATACCGGCAAGATCTCCAATGATCCGATTGCCGAGAGTCTGTTGCAGCGTGTTTCCCTCGATGAGAACCTGCACATGATCTTCTACCGCAACTTAGTGGGCAAGGCGATCGAGCTCGAACCAAATGCGGCCATGCGCGCGATCATCGATGTTGTCTCCAATTTCGCAATGCCAGGGGTCGGTATGCCGGGCTTTGGCCGCAAAGCGGTGCAAATCGCCTTGGCTGGAATTTATGATCCCAAGCAGCATGTAGATGAAGTTGTTGCACCAGTGCTTCGCGCATGGAACATCTTCGAGCGCGCAGACCTCACGGGCGATGGCGCCCTAGCCCGCGATGAACTTGCGGTCTTCCTTGCCAAGGCCGAAACCGATGCGAACCGCTTTATTGAAAAGCGAGATGCGCACTTTGATCGCTTGGTTGCACGCGGCCAGGAGCCAATTAGACTCACCTAATGAGCGAACTTGCTGGCAAGGTCGCAGTCGTCACCGGTGCAAGCCGCGGAATCGGTCGAGTAATAAGTCTGCTTCTGGCTAAGGCTGGTGCTCAGGTTGTTCTTGCGGGCAGAGATCGCAGCGGCTTAGCGGAAACGGCAAACTTGCTAATTGCTGACGGTGCTCTTGCCCCGTTGATATGTCATTTGGATTTACTTGACCGCTCCTCAATTGAAGCTTCGGTCGCAAAAACGCTAGCGACTTTCGGACAGATTGATGCGCTGGTAAATAACAGCGGCGTCACGGGCAATCCCGTCGCGCTGACTGATTTGCCGGAGAAAGATTGGGACCAGACCATTGACACAAATCTCAAAGGTCCCTTCCTTCTCACCCAGAGGGTGCTTCCCAATATGCTGAAGCGAAAAAGTGGTTCGATTGTTTTCATCGGATCGGTGACTGGGAAACGTCCGTTTAAGAATCGCAGTGCTTACGCGGCTTCGAAATTAGGCCTAGTCGGATTGATGCGTACCCTGGCCCTTGAGGTGGCCTCGGAAGGAATTAGAGTGAACCTCATCTCTCCCGGATTCGTCGCTGGTCCACGGCTTGAGGGAGTTGTCGATAATGTCGCAGAAATGGATGAGATATCACATGAGAAGGCGCGGGAAAAGATGATGGAGATGGTTCCCATGCAACATTTTGTATCACCTGAAAATATCGCGGACGGTGTTCTCTTCCTTCTCAGCGATCGTTCGGGCGGAATCACCGGGGAGGATCTCAATATCTCCGGCGGATTGGTCATGTATTAGATTGCGGGCAGTTCTTCTGATTGCCGAATTTGTTCTGCGTAGAATTTAAAGGGCCTCGAGTTTCCTCGAGGCCCTCGCTCAACTTTCGCAACTCTTTGATCAATACCAATAGATCAGTCGTGAGAACTTGAGACTACGGAGCTACCGACGGGAATCGAACCCGCACCTGCAACTTGGTAAAAGTTGTAATGCTGGGCCTACACCACGATAGCAACGCAGTTGAATCGTGGAGGAGCTCAGCTCTGTAATTGTCTAAAGTGTGGCGCCATGTGCAGAGGGGGTATGTGTGTGAAAAACACAAAGGGCTCTGGGATTATCCAGAACCCTTTGTGCCGATAGCTCCAAGGCGCAACACTCTTTTGTGAGAGTTACCAGCCCTCGCATCGCACCATTTCCTTGCATACTACAAGGCGATGAAATTCTCTCATAAGTTTCCGCTACTCGGGGTAACAATTATCCGAAATGTGAGGGGGAGTTCTAACGATTTGCGGGGCTTCCCGACTGAGTCCTCCCCGCCCTTATAATTTGTTTGGGTTCCATTTTCCTCTATTGGCTGAGTATCTCGCCTCTTTTGGCATTAAGATCCGACATCATGAGAAGTGAAAGAAAGCGAGTCATCTTCATCGAACACGATCATGTCAGCGATGGCGGGCCGATATGGGAACAATTTGTAAATCGAGGCTATGACATCACGCGCTTTCACATTGTTGATGAGGCTAATTTCAATGCGCCAAATGTCACGGTGGAATGGCCCGACTTGCATTCATTTGATGTCGTCGTTGTGATGGGCGCACCCTGGGGTGCGTGGGAGGACGAACGCATTGGAAATTGGCTGCTTCCCGAATTGGGAATAATGCGAGATATACATAATTCGGGTATTCCAATTCTCGGGATCTGCTTTGGCGGACAACTCATGGCGCGCGCGCTGGGTGGTTCTGTTGGACGAGCGCCTAAAGCAGAAGTGGGATGGTTTGAAATAGAGAGTAGCGATGAGACCTTGATTCCTACTGGTCCCTGGTTTCAATACCACTGGGATCGCTGGATCACCCCAGCAGGGGCGGTGGAAATTGCCAAGACGGATCTGGCACCGCAGGCATTCACTTTTGGTCGAACTCTTGCGCTGCAGTTCCATCCAGAGATCGATCCCTATGTGCTCGATCTCTGGTTGGAAATGGAGGGCGGATGCGCTGAAGTAGAAAGTGAAGGGTTGGTGATTGCTGAATTACGCAGCCAGACGCGGGCGCATGAGGCCGAATCAAACAGACGCGCCTACGATCTGGTCGACCAATTTCTTGATCGGATCGCAGGCGCGCCTGTTCAGAAGTTGAATTAATTAATTATCAAGCGGTGTTACATACGCTCCGGATATTCCACCATCAACTAAGAAGTTTGATGCCGTAATGAAGGATGAATCATCACTGGCCAAGAAAGCCACGGCGGCTGCAATTTCTGTGGGCTCAGCGAAGCGACCCATTGGAATGTGAACTAAACGGCGAGCGGCCCGTTCTTTATCCTTTGCAAAGAGTTCTTGCAATAACGGTGTGTTGACTGGTCCAGGGGAGAGGGCGTTCACGCGGATGCCTTCTCGTCCAAACTGAACACCGAGTTCGCGGGTCATGGAGAGAACTCCACCTTTGGATGCGGTGTAGGCGATTTGCGATGTGGCAGCGCCCATTGTGGCAACAAAGGATGCGGTATTGATGATCGAGCCCTTGCCCGCTTTTTGCATGTAAGGAATTACGTACTTACAGCAGAGAAATACGCTGGTGAGGTTGACCTTATTTACGCGATCCCATGCTTCAAGACCCGTGGTCAAAATCGAATCATCATCAGGTGGTGAGATACCCGCATTGTTGAAGGCGATATCAATGCGTCCGTAGGTATCAAATGCCACCTTGTACATATTTTCGACATCGGCGGTCTCGGTGACGTTTGCTTTCACAAATATGCCACCAACTTCCTTGGCCGCGGCCTCACCTGATTCGGCGTTCATATCGACGACGACGACCTTGGCTCCTTCACTCGCAAAGCGTCGTGCGGTCGCCAGACCGATTCCGCTGCCGCCTCCAGTGATTGTGGCAACGCGACCTTCTAAACGTTTTGTCATTATGGTTGGCTCCTAGTCGTTGGAAATGAATACGTTCTTAACTTCGGTAAATGAATCTAATGCGTCTGGTCCCAATTCGCGTCCGAGTCCAGATTGTTTGAATCCGCCAAATGGCGTCCAGAACCGGACAGATGAGTGAGAGTTGACCGAAAGGTTTCCAGTCTCCACTGCCCGTGATACGCGTATGGCGCGGCCAATATCGCGAGTCCAGATCGATCCGGAAAGTCCGTATTCGCTGTCGTTGGCCATAGAGATCGCTTCGGCCTCATCTTCAAATGTCATCACCGATACAACGGGACCGAAGACTTCTTCGCGCCATGAACGGGCCTGCGTATTTTTTGGCAATAACACCGTTGGGGCCATCCAATAGCCAGGTCCCGATGGTGCAGATCCCTTGAATGCAATCGGTTCATCCAGAAATGTTTGCACGACATCGTGTTGCTTCCGAGAAATTAATGGGCCCATTTCGGCGGTATCGAGGGAGGGATCTTCCACGCGGAACTTTTTAATTGCGGTCTCGAAATGCTCCATGAATTTATCGAAGGCACTTTTCTGAATCAGAATTCGAGATCGTGCGCAGCAATCTTGTCCCGCATTATCCAGAAACGAACCAGGCGCGGCTGCCGCGGCCTTCTCTACATCGGCATCCGCGAAAATGATATTGGAAGACTTTCCACCAAGTTCAAGTGTGACTCGTTTTACCTGATCTGCACATCCAGCCATGATGCCCTTGCCAACTTGAGTGGAGCCTGTGAAGACGACTTTGCGAACTGCTGGATGAGTCACGAAGCGAGCGCCAACAATGCTGCCTTTTCCAGGAAGTACATTGAAAACCCCAGATGGCAGTCCGGCCAATAATGCCAGTTCGCCCAGTCGCATTGCCGTAAGAGGAGTGGCCTCCGCTGGTTTTAGAACAACGGTGTTCCCGGCGGCAAGTGCTGGTGCAAAACCCCAACCGGCGATGGGCATTGGAAAGTTCCAGGGCACTATGACGGCAACGACACCAAGTGGCTCTTTGAAGGTGATGTCAATGCCACCAGGAACCGGAATCTGGCGACCAAAGAGGCGTTCTGGGGCGGCGGAGTAGTAGGTCAGAACATTGACGACGTTATCAACTTCCCAGAGCGCGTTGCCACGAGTGTGGCCAGAATTGGCAATTTCTAACTGTGCCAATTCCTCCTTGTGGTCTGCTACGACTTCGGCAAAGTGACGGAGCATCTTCGCGCGATCTCCCGGTGCTACGTGTCGCCACGTCTCGAAGGCCTTGGCGGCTTTGGCGATGACTGCATCGGTACCTTCGAGATCAAGGTGTTGGATAGTTGTTACTAATTTTTCGTTTGCTGGGTTTATTACATCGTACGTGAGTGACACTTAATCAAGACCTTTCAAAGTTGCGGAAGAGTTCCCAGTTGGTTACTGCTTTGCCATAAGCGGCCATTTCAATCTCAGCATAGTTGGTGTAATGATCTTGAACTGCGGCGCCAAAGGTCTCTTTGACCCAGGCGCTCTCTGACCAGAGTTTATGCGCTTCCAACATGGTCGAGGGAACTCGAGCTGAGTCAGAGGCATACGCATTACCTTCAAATATTGGCTCCAGGGTCATCTTCTTCTTTATTCCATCCAGGCCCGCCGCAATAATTCCCGCCACTGCCAAGTAGGGGTTGACGTCTCCGCCCGGTACGCGATTTTCTAGACGAAGACCCGCACCGTGACCGACCAAGCGTAAGGCGCAGGTGCGATTATCGCGTCCCCAACGAATGGCCGTGGGAGCGAATGAGCCCGGAACATAACGCTTATAAGAGTTGATATTCGGTGCGAACATGAGCGCAAGTTCGCGCAGGTGAGCAATTTGTCCGGCGATGAAGTAGCGACCGATATCGCTCATGCCTTGCGGATCCTTGTCATCGGTCATGACTAGTTCTTCATTCAACCCACGGAAAGAGCAGTGTATGTGAGAGGAGTTGCCCTCCTTCTCATTTGGCTTTGCCATAAAGGTCAGCGCGTAGCCGGCGGTAGCTGCCATCTCTTTCGCGCCATTCTTATAGATGACATGGTTGTCGCAGTTGCTCAGGGCATCGGAGTATCTAAAGGCAATTTCATGTTGCCCAAAATTACATTCACCCTTCACCGACTCAACCATCATCCCTGCCCCTGCCATACCCAATCTGATCGAGCGCAGCAGAGGTTCAACCCGCGCACCACCCATCAGCGAGTAGTCCACGTTGTATTGATTTGAGGGGGTAAGACCGATGTAATGGCGGTTCCAGGCATCTTCGTATGTGTTGTTAAAAAGTACGAACTCGAGTTCGGTTCCGACGTAGGGCTTCATACCCGCATCGGCCAACGCCTTAATTTGCTTACGCAAAACCTGACGAGGAGAAGCAACGACATCCTTGCCGTCCAACCACTTAACGTCGGCCAGTACCATCGCGGCACCTTCTTGCCAAGGAATTCGGCGCAGGGTGGACATATCTGGTTCCATCACAAAGTCGCTGTATCCCCGCTCCCAGGAAGACATTTCATAGCCGCCGACCGTGTTCATTTCCATGTCGACCGCTAGTAGGTAGTTACACCCTTCCGTTCCGTGGGCAAGGGTGTCGTTAAGGAAATGCTCTCCGTGAATTCTCTTACCAACTAGGCGACCTTGCATATCGGTCATGGCAACAATTACCGTGTCAATTTTGCCGGATTTAATCTCGCTTTTCAAAGTTTCAATACTAAGTGATGACATGCGGGCAAGTATCCCAGCCTTTTATTAA
>JBBRSY010000040.1:0-13106 GCA_038244965.1 Candidatus Nanopelagicales bacterium | reverse complement strand
CTCATTTAAGTGTCATAACTTTCGCATCCATTTCGTCGTTGTTTATATATGCAAGTAATTCGCTGCCATCGACTTGATCTCGTCGTAATGCCCAACGAAATGCGCCGCGTTCAACAGCCCTTATCGCACACGTGCGATGTACCCACGCTCCCCTTCCGGGAAGGGCGCGCATAGGATCCGGAAGAATTTTCCCGCCTACACACACCACACGAAGTAACACCGTTGGATTTTCACGTTTACGACAATCAATGCAACTTCGCAAGAACTTGCTAGGACTGCTAGCCACGCGTTTGCAAGGCTCTCATGACGACCGTTCGCTCAAATTCAACATGCCAACCTTACCTTTCAACTCTCAAATCCCCTAAACAGAGGCAAAGCAGGTATTTTATTGAGCCAGTGGAGGCTGGGTTTTAGAAGCGTCCGAATGTATGTCGATGCGCCACCCAGTAAGTCGGGCGGCCAAGCGAGCATTCTGGCCATCTTTGCCAATCGCCAAGGAGAGTTGGTAATCCGGCACCGTAACTTTGGCCGAACGCGTAATGAGATCGACGATCTCTACCTTCTCAACCCGCGCCGGAGCGAGTGCATGTCCGACAAATATGGCCGGGTCGTCCGACCAATCGACGATATCTATCTTCTCTCCGTGGAGCTCGTCCATGACGGCCCGAGCTCTGGAGCCCATAGGACCAATGAGCGAGCCTTTCGGACTCACGCCTGCCCGGTGTGTCCTCACGGCGATCTTGGTCCGGTGGCCCGCTTCTCGAGCAATCGCCATGATCTCGACGATCCGATCGGCGATCTCGGGGACTTCTAAGGCGAAAAGTTGTTTTACCAATGCTGGATGGCTTCTAGACAGAGTCACCTCCGGCCCTTTCATCCCTTGTTTGACTTCAACCACGAAGCACTTGATCCGCTCGCCGTGGGCGTAGATCTCACCAGGCACCTGCTCTTGTGCTGGAACTTTCCCTTCTACCCTACCTAGGTTCACATAGACCATTCGTGGATCTCTGCCCTGCTGGACAACGCCAGAGACGACATCTCCGACAGAGGCCGTGAATTCACCCACGATGTCGGCATCATTGGCCTCGCGCATTTTCTGCTTGATCAATTGACGGGCCGTCGATGTCGCGATGCGACTAAATCCTTCTGGGCTATCGACGACTTCATCGATCTTTTCGCCGTCTTCACCAAAGACGGGAACCATGATTTTGATTTCGCCACTATCCCGATCTAGATGAGCGTGTGCATGAGGCTTCGCAAGAGGCATGTGCGCGTAGGCGGTCAGCACCGCGGCCTCAATCGCCTGAATCAATCTCTCAAGGGGGATCTCCCGTTCGATTGTGAGAGATGCCAGCGCTTTCATATCTACATTCATGAGAAATCTTCGTCTTTTCGGCTAAATTCGATTTCCACTTGAGCCCGTTTGATCTCGACATAGGGAAGTTCTACTCGGTGTGCATTTTCCAGGATCACGCAGACCGATTCATCGTGAACCGCTTCGACTCTGCCGGTAATTTCCTCACCGTTGACCATGACGGATCGGACTAAGCGGGTTACATTCTTCTGCCAATGGCGCGGAAGCGTGAGCGGACGGTCAACACCGGGCGAAGACACTTCCAGCGTAAAGGGAGAATCGTCCATAAAAACATCCAAAACGGCGGAGATCGCTTTTGTTACAACGGTGACCTCATCAAGATTTAAACTTACTTTTCCATCGACAATCACGGTCACGACACGACGATTGCCGGGCGAAGCGATATGAACCTCTTCTAGAAAATAACCAGCGGTATCAATGGCAGGGGCAATGGCATCTTTAATAGATTGTACAAGACTCATATTAATCACTTTCTATGAAATTGTGTTTTGATTGTAACCTACAAAGGTTCGACCTACCAATGGGTAAAAGTATCAATTCCCACTTTGAGAATTAGCACTGCTGTAACGAGAAGAAAGATCTGACGCACAAATGCAGAACCGCCTCTAATGGCCAGCTTTGCCCCAAATAATCCGCCAGCAATGTTGGCAATTCCCAGCACTAAACCAACGCGCCACAAAATGACCCCGTGCACGCCAAAAATGACCAAAGCCCCAAGATTCGTCGCAACATTTACCACCTTTGCAACAGTTGATGCGGTGAGAAATGCGAAGCCCAGACCCGCTACGAGAACTACCATGAGAAAAGTGCCAGTACCCGGACCAAAGATTCCGTCGTAAAAACCGATGCCCAGGCCGGCGATTATCGCAATCAGGTTTCGGCGCGGCGCTGAATGACGCAAAAGTTCGACATGTCCCAACTTGGGTCGTCGCCATGTGTATATCCCCACCGCTACGAGTAGAAGAAGGACCAGGGGTCGCAACGCGTGAGTCGGAAGTTGCGACGCTAGCAAGGCTCCGCTCATGGAACCTACAAATGCCGGCAAGGCCATGGCAAAAGTAAAGGAAGGATCTGGCTTAACTTTTCGTCCATACATAACTGCCGCAGCACTTGTTCCAAAGATTGCTGACAATTTGTTAGTTCCAAGGACCTGAACTGTTGCGGACTGCGGCAAGCCGATAAGGAGGGCAGGAAGTTGAATTAAGCCACCGCCGCCTGCAATGGCATCCACAAAACCAGCACAGAGCGCTGCAACGCCCATGAATACCATCGATGCGACAGAAACATTGCCAAAGAAATGCATATTAAGAAAGGAGTTCGGCTATTTCGGTGGCGGCATCCGCGACCAAAACCTCAGATCGCTCTCCTGTTCGGCGAATTCGCACTTCCACTTTGCCCTCTGCTAATGCTTTACCGACGACCACAATAATAGGATTTCCAATGAGTTCAGCATCTTTGAACTTGACCCCTGGACTCGCATCGCGGCGGTCATCGAGCATGACACTAATGCCCAATTTCTCTAGCGCCAAAGAAAGATCCTGTGCGACATTGAATGGCGTTTCGTCTTTACCCGTCGCCACCACATGAACTTTGGCAGGTGCAATTTCGACGGGCCAGCACAATCCAATCTCATCGTGGGTCTGCTCTGCGATCGCGGCCACAGCCCTGGAAACTCCAATGCCGTAAGAACCCATAGTAACAACGCGCGGTTTTCCATCACTATCAAGAACGGTGAGATCCAAAGCTTCTGCATACTTTCGCCCGAGTTGGAAAATGTGTCCTATTTCGATCGCCCGGTCAATCACCACTGGCGAAGAACAATCAGGACACATGTCCCCTGCCCGAACTTCTGCGGCCTCCACATAAGCATCGACTGCAAAATCGCGTCCATTAACCACATTGAGGGCGTGGAAATCTTTTTTATTAGCTCCAGTCACCCATGATGTTCCGGGTGCGATGCGAGGATCGGCATAAACAGTAAGGCCAAAATTCTTAGCATCCTGAGGTCCGACATATCCCTTAACTAAATCTGGATTCTTCGCGAAATCAGCGTCCTCAAATAGCCTAAGTTCTAGCACGCCAGGCAGGTTTGCTTCGAGTCGTTTGAGATCTACCTCGCGATCTCCGGGGACAAGCACTGCGATATTTTCGCCATCGGCGACTAGAAGAACATTTTTGAGCGTATCCGCTCCAGTGAATCCGCCTCCGAATTTCTCATTTAGAACATGAACAAGTGAATCGATCGTAGGAGTATTTGGAGTGTCTATCACTTGGATAGCGGCGGTCATTGAAGAATCAACGGCTGGCAAGATTGTCTTCATCGCTTCCACATTGGCGGCGTACCCGCATTTCTCACAGAGGACGTAGGTATCTTCACCCGTAGGGCAAGGGGCAAGAAATTCTTCAGAGCGCGATCCTCCCATTGCGCCAGAGACAGCGCTAACGATGTTGTAGCGCATCCCTAACCGATCAAAGGTCTTGATATAAGCAGCGCGATGTTTAAGGTAGGACTGATTAAGCCCCTCATCCGTTAGATCAAACGAGTACGAATCCTTCATAACAAACTCGCGACCACGAATGATTCCACTCCGGGGCCGAGCTTCATCCCGATATTTTGTCTGAATTTGATACAGAGAAAGGGGAAGGTCCTTATATGAGGAGTATTCCGATTTCACCATGAGCGTGAACATCTCCTCATGGGTGGGGGCAAGCAGATAATCGCCACCCTTACGATCCTTCAAACGGAATAAATTCGGACCATACTCCACCAGGCGATTTGTCTGTTCATACGCGTCTTTAGGAAGCAGAGCCGGAAAATGCACCTCCTGAAAACCAGCGCTGTCCATCTCCTCGCGGATAACCCGCTCAATGTTTCTTAAGGTGATGTATCCCAAAGGCAACCAAGAGTAAATTCCGGCAGCAATACGCCGGATATATCCAGCCCGCACCAGGAGGCGATGACTGGCAACTTCTGCGTCGGCCGGATCATCGCGCAACGTGCGCAGAAATAGCGTGGACATTCGCAACATGAAAGTCAGCCTACCTGAGTCGTCAGGCTTGGCGCGCTATGCGCGGGTTAGCGAATTTGTACAGATGGCATGCCTGAGGCAATGCCGGCGTCTTCCATTTCTTGCGCCAATCGCATTGCCTCCTCGATTAGCGTTTCGACAATCTGCGCTTCGGGTACCGTCTTAATTACTACACCCTTCACAAATATCTGTCCCTTGCCATTTCCAGAGGCCACACCAAGATCGGCTTCGCGCGCCTCCCCTGGCCCATTCACAACGCATCCCATGACGGCAACCCGCAACGGAACAGTCATTCCCTCGAGCCCTGCCTGTACCTTTTCGGCCAGAGTGTAAACATCGACCTGGGCACGACCGCACGAAGGACAGGAAACGATTTCCAGTTTTCGCTGCCTAAGATTGAGGGACTCAAGGATGGAGATCCCTACCTTTACTTCTTCAACTGGAGGCGCCGAAAGCGAGACCCGAATCGTGTCGCCAATTCCTTCGGCCAGCAATATTCCAAACGCGGTAGCGGACTTAATCGTGCCTTGGAACAGTGGACCGGCCTCTGTGACTCCTAGATGCAACGGATAGTCGCATTTCTGGGCAAGCAAGCGATAGGCACTCACCATTGTGACCGGATCATGATGTTTTACCGAGATCTTGATATCCGTGAATCCGTGCTCTTCAAAGAGAGAACACTCCCAGAGCGCAGACTCCACCAGCGCCTCTGGGGTCGCCTTGCCATATTTCGCGAGCAATCGTGGATCTAGCGAACCCGCATTAACGCCGATTCGGATAGGAATACCGGCATCCCCCGCCGCCTTAGCAACCTCTTTAACCTTGTCATCAAATTGCTTAATATTTCCTGGATTAACTCGCACCGCCGCGCAACCAGCGTCGATTGCGGCAAAAATATATTTGGGTTGAAAATGGATATCGGCAATGACGGGTATCTGTGATTTTTTCGCAATCTGAGCGAGCGCATCGGCATCATCTTGGCTTGGCACTGCGACCCGGACTATCTGACAGCCTGACGCGGTGAGTTCGGCAATTTGCTGCAACGTGGAGTTCACATCAGAGGTCAGCGTCGTACACATTGATTGCACGCTTACTGGTGAATCACTACCAACGCCAACGCTTCCTACTTGTAGGTGACGCGTCTTTCTACGCGGAGCGAGTGTGGGGGCAGGGGCCACTGGCATTCCTAAATCAACCATGTTCTCATTCTGCCCTATTTATCTAGAGATTGAAGTTGACGGGGTTAACGATGTCAGCCACCAAAAGTAAGAGCGTGAGCCCGGCAAGAAGAACGAAAACGACCATTGTGATCGGGGTCAATAGCGCGACATCGATTGCGGCGGGTCTTTTGCGCCCACGCAGACGAGCCAAGAAAGCGCGCACTTCATCGGCTATCGCAACGGCCATGTGGCCGCCGTCCAATGGGAGTATCGGGAGAAGATTGAAGATTCCCACGAAAATATTGAGCTGGGCGATGATGACGATAAATGTAGCCAGGCGCTCGCTAATAGAAAGTTTTGAACTTGACGCAGCTTCACCAGATAGCCGCGCTACTCCGACAACTCCGACCAGCCCTGTGGCATCTCGAGGTTTGTCACCCACAGTCTGTGACCAGAGCGCTGGAATTTTACTTGGCAGAGAAATGAGTGACTTTACCGAGCCACTGATGACGGAACCTGTAGTCGTCAACGACTGCTTCACCGCTGAGACTGGATCACTGCGCACAGTTGCAAAGGTGTTGATGATGCCAATAAATCCGATTTTTTTGCCGTTGACGATCCGCGTCGCGGGAGTAATCGTTACCTCAAAATCAGGTTTTCCCGAACTTGATATCTTCTGGCCCCGATCGATCCCAAACACGAGGGCTGTTCCGGCCGAATTGCGAATCATCTCTACATCTTTTGACCAGTTGGATATGTGCCGACCGTTGATCGAGACGATCCTGTCTCCCGCTCTGAGTCCGGCCAATTCTGCCGGAGCTTTCAGGGAGGTGGGCAAGCAGACTTGAGATCCGGTGAGGGCAGGAATGCACTTACTAACCGCTCCGATCGTTGATGTCACCTGCGCTGTACCAATTCCGAGAAACAGCAGAACTAGTAAAAGGAAACCCAATACAAAGTGGAGAAAGGATCCTGCGCCCAGAACCACCAACTTCTTAGGGCCACTTGCACGATAGAAATCTCGCGGGTCACCCTGACTACCTTCACTTGGTGACATACCTTCAATGCGGCAATACCCTCCGGCCGGTATCGCTTTGATTCCGAACTCCGTCTCTCCGCGCACGGTCGACCAGATTTTGGTGCCAAAACCCAGGAAGAATTCGCTGACTCTCATGCCATAGTGCTTGGCCGTAATAAAATGGCCAAATTCGTGAACCATGACAGAAAAAAGAAGGGCAACAACGAAGGCCAAAATTCCTAGTAATTGCACGGGGGTATCTTCTCAGGTTGAGCCGACAAATGAGTACTTTTGGCCCCTGTTAGGATTGCCCCATGACGAGCGTCCCGCAGGTTCGAAAGCTTTTGACGGCAATTCCCGGTCCAAAATCTGAGGAAATTCTCAAGCGGCGCTCAGCGGCCGTCTCCAGCGCGCTAGGCATGGCCATTCCAATAGTTGTGGAACGCGCAGGCGGCGGAATTGTCGTAGATGTTGACGGAAACTCCATTATCGATATGGGCGCTGGAATCGCGGTAGTCAATGTTGGAAATAGTGCAGAGCGCGTTGTTGACAATGTTAAGCGTCAAGTCGAAGCCTTCACCCACACCTGCTTTATGGTGGCTCCGTACTTGGGCTACATCGAAGTTTGCGAAGCACTCAATCGATTGACTCCCGGCTCCCACAAGAAAAAATCAGTGCTCCTTAATTCGGGCGCCGAAGCCGTTGAGAACGCGGTGAAGATCGCACGCAACTATACAAAACGAGCCGCAGTGGTCGTCTTTGAGCATGCCTATCACGGACGCACCAATCTCACTATGGCGATGACTGCAAAAAATATGCCATACAAAGAAGGCTTTGGCCCATTCACGCCAGATATCTACCGCATGCCGATGGCATACCCATTGCGTTGGCCAGGTGGTGCTGAAAGATGTGCCGAAGAGGCTCTAGATTTTGTTATCCATAAAATGGAGAAGGAACTAGGGGCGAAAAATATCGCCGCAATTGTGATTGAGCCCATTCAGGGCGAGGGTGGTTTCATCGTTCCACCGAAGGGATTCTTGCCTGGTCTTTCTAAATTCGCAACCGAGAACGGAATTGTCTTCATTGCCGATGAAGTACAGACTGGTTTTGCCCGAACGGGAGATATGTTTGCATCCACGCATGAGGGCGTAGTCCCAGACATTATTGCCATGGCCAAGGGAATTGCAGGTGGCCTGCCACTTTCCGCCGTCACAGGTCGCGCCGAAATCATGGATGCGGTCCACGCCAGCGGCCTTGGCGGAACTTTTGGAGGCTCCCCCGTGGCGTGCGCCGCCGCCCTCGGCGCAATTGCCACAATAGAAGAGGAGAACCTTTGCAAAAGCGCGCAAGAGATGGGAGAAATCATCTCCTCGGCCCTGAATGCCATGCAGGCCAAATATCCGATCATCGCTGAAGTTCGCGGGCGCGGTGCAATGCAAGCTATCGAATTGGTAATGCCTGGTGGGATCGAGCCGAACCCTGCAGCACTGGCCGCCATTGTGAAGTTCTGCCAGAACGAGGGAGTACTCATACTTTCAGCTGGAACTTACGGCAACGTCATTCGATTACTGCCTCCCCTGGTAATGCCTGAGGCCCTCTTGCGCGAAGCACTCGAAGTTCTCGATCGCGCTCTAGCTTCGATTTAGGAATTGGTAACTTTAAAAGTCAATCTGGCACGACGATCCAGTAGCGCCTAACTCTTTCACCGTCTTCTGTAACGATCATGTTCTCCAGAACGCCTCCACTGCTTTCGATCACATTGCTGGAGGCCACGTTGGATTCGCTGCAAGTGACTAGAACATCACGGACGCCGAGTCCTCGCACTATCTCTAATGCCATCAACAATATTTCCTTTGCATAACCACGACCGCGAAATTGCGGTCTGACTCCATAACCAATGTGTCCAGCCCGCATTAAAAGGTAATCGTTCAACTCGTGTCGAATGGAAACCCGTCCGATAATCCGACCATCGACTTCTGCAACAAGGAATGTCGAAGGAACCCATCCATCCGGCACTTGCTCGCCACGCCTAAGTGATTCCAGACGGTCCAGATATGCCGTCCATTCTCCGGTTTCATCATATTTTCCAAGCGAGTCCAGCAAGAAGTCAAAGTTATCAAAGGCCAATTCTTTATGAGCCTGAACGGCTTCGAACTTATCAGCTAGGACGAGTGGCCGCAAAATCATAATCTAATCCTTACACGAACCTATCCCTCTCGCGAGCAATTAATCCAGAGCCGCCTGTAACATATGATCTCATGGATGCCAGATCGCTGAAGCGCAAATTGATGGCAGATGAATATTGGTGCGAAAAGCTTAGAGACGTGATAGCAATCCACCAAGAGTTGTCTCAAGAATGATTCGAGCAATTGGTTTTGATTTAGACAACACTCTTTTCGATCATCGAGAAGCCGCCTCCCGCGGGCTCGCCTCACTTGTTCTCGCAAAGGGCTGGAATTACCAGAGTGATCGGGAGATGAGCCACGAATGGCACCGCCTGGAAGAGCTCTACTTTGACCAATTTGTAGCCGGCGTTCTCACTCTTGCGGAGCACCGTCGAGCACGAATGCGAGAGCTCTTAGCTTCAACCGATGCGCAAGTTGATGAGGAGCACCTCGATGCACTCTGGAGTGAGTACCTGATGCATTATTCAAATTCATGGGTGGCATTCGACGATGCCCATGCAGTCCTGAGCGAATTGAAGGCAAGTGGTTACAAATTGGGTGTGCTCACAAATGGCCAGCAATCACAGCAAGAAGCCAAACTTAAAGCGATGGGAATTGCCGATTTTTTTGACGTTGTCTTGGCAATCGGCACAGTGGATGCAATGAAACCCGATCCACGAGCATTTGCCCACCTCTGCCGTAATCTGGGATGCGATCCAAGCGAAGTCCTCTTCGTGGGAGACGACGTAGATTACGACGTGCGCCCGGCGATCCAATCCGGGCTTCACGCAGTCTGGCTCAATAAAGCCGGAAAGCAGGTTCCGGCGGATATTATCGCCAACGTGCAATCCCTAAGTGAGTTGAAGGAAATACTGAATTCTTTAAACTGATCGAGTGGTCAACGACCTACTAGTATCCGAGGATGCTTAAAGATCTTCACATCGTGTTGGCGATCCTGACCACGCTCTCTGTTTTTGGCGCCACCATCGAAGGCGCATCACGCATGTTCACCAATAAGCCAGCGGGCAATGGCGCATGGCGGACACTCGTGGCCGTTATCATTTCTGCTGGCGTCACGGTGGTCGCGGGAATCGTTCTTCTTATCAGCGGTGAGCATCCCAAAGAATGGCTCCATTACCTCTACGCGGTCCTGGCCTTCGGACTCATTCCTTTTGCTGACAACGCCAGCATCTCGATTGCAAATAACCGACGACGAGGTCTTTACCGGGCTATGGGTGGATTAGTGTGTCTAATCGTGCTCACACGCTTGTTTGTAACTGGGCAGAACTAATGCGAAAGAGATTTTCAAAAAAGCTTGTCACCTTCACTTTAAGGGCCTTCCAAGTTTTGGCATATGCAGAGGGTGCCCTGCTACCGACCATTCTTGCTGTAGCTATTTACCACTGGATTACCGGAAGGGCTCACATTGCAGTTGCAATTGTTGGAGCGACTCACGGCTCAGTATTTACCGCTTACTTATTAATTGTTCCGGTGGTTGGATACTTACTGCGCTGGCCCTGGCGCACCATCTCAGTGGCATTCTCCGTGGCATTCATTCCGTTTGCAACATGGAGTTTCGAGCGGCGAATTCATCAGGATATTGTTAACAAAATCTCTGCATTCTAGTTATCTTCGTAAACGATATTCAGAAGTCGCTCCCCCGCAGCCAAACGCCGAAATTGTTCTTCCAATAGTTTTCGAAAGCGCGGTTCAAATGCTGTGGAGTCGCCACCGACGTGAGGCGAGATCAAAAGGCCATTTGCCTTCCACAATGGATGACCCAATGGCAGCGGTTCGGGATCTGTGACATCAAGGGCTGCGAGCAATCGACCCGAATTCAACTCTGCAACGAGAGCATCGGTGTCGACTATCGGACCACGGGCAACATTGACCAACAATGCGCCATCTTTCATAAGCGCCAATTTCTTTGCATTAAAAAAGCCACGACTTTCTTCATTAAGCGGCATTGCAAGGATGACAACATCGAGATGAGGAAGTTCGGCATCGAGTTCGATCATCTTCTTGGAGTTATTAGATCCGGATCGAGTAAAGGCGATTACATCGACCGTGAATCCGCTGAGATTCTCCTTGATTCTCTGGCCCACAGATCCAAAACCCACAATGCCTACCCGGGAATCTGACAAGGATTTATGGAATGAACGAACCCATTTCCCGCTTATTTGATTACCAATAAATTCGGGAAAGCCGCGCAACGAGGCAATGGTAAGACCGACGGCTAGCTCTGCCGTTGAATCATCGTGGACCCCGCTTGCATAACATATCGTCAGGCCCGGCCGCGCAAATTCAAGTGCGTTTTCGTAGCCCGCAGTAGGCAACTGGACCACTTTCAGTTTTGGCATACGCAATACCGGAAGCAGTGCCCTGCGTCCTCCCATATATGGCGGAACAAAGAAAGTGATCTCATCTAAATTATCTCCGTCTAGCGGAGTAGCCGAGGACGATACTAAACGCAAACCCGCGGGTACGATGAGGTCATCCCATTGACACCAAATTACCTGCGATGTCATCAGTAGTTGCGCTTACCGATCCAATAGATTTTGCGCAGGAGAATATCTTTCGCCTTTCTTGCGTTTGGCTATGGCACTCAAGGCTTCAAGCACGACACGATTTGCCAAAATGGCGGTGATGTCAGCGCTGTCGTAGGGTGGAGAAACTTCAACGATATCCATGCCAACTATGGGCAACTCGAAACAAACTCGTCGTACTGCGTCGAGCAATTCGCGACTGGTCATCCCGCCTGGCTCTGGCGTTCCGGTACCGGGGGCCATGCCTGGGTCAACAACATCAATGTCGACGGAGAGGAAAACTCCATCACATTGATCGGTCAACCGCCCAAAGGATTCATCCAAAACAATTTTCATCCCGCGCTCGCCAATTTCAGTCATTTCATAAGAGCGCATTTCTTGATCGCGCATCCAATCCAAAGTCTCGGGCTCTGGCCAGTAACCACGGAGTCCCACCTGTAAGAAGCGATCGCCCCGCACAGCACCGGATTCAATGAGGCGGCGCATAGGAGTTCCATGTCCAACGAGCGCGCCAAATTGCGTGTTGCCTGTGTCAGCATGTGCATCAAAATGAATCATGGAAATCTTGCCCATCCCACGATGGCGTGCAATACCCATAACATCGGCCGACGCGATGGAATGATCTCCCCCCAGCACTACCGGTATTTTTCCTTCACGCGAAAGTTTCTCTGTCGCCCTAGCAAGCACATCAAGGGATGCAACAAGATCGCCACCGGGCATCAGCAGATCGCCCGCATCGTGAACGTTGAGTTCCTTCAGTGCATCAACCCGTAGTGCCAAATGAGGACGTTCCCCGTCATGCGGAAGGTAATCACCGCCACGAATGGCCTGAGGTCCGAATTTGGTTCCAGACCTGTGCGAAGTCCCACTATCGATGGGAGCACCGAGTATTACAACATCAGCGTCGGCATACGTTTCTGGGCGATCCAAATCGCATGCAGGAACGCCGAGAAAGGTGAAATTGGGGCCGTACATATTTCCGATGTTGGTCACATCAAAAGGGTAACGCAATCGAAGGCATTAGGAATCGAAACCGAGTCCCACTCGATCCAAAATCCGAAGCCAGATATTTCTTCGCCCCTGGTGCCGATCCGCCCGATTAATGGACTTCTGCGTGATCCAAATAAATAGGTACCGAAAGGGCTCTGGAGGAAACGGAATTGGCTTTCTGCGCACCATTTTGAGGCGGGTGCGTTCATTTTCCTGACCATCTAGGAGGTCCAACATTGTCGCCGCGCCAAAGCGTGTGGCGGCAACACCAAGGCCGGTATATCCCATCACATACGCCACTTTGCCACGATGGGCCTTACCCCAAAAAGGTGAGAACCGAGTGCACGTGTCAATAGCACCTCCCCATCCATGAGTGAAGCGAATCCCCTCTAATTGCGGAAATGTTTTTAGAAAATTCGACGCCAGGATGGCATATGTCTCCGCATCGAATTCGTACTCCTGCCGCACTTTTCCGCGGAAATTGTAAATGGCTTCAAAGCCACCCCAGAGAATGCCACCCTCCTTGTTTAATCTGTAGTAATGAAATTGATTCCCAGCATCTGATATTCCTTCTCGATCTTTCCAGCCAATGCTTTCTCGTTGTTCCTTTGACAAAGGCTCGGTAACTAACTGGAAGTCGTATACCGGGATGACATATTTCCGTGCACTGCGGACTAGGGATTTGAAGACATTAGTAGCAAGTGCCACCTTGGGTGCAGTTACCGTTCCATACGGAGTGTGAACGATGACCTCTTTGCCGACATCTTCTAGCCATTCCACTTTGGAATTCTCATAGATCTTTACTCCTAATGAAATACATACT
>JBBRSY010000039.1:0-13255 GCA_038244965.1 Candidatus Nanopelagicales bacterium | reverse complement strand
GGTACGGGTCGAACTGCCTGGTGTTGATCCCGATAGAGACATAGAGGTCAGCGTGGGCGAGGGTATCTTGACGATTAAGGGAGAACGGCGTGAGGAACATAAAGGAGTCGATAAATCAGATTTCCATTATGGAAGTTTTATTAGGTCAATCGCTCTCCCCAATGGCACTGACGAGAAAAGCGTTCATGCTACTTATAAGGACGGAATTCTTGAAGTCAGAGTTAAGTTGCAGCAGGTTGAAAAAAAGATGAAGAAAATTGAGATCAACCGCATTAAATAGTTGAAAATATCCGCCTGTCATCCTTTCTCAATCTGGTGGCAGGCGGGTCCAATTTTCCTACGAATTGCCGCCGAGCAATTTGATAAACCATTTTTGGAAAGCATTGGGCGCCTTTGGCGCGGGAGCCAAAAGCTCACGTTGATTAAGCAATTTCCTAGCAGCTGTTTCATCTTCGTGGGAAACGAGGACTCTTACCCCTTGCATCTGTAGCGCCATATCGACGCCTCCTAAGTCATCGGCCGACATGACGGCTTTGACCCCATGATTTCGAAGCATGCCGACAATTAACTCAGCCTCTGCGCGAGAGCTTACGATTGCAGCCACGACCATCACGAGACTCAGTATAGAGAGAAGCAAATGGAAAATGGCGAGTCGTCGTCAGAGCCAGAATGTTGGCCCCAGTTCACCTCTCGCCATCTTTCCGCAATGGAGAACCTATTTTTTAGGGGTCGAAGTAGAAATGATGCGTGGAGTCACAGTTCGTTGATGTGCATATGTGATAGAAAGTAAATCATCGGGCGCACGTGTGGCGCACAGAAAGAAGGCAGATATAACCAGTTACCAATGCAATGGAATCGATACCTAGAATGTAGACGTCAGGCTAAGACATTTAAATGGGATGATGGGACTTAGAGACCTTGGCCTGGTTCACGCTCGGCGCGCTAGAGGGTCGTGCGTGTCAAGGCAGCCGACGAAAATACCGGATGTTGACTTGAAGAGTATGCGCGTACCGGACACATTCTTTGCAGGGACCGTGTTACTTCTCGAACCAACCATCTTGAAATTCTCCACTAACTAGGCGCGAAGGTGAATAGTCCCCCGCGGCCAGTTAGTGGAAACGCTCTAGATCTAGAAGACCGACACTACAACTCGCCGTGGCGTGGCCGCCAAATGTAATGGACGAGAGTTGAGACGAGTAAGAAACGCAGGACGAATCCAACGATCATGGATGCTACGTTTTGGATGCTCGCCTTCGGTGCATCAACGAAGTCGACAACTCCAACAACGATAGTCACAATCAAGCCGCTAAGAACTGCCCGCCTGTCGGAAAGAACTGTCGTCCTGAGTTGCTCATACCAATGCCGCTTAGCCATAATGACAAAAGCAACAACTATCAGCGGGAGTAATGTGTATCTCATGTGAAGTAGCCTCGACATTCCCAGAATCTTCCTCACGGGCGGGTTCGCCTATTCAAAAATGATAGCGATGTCTACCAAACAAGGCGTGCACACCGCAGCCTGAGACTCATCACAATTTCAGTTTCGCGGTGGTTGACCAGTTGCAATAGTGGAACTCATATTTTTTCGAGAACCCTAAGCGAAGGCCGGGATATGAAAACGCCCCCCGAAATCTCGAGGGGCGTTTTCTTGAAATGTTGCGGTTTACAAGTCGAAGTAAAACTCACGATTCATAATTCACGCTTGAAATGGTCAACAAAATGAATTCGGGGCACGACGGGGGCACGAGATCCGATGATCCAAATTTCTAATTCCCTCTTCACGGTCATGTCTCCATTCGCTGGTAGGGCGAAGAACTGCAAATTTAGGGGAACTTCGGGTCCACATTGTCTTGGCGAATCGGGATTGGAGTCGCGTTCGGATCCAAGGCGCATCTGCCATCACTCAAAAAATGTAATCCAGGACGCATTTGTGTCAGACCTGGATTCGATTCGAACCGCGAACCTGCTGGTAATTGCTTTTGGTTAGGGAAACAGTCCACGATCAGCGTTCCTTTTGGCAAAGTTGCGAACTCCTCGGCGCCGATAGAAGCCCATGTTTTCCCACCAATTCCAAAATTAGAACTACTGGCAGTGGGCCCAGGACTTGGGTTGGTCGTGTTTGAATCTGTCGCCAAGGCAACACCTATCGCCGCGAAAGCGACGAATCCGCCGACCCCTATCACGACAAGCGTTCTAACCGATCTAACGACGGGAATGGTTTTCATATTTTGGCCTCTCCTATCGGTTTGTATCGACATAGATGGCGTTCGACGCCGCAATTGTGCAGGCATATAACGGGGCCTTTGTTAGGTAATTGCAAGGGTTGCTCGGCACCAGGCTTGGGGCGCTCCAGCCGGACCCAACCGTGTACGACATGGGGTTGTAGTCGAGATGGTTCTTTGTGCTGCCAGTCCAGCCACCCATTGAGTCGCCAGTGTCGAATGTTTCGCCAAACCAATACAATCGACGATTCGTTTGATCTCCATCCCAGCAAACTACAGATGCAGGCACACGGGCCGAAACGGTATTTCCCAACGCATCAACGCCCGTTAAAAGCGAGCCATTAACATAACCATCGTAGTATTCGATTCCACCGACATTCTCTCGAATAACGTAATAATCACTTGTGGCAGGTGGACTGGCGAGGGCCGCGCCGATTCGTAAGGCGACGGGACCCCAACTAGGATCGGAGCCGGTTATGATCCCACCGCAATCAGATCCCCACGCCCAGTAGTAATAGTAATTTCCATTACAGACCGTACCCAGTCCTAAGTCATTGTTGGCGTTCGCACACCGCCCGTAACCGATTTGCATAATATTTTTGACTGATGACAAGTTGTCCATGGCTGCCCACTGAAAAGAGCCCGATATGGCAGAGCCGGTGCAGAGAGGTAGAGATTGGCCTTCAATAGTTGCGCGAGTCCCTTCAATGTAACCCGCAGAAGACCCAAGTTCGCCTGCTGCGGAACTCGTAGAAGTACTTTGACAAGTGGCTTCGCCCGTTGCGAAAACCGGAGGAATGAAAATAATCGCGGACAATGTGGCTGAGACAATTCCCAACATTACTAACTTTTTCAAAATCTCCACCCGTCTAAAGGTAACAACACACTCGATTGCAGTGCCCAGCAAGGATCGCTAAAAAGAAACTAACACCTGAAGATTCAATGTCAACAGCAAAAACGATTTCACGCTTATGGATTAGTCCAATTTAACAGTTATGTGCAGAGGATGAGAGCCACCTGTGAAAGGTGGTTTGTTGGATCTTTAACATGCAGACCATTCACATTGAAATGTGAATGAAGTTTGTATTGTAAAAATGATTATTCGGTTCTTTGCTCTGGTCGCTCCTATTTCAAAACATCAAAATTACACGAGGGTGCTCCTCATGATTGCGATCAGTAAAGATCAAGCTTTCTCGCCAAGATGTTTAGACGGTTTTTGAACAGTGAAAACGGGAGTCACTGGAATTGAAAATGAAAAATGGCGAGAAGTAATGCGAACCAGATATCTGGTAACGCACTCACCTCCCGCCATAATTTCGGTCAGAGATTGTTCGACCTATAGGTCGAAGTACAATTCGAACTCAGCTGGATGTGGACGCAACCGAACGTAGTCAACCTCGGACTTACGCTTGAAATCGATCCACGTGTCGATGAGATCCTTGGTGAAGACGCCACCACGTGTTAGGAATTCATTGTCTCGCTCGAGATTGTCTAGAACCGCGTCAAGTGATCCCGGCACTTGAGGAATAGCAGCTGCTTCCTCGCCAGTAAGTTCGTAGAGATCTTTATCAACAGGAAGTGGTGGCTCGATTTTGTTGATGATTCCATCAAGGCCGGCCATCAACATCGCTGAGAAAGCCAGATATGGATTTGATGAGGGATCTGGGCAACGGAACTCGATGCGCTTTGCCTTCGGATTGGATCCAGTGATTGGGATTCGGATACAAGCAGAACGGTTACGGGCGGAGTAAACGAGATTCACTGGTGCTTCATAGCCTGGAACAAGACGGCGATAGGAGTTAACCGTGGGGTTGGTAAATGCGAGAAGTGATGGCGCGTGCTTCAAGAGTCCACCGACATACCAGCGGGCCATATCCGAAAGGTCGCCGTAGCCCTCACCAAAGAAGAGCGGCTTGCCGTCTTTCCAAAGTGACTGGTGAACGTGCATGCCCGAACCGTTATCTCCAAAGAGTGGCTTCGGCATGAATGTCGCGGTTTTACCGCCTTGCCATGCGGTGTTCTTGATGACGTACTTGAATTTCATCAAGTCATCGCCGGCATGCAAAATGTCAGTAAAGCGGTAGTTGATTTCCATCTGTCCGGCGGTTCCGACTTCATGGTGGGCACGCTCAACGCTAAGTCCAACTTCTTCCAGTTTCATCACCATTTCATCGCGAAGGTCTGCATACTGATCTGTTGGAGATACCGGAAAGTAACCGCCCTTAATGCGAGTGCGGTAACCGCGGTTGGGCGTTCCATCAGCATCCTTTTCGATCCCAGTGTTCCAGGCGCCTTCGTATGAATCGATGTGGTGGAAAGCTTCGTTGATTCCGGTTGAGAAGCGCACAGCATCGAATACATAGAATTCGGCCTCTGGTGCGAAGAATGCGGTGTCCGCAATGCCTGTACTGCGCATGTAATCGACGGCCTTTGCAACGATGCCACGTGGGTCACGGCTGTAGGGCGAATTATCTACTGGGTTATGTACTGAGAAGTTGATAACGAGTGTCTTCTCTACACGGAATGGATCAATGAAGGCTGATTCAGGCACGGGAAGAAGTTTCATATCGGATTCGTGAATCGCTTGGAAGCCGCGAATTGATGAACCATCAAACATCAGACCATCTGTGAAAACTGCTTCGTCAAATGATCCAACAGGAACATTGAAGTGATGCTGGATTCCAGGTAGGTCAATGAAGCGGACATCAACGAGTTTGACATCTTCCTTCTTAATGTAAGCAAAAATTTCTGTCGAGTTCTTAAACATTTTTCTCCCATGCACCGATATCCGCTTTCCGCGGCAATACTCAATTGGCTCGTCATTGAGCTCTCTACTTCTTGGGCGTAAGAATAAGACTCATGCGTGAAAAGGTCATAACCCATGTGTTACGGCCATGTTAAGTAAATTCCTGGACGGCTGGAGGGTTAGGCTTGGCGAATGCATTTCATTCGAGTCGGCATGTGGCGGCGGGTTTTCGCCCTCATGATCGACTGGGTTATGTGCTTGGCGGTGGTTCGAATCTTGGTCCACTCGGGGAGTGGTGCCAACCCTTTTGCTCCGCTGGCAGTTTTCTTTGCCGAAGTTTGGATTTTGACCTGGCTTCAAGGTGCCTCGGCGGGCCAGCGGCTCCTTAGATTTAAGGTTGTGCGTTTTGCTGACGGTGGCCGCCCGAGCGCCATGCAGTCGTTGATTCGGACATTTCTGCTCTGTTTAGTCGTTACCGCTGTGACCTTTGATGAAAATGGTCGGGGCTTACACGAAAGACTAAGCGGAACTGTCCTTAGCGCTTAGGAATTTTTACGTTTTTGGGCATGGGGCCCTTTGGGATTGGCAACGCCATTCCGCCCACTGCCTTGAGTCGAGCTCGTACCTCATTCATCTGCGAGGGACTCAATTTCTTGGGCATTTTCTGCAGATGTTTCTGAAGTTTGCGTAACTTCACCTGTCCGTCGCCATCCCCGATGATCACTTCGGCAATAGGAACTCCAGGGGCAAAGCGTTCGGCCTTCTTCTTCTCATCCGTGAGTAGCCCCCGTACGGCAGGGCCGCCTTCACCAACCAGAACAATTCCAGCTCGACCGATACTGCGATGAACCATGTCCTGGTTTCGGTTAACGGCAACAGCCGGGGTAGTGGTCCAACCCTTTCGGATCGCCATCAAAACGCTGGCACCGGCACCGGACTGGCCTTCGATGGATTGGTAGGCCGCCGTGCCGGCGACCCGCGTGAAGAAGAAGAGGGCTACAAGCAAAGCAAGTGGCAAGGAGATAAATCCCGTATAGACCGGATGACCCAAGATAAATCCCAGACCAATGCCGATCACCCAAATCACCAGGAAAATTGCGAGAAGTGATGCGCCGATCCACGGTTTGACTTCCTTTGTGATCTTGTAAGCATCGCGCACCGCTTTCAGGCGGGGCTCTTTGGCTTCTTTTACCGTTTTAGGGTCGGACTTCTTCTTTCTATTAAACATGTTAGGAGTTTAGTGGGGCGGGTGCAGTACCACCAAGGCGCAGTGGGGCCCACCACTGGCCCGAATGGCCATCCGGGTAATCCTCTTGGACCTGGTGGAGCATCGAAATCATGGTGGAGCGAAGTGCAATTTCTGCTTGTTCAACGTTGTCTTCTTTTTTGAAGAAGATCGGTGCACCAATGGCAATACTGATCGGCACCTTACGCCGCTTGAGATTTCGTGGAACTCCCTTAGTCCAGACCCGCTGACTTCCCCAAACAACCATCGGGATTATCGGAACGCCCGCTCCCATGGCAAGGCGGACGGCGCCAGATTTGATTTCTTTGATTTCAAAACTAACGGAGATCGTGCCTTCTGGAAAAATTCCAATAAACTCACCAGAGCGAAGAGCGCGCATGGCTACAACAAAGGATGAGGAACCAGCGCTGCGATCCACACTGATGTGATGCATTCCGCGCATGAGTGGTCCGGCAATTTTATTATCAAAAATTTCCTTCTTCGCCATAAATCGCACATAACGCTTCGACGGCAGTAGTGCGGTTCCCGCTAGAGCAAAATCTAGATAACCCACATGATTGATGGCGATGATGGCGCCACCTTCTGGTGGAATGTTTTCTTGGCCGGTAATCGTGAGTTTCAAACCAAGATAGCGCCAGAAGAGTTTGGCGAACCCGATTACCGGTGGATAAACCAACTCAGCCATTCGTGACTCTCGCCTCCGTAGCCTGCTTATACAATCGACCAGCCCGGTAACTAGAGCGAACAAGTGGTCCGCTCATTACTCCTAGAAACCCGATGGATTTTGCCTCATCGGCAAAGTCGACAAACTCTTGCGGCTTAACCCAGCGCTCGACCGGGTGGTGTTTATTTGTTGGGCGTAGATATTGGGTAATCGTAATGAGGTCACAACCCGCCTCATGCAGATCGTGCAGCGCTTGGCTTACTTCTGCTGGCGTTTCACCAAGTCCAAGAATCAAATTCGATTTGGTAATCAAACCGAACTCTTTAGCCATCGTGAGTACGCCCAGCGATTTTTCATAGGTAAATGCGGGGCGAATGCGCTTGAAGATCCTGGGAACGGTTTCTACATTGTGAGCAAAGACTTCGGGTTGAGTTTCGAATACCTGGTTGAGTAGATGCCTATGCCCACTGAAGTCTGGTGCCAACATTTCAACGCCGGTTTTTGGGTTTACTTCATGTACCAGGCGAATAGTCTCGGCGTAGAGCCAAGCACCTTCATCATCTAGATCATCGCGGGTAACCCCGGTAATCGTGGCATAAGCAAGATCCATGGTCTTTACGGATTCCGCGACGCGACGTGGTTCATCTCGATCAAGCGGTCCTGGCTTGCCAGTGTCGATATTGCAGAAGTCGCAACGTCTTGTGCACTGTTCACCACCGATAAGGAATGTGGCCTCACGGTCCTCCCAACATTCAAAAATATTGGGACATGCGGCTTCTTGGCACACAGTGTGCAAACCTTCGGCCTTGACCAACGATCTAAGCCGTGTGTACTCAGGTCCCATGTTGGCGCGCGTCTTGATCCAATCTGGTTTTCGTTCGATGGGAGTTTGCGCATTGCGCGCTTCAATTCGCAATAGTTTGCGACCCTCTGGTGCCAGCGTCATGCGCTGACCTTTGCTAGGGCCTCATACACGTGTCGTTCTACAACGGGAATTACATCGACAACGGCGATATTTCTGCCAAGCTCGACGCTCATCGATGTGGCGGTGGCGTCGGCAAGTCCGCAGGGCACGATGCGATCAAACCAAGAGAGATCGGGATTCACGTTGAGCGCAAATCCATGCATGGTCACGCCTTTGGCGTAACGGATCCCTATAGCTGCAATCTTGCGGTCGCCTTTCTCATCGCGGAGCCAGACTCCTGATCGCTCGCGATATCGTTCTGCCGCAATATCAAAATCATTGCATACGGCAATCAGGGCGGTCTCGATCTCGCGAACGAATCCCACGACATCCAAGCGCTTGGCCAAGCGAACTATTGGATAGCCAACAATTTGCCCAGGCCCATGCCAGGTGATTTTGCCGCCTCGATCTACGTCGATGACGGGGGTGCCATCAGTTGGACGTTCACTTTCCAAGGTACGACGACCGGCCGTAAATACAGATGGATGCTCCAGAAGGATGAGGGTGTTGGGGCGTCGGCCTTCAGCTACTTCAGAGTGAAAGGTCCGCTGGATTTGCCAAGCCTTTGCGTAGTCGATGAGGCCGCTACGGGTCAGGGCTAAGGGGGAGTCTGCATGGGCTACTGGCACCCATATAGCCTAAAGGTAGGCTGGGCTTCTTGCCGCCTCGGGTAGCTGAGGATCGGTCTTTGCGCTGGATAACTCTAAGAAAGGCTCCGAATATCGTGTCTACGACCACGTCAGAGGCAAATGCAAGAAAGATGAAAAAGGGATTCCGACGCCCATTTTGGACTGCCATAGTCGTGATTTTCCTCTGGTTCGGAGCAAGTGGGGTTCTAGGACCCCTCTTTGGCAAACTTTCATCGGTTCAGACAAACGACAATTCCGCGTTCTTGCCCAGCAAAGCAGAATCCACCAAGGCCGCGGCGATTGTGGCTAAATTTACGCTGGGCGACAATTCTAAACTTCCGACTTTAGTTCTGCTTGAAGGAAGCGTTGACGCCACAAAGTTGGCGTTGATCAACCAGCATTTGCAGACAATTCCTAACAAGCATATTAATTTCGTCGACAAATTTAAAGGTAGCGTCGATACGGGCATCGTGATGTCCCGATATCTGGCGCCGAATACTCCTCTGCTGGCATTCCCATCACAGGATGGCAAAGCGATTCTTTTAGATATATCTCTTTCTTCCAAGGTGGCTGGTGTAACTCTGGCAGACGGTAAACCACTCCTAACCGCAATGATCAAAACAATTCGAACTGATATGAACGCCTGGGGTGCAGCAAATGGATTCGTTAGTCATGTAACTGGGATTGGCGCGCTGTTGAGTGATCTCTTTGGCGCTTTCGGTGGCATTGATTCCACATTGCTTTTCTCTACCTTAGGCGTGGTCTCCTTTATCTTGATCTTCGTATACAGATCGCCATTCCTTTGGATTTTGCCCCTGCTCTCTGCAGTGTTTTCACTCTCCACCGCCGGGGGAATCATTTACATTCTGGCAAAACAGAAATTCATCACGCTTAACGGTCAATCGCAAGGAATTCTCACTATTTTGGTGCTTGGCGCGGCAACGGACTACGCATTGCTGTTGATCGCGCGGTATCGAGAAGAACTGCACCATCATGAATCGCGATTTAACGCCATGAAGGCTGCGTATCGCGGAATATTCGAGCCGATTCTCGCATCTGGATCTACTGTGGCAATCAGTTTGCTGGTGCTTCTGCTCAGTGATTTGTCGAGCACTCGCGGGTTGGGTCCAATTGGGGCAATCGGTATCGCCTCGGCGATGTTAACGATTTTGACTTTGCTGCCAGCGCTCCTGGTCGTCTTTGGTCGTTGGATATTCTGGCCAAGAATCCCTCGTTTTGATGATGTGGATGCCAACTTGATGGGCCTGTGGTCCAAAGTAGGAAAGATGGTCGCAAAGCGTCCGCGACGCCTATGGATTGTGACAGCGGTGGGATTGATAGTTCTGGCCGGTTTTGCCACAACACTGCAGGCCAATGGTCTTTCGACATCGGAGTCCTTCACGAGTAGACCGGAATCTGTTGTTGGCCAAGAACTCCTCTTGAAGCACTTCCCTGGTGGCCAAGGTCAGCCGACAGAAGTTATTGTCCGAGAAAATTTAGCGACAAAAGCATCAGCCGTTTTGTTGGGAGTCCCGGGTGTCTCCTCGGTTGCACCGCTCCTCGTTCCAGGACCTATTGCAGGAAAGGCAATGCCGCCGGCCACGGTTGTCGACGGACTTGTAGTTCTTAATGCAACGCTAACTATGGCGCCGGATTCGGTGGGAGCCCGCGAGTTGGTGCCCCGCTTACGTAAGGCCGTGCACGCCCTTGACCCAGCAATTCTCGTTGGGGGAGGCAGTGCGGTTGCCTACGATGTCGACCAAGCCTCTCGTCATGACAACCGTTTGATTATTCCTGTTGTACTCATCTTGATCGGAATCATCCTGAGCCTACTTCTTAGAAGTCTGGCTGCCGCGGGGCTGCTTCTTGCGACGGTTGTTCTCTCCTATGCGGCGACATTGGGTGTCTGCCAACTCGTATTCCACAATGTCTTCCACTTCGTCGGGGCCGACACTTCATTTCCTCTCTTCGCATTCGTCTTTTTAGTGGCACTTGGCATCGACTACAACATATTTCTCATGACGCGGGTGAGAGAAGAAAGTGCCAAAATTGGAACGCGAGAGGGCGTCATTAAAGGTCTCACCGTTACAGGTGGAGTGATTACCTCTGCCGGCATAGTTCTCGCCTCAACATTTGCGATCCTGGGGATTCTTCCGCTGACTTTCCTGGCAGAACTTGCCTTCGCCGTGGGATTTGGAGTGCTACTAGATACGATCGTTGTTCGTTCCATTCTGGTTCCATCCCTCGTTAGAGATCTAGGTGGCAAGATTTGGTGGCCCTCAAAATTGCAAAGTAAATAATGAGCAAACCATTGCGGGTCGGCATTTCTGGGTATGGGTTGGCGGGTCGACATTTTCATGGACCGCTGCTGACGGCGTGCGGATTTGAAGTGGTAGGAATTCTCACAGGCAATTCGATCCGCTCAGGACAGGCGATGGAGGATTTTCCAGAAGTGAAAATCGCATCAACTATTGAAGATTTACTTTCGATGCACCTTGACCTTTTAGTAGTTGCCTCTGCCAATATCGTTCACGCCGAGCAAGTCATGGCCGGAATCAATTTTGGCACCCCCGTGGTCGTAGATAAACCGATGTCCATCTCATTTAAGGAAACAGAAGTACTCCTTTCTGCTGCTGCGGAGCGCCAGGTTCCCGTGACTGTGTTTTTCAATCGTCGCTGGGATAGTGATTCATTAACGCTCAAGAGAGTTTTAAGGCAGGGATTACTCGGCGAAGTTTTTCGAGTTGATTCTCGATTTGAACGGTTTCGCCCGTCGCTGGCTTCGGCGACCTGGCGCGAGAAATACTCGCACGAACAGGGCGGGGGATTGCTCCTTGATTTACAGACACATCTGATTTCGACCACTCTGGATTGGTTCGGACCCGCCGAACTTGCCTATTCTTCGGTGCGCTCCATTCGAGGTGGCGTGGACGATGACATCTTGGTGGTGTTAAAACACGAAAGTGGTGTCGACTCATATCTATCGGCTAGTGCAATTATTGGCGCGCCCGGGCCGAGACTTCGCGTTAATGGATCTAAAGGATCTCTTCTGATAAATGACTTGGATCCACAAGAATCACTGCTTCGAACTGGTAAGTATCCGCGCGTAGGTATGTGGGATGAGCCGACTTCTTCAAAGGCGAGTCTGCATATGGGAGACGAAGTTTTTGAGATTGAGGGCGAAAATGGAAACTACCCGGCCTTTTATGAGTTGGTGAAAGGTGCACTCGCCGGCACAAATGATTGGCCAGTAACACCGGCGGACGCGCTATCGGTGGCGAGCATCATTGACCAAGCACGAGCAACTTCTATTCGTTAGATTTCTTCAACCAGGGCGGCGATGGCGGCACCAATATGGGGGTAGTCGAAGGTAAAGCCAGCGTTGATCAACACTTCTGGTACAACTTTTTTTGAACCAAGCATTTCGCTGGAAAACCCACCAAAAGCCAATTGAAGTGCAATGGCGGGAACTGGAAAGACGGCTGGTCGGTGTAGCGCTCTGGCCAAGGCCGACGTAAATTCTTGATTCGTGACTGGATTGGGAGCCGTGACATTTATAGGGCCCGAAATAGGATTTTCTAGCGTAAAAGTGATCGCACGTATCACGTCGTGCAGCGTAATCCAGGACCACCACTGCTTTCCCGAACCTAATCGTCCTCCTAAACCAAATCGAAACAGTGGCAACATCTTTCCAAGCGCCCCACCTGTAGGATCTAAAATCAGACCCGTGCGAAGTTTTACGGTTCGAACATTTCCTGCAAGATCGGCTGCGTTCTCCCACTCATGACATACGGCAGCTAGAAAATCATCACCTGCTCGGTCATTTTCCGTAACAGCTCGATTACCAGTTTCGCCATACCAACCCATGGCGCTGGCAGAGATGAATACTTCTGGCTTAACTTCTGCCACCGCGTGTGCAATTGTCGTTGTGCCCAGAAGTCGTGAATTCAATATCTCACTTTTATATTTCTTGGTCCAACGCTTGTCGCCTACGCCGGCGCCAGCCAGATGAATAACAGCGTCAACTCCGGCGAGCGCCTCAAGATCAACGGTCCCGTTTTTGGGATCCCAACTTATTTCATCAGGCGTTTGAGCGACCCGGCGTACCAATCTCTGAACTGTGTGCCCTTCGGATTTAAGATGCCCTACCAGTGTCGTCCCGATGAGACCAGATGAGCCGGTAACGGCAATGCGTTGGATGCTCCTCATCAGAGTCCGAGATCGGCTTCGAAAGCGCCACCTTCTAGTCGTTCCTTCAATGTGACCAAGAATCTCGCTGCATCTGCGCCATCAACCACCCGATGATCGTATGAGAGGGCAAGATAAACCATTGAACGAATAGCGATGGTTTCCCCGCCGTCCTCGCCCCGAACCACCATGGGACGTTTCACGATGGCGCCAAGTCCCAAGATTCCAACCTGTGGTTGGTTGATGATCGGGGTATCAAAGAGTGCACCGCGACTGCCGGTGTTGGTGATGGTGAAAGTCCCGCCACCGAGTTCGTCGGGGGTGATCTTGTTGTCACGGGTTCTTGCTGCCAGATCAGCGATTCTTCGCGCAATGCCACCCATATTGAGATTGCCTGCGTCATGTATGACTGGAACGAGAAGTCCACGATCGGTATCGACAGCAATAGCAAGATGCTCTGCCGCGTGATAAGTGATCTGATCGCCGTCAACTGAAGAATTTACAACAGGATGTTGCTTCAATGCTTCGCAGACCGCCACCGAAAAAAATGGGAGGAATGTCAACTTGACGCCTTCTCGATCCTCGAATCTGGCTTTG
>JBBRSY010000038.1:0-13409 GCA_038244965.1 Candidatus Nanopelagicales bacterium | reverse complement strand
TCTGTTAGATGTTTCATGGCTTGACTTGCTGTTGTCACTTTATCTTCGTAGTCTCGCAACGCTCTCTCCATCTAGTATAATTTGTCTCACGAAATCCTCTAAGCCTGTTAAATCAATCACGTCGGGTTTGATTACGAAAAGTAATAAAGGCGAGAGGTATTTGCACGCTCAATATCTCGGGGTGACTCAATCAATATTGGGCCTAATTGCCAAACTGGCTGTTTTTCTGCGCCAGTTCATTTATAGTTGCTTAATGTCAAGTAAATATAAATGGATGGTGAGATGCCGATGAAAGCCGGAGAAATCGACAAAAAAGACAACTACAAGTGGATAGCTCTCACCAACACGACGTTGGGCATCTTTATGGCGACGATCAACTCTTCGATCATTTTAATTTCACTCCCAGCGGTCTTCCGTGGAATCGGCATCGACCCCCTGGCCCCCGGCAATGTTGGCTATCTTCTCTGGCTTCTCATGGGCTATATGTTGGTTACGGCTGTCCTTGTTATCAGCCTGGGTCGCCTTGGCGACATCATGGGTCGAGTCCGGATATACAACTTAGGCTTTGCGGTCTTCTCCTTTGCCTCAATAGTCCTTGCCCTTGATCCTTTCCATGGTGGCAAGGGTGCGATGTGGCTCGTCCTGTGGCGATTATTGCAAGGGGTAGGCGGTGCCATGCTCTTCGCAAATTCCAGTGCCATTCTCGTCGACGCATTCCCTTCCGAACAACGCGGACTGGCCATGGGTATCAATCAAGTCGCAGCCATCGGCGGATCTTTCATTGGCCTGATTGCTGGTGGCCTACTTTCCATTGGTGATTGGAGATTAATTTTCTGGATCTCGGTACCTTTTGGCATTTTAGGAACATTCTGGGGATATCACAGTCTTCGAGATAATGGAAAGCGCTCCCCCGCAAAAATCGATTGGTGGGGAAATGTCACCTTTGCGATTGGACTCACTTCTTTACTTATTGCAATTGTTTATGGCATTCAACCTTACGGGATGAAGTCGATGGGCTGGACATCTCCGAAAGTTCTATCAGGTTTCATTATAGGAATCATTTTCTTGATCGCATTCTTGATTATCGAACTAAAAGTGGACGCGCCAATGTTCAACTTGCGTCTCTTCAGGATTCGCGCATTTGCGACCGGCAGTATCGCCGGCTTGCTTGCCGCGATTGCTCGAGGCGGACTTCAATTCATGTTAATCATTTGGCTACAGGGAATCTGGCTTCCGTTACACGGATACGCCTACAACGCCACACCTCTCTGGGCCGGTATCTACCTCCTCCCGCTTACAATTGGTTTCCTTATCGCGGGGCCAGTCTCTGGTTTCCTCTCGGATCGACACGGCGCCCGGATACTTTCTACATCTGGACTGATTCTTTTTGCCGGAAGTTTCGTCGGTCTTCTTCTCGTGCCAACCAATTTCCGATATGCCTGGTTTGCGATCCTGGTCTTTCTCAACGGAGTGGGCGGCGGAATGTTTTCCGCACCAAACACGACAGCGATCATGAACAGCGTTCCCGCCGATCAACGAGGCGGAGCCGCTGGAATCCAAGCCTCATTTATGAACTCCGGCATGGTCCTATCTATGGGAATCTTCTTTTCCCTGATGATCGTCGGCTTGACCAATTCGCTTCCAAAAGCATTAATCAAAGGTCTGACCGCACACGGGGTATCTTCGGGGCAAGCAGAGCAAATTGCGCACCTGCCAGCTGTCGGGAGTCTCTTCTCATCCTTCCTCGGCTACAACCCACTCCAAAGTCTGCTCGGATCCCAGGCGGCAACTCACGTCACCGATGCGCAGTGGGCAACCTTGACCGGTAAACGCTTTTTCCCGACCCTGATTCAATCTTCATTCCATCACGGACTCGTAATAGTTTTTTCACTGGCAATAGCCATGTCGGTAATCGGTGCGGTCTTCTCCGCGTTGCGTGGAACTCGTTACGTCCACCAAGAGCCCGCCACAATGCACGAGCACGTCGGTGACATGACCCTTTCCGGGGGTGCGGTTCCGGGTGAGCCCGCTATGGAAAGTGAAATTGTGCGATGAATCCAGTTCCTGTCCTTCTATCAAAGTCACAATCGCATACGGCATCAGAACTCAGGCTCGTCGTCGGTCGTCTTATTAGATCCATTCGCCAGCACAGCGCTGGCGGATTGACCCCATCCCAGGTTTCCGCTTTAGCCACCATCGAAAAATCTGGTCCAATTCGCATTTGCGATCTTGCGACTCGAGAATCCGTTAGCGCCCCCGTTGCGACACGTGTCACGACAAGTTTGGAAGATCTTGGTTACATAAAACGTGTTCAAGATTCTAATGATAAACGTGCCTGCCTCGTTGATTTGACGCCAAGTGGAGACAAAGTACTCAAGAACTTGTGGGAGGCGAGAACCGATGGCATATATCAAAGAATTCAAATGCTCACGAAATCTGAAATCGCAGCGATCAATGCCGCCTTGCCGGTGCTTGATAAATTAACAAGAGAGATTTAATCCATTAGAGACCGCGTACAATTACCAGATGGAGAATGTACTAAAAAATATCTCGGTTCAACGTGTGATCGCCGCATTAGAATCAGCAGGAATCACTTCCCCGATCAAAATCCTCACCCATACGGCCCGAAGCGCCAAAGAGGCCGCCGAGGCCCTAGACATTGAAGTTGGGCAAATAGCATCCTCCATAGTCTTCCGGATGCCAGATGAAGAAGCACTCTTGATCATTACGAGTGGAAGACACCGGGTCGATACCGATCTCGTGGCACAAAATCTCAATGTTGAGAAACTCCAACGAGCCGATGCTGAATTCGTCCGTACCTGCTCTGGCTTTGCTATCGGCGGTGTTAGCCCGTTCGGATGGTTGCAACCAGTGAAAGTCATAATTGACGAAGCTTTAAATGAATATCAGGTAGTTTGGGCCGCAGCCGGTCATCCGCATGCGGTATTCCCAACCTCTTATGTGGAATTGATAAAAGCAACGGGAGCCGTGCCAATGTGTGTCTCAGAGGACTAGATGATTCTCCATTCGACAGTTCAATACGTTGCTAAGGATCGCGAAGTTATACTCCTCATCCATGGAATGGGATCAGCTTCCACCGTGTGGAAACCGATTACCGCCGATCTCAATTCTACTTTCACCGTCGTAACGGTTGACCTCCCGGGGCATGGTGTGACGCCGATGGACCCCGATCAACAGATGGACCCAAAATCTCTGGCCACTGCTGTCCTTGAAACTATGGAATCACTTGGCGTCTCGAAGTTTCACGTTGTCGGAAACTCACTCGGCGGGTGGATAGCTTTGGAAATGGCTGCAATGAATCCCTCAGCCATTTCCTCAGTCACCGGCCTTGCGCCCGCGGGTTTATGGCTAAATCCTTTCGCAACTCGCAGTCCGATTACTGTAATTCCCAGATTCGTAATCAGCAGGCTTAAATTCGCTTCCCCACTCCTCCTCCGCTTTCAGTGGGTGCGACGAATTGGTTTCAAAAATGTAAGCCCACAGTGGCGTGATTTTTCGCATGAACTTTGCGTTGACGCGTTCATGGCATTTGCCAGCGCTTCTGGCTACTACCCAGCTTGGGATGCCTTTCTGGGCAAGCGTTTTGAGAAAGATGTTCCGGAATCTGTGCCAGTCACCGTGATTTTTGGCGACTCTGATCGAACTTTGCCTGCGGCAACATGTCAGGAGAGATCTCTCGCCCCCGCCCATACGAAGTGGTTAATCTTTTCCGAAAGTGGGCATGCGCCTATGTGGGACCGATCGAGTGAAATCATTAGCGAGATTCTTACTACGACCGCCGTCCCCACGTAACTCTCATACCTCTAACTAGAAGAATGTCCATAAAGCCCTGACGCATAAAATAGGGCAGACTGAGGTAGTGTCACTACGCCATTTCACTCCGCCCGGAGACAGACGCAGAGGAATTTCCGCAAATAAACGGAAGGTCCTGGGCACGACCTTAGCAATCGCGATTTCGCTTCAGATCTTCTACCCCTTCACACATGGAGACCTTTTGCAGGTCTTTACGATCACAGCAATATACATGGGCGCATTCGCAATGACCCTTCATGCTCACTATTCATTTGGATTTCGTTACGCAATAACCTACCTGCTAATTACCTTGCTGTTTGCATTTCTCATAGAGCAAATTGGAGTGAGCACCGGTTGGCCCTTTGGAACTCACATATTTAATTCAAACCTGGGTTTGAAGATTTCCGATGTGCCAGTGGTTATACCCTTCCTGTGGGTTATGCTTATTCACCCGATCCTTGTCGCGTCACGACGTGTAACCGAACATTGGACCTTCATTTACGGCGGCGCCATCATGATGTCTTGGCACCTTTTTCTAGATCCACAATTGGCAATTGCCCATCGAGTTAAGTGGATTTTTAATGGGGGCCACATTCCGTTTGAAAAGGAGTTGCCGATTTCCCTTCCGGCGGGATGGCTCTTCAGTGGAATGTTGCTCGTGGCCATTCTTAACGTCGTTCTACCCAAGGAGCGGCGCAAGCGAGGCGCCGAATTCTTTGCAGTGGATATTTTCCTCTTCTGGACTTTAATTTCAGCATTGGCCGTTAGCATCTTTTTCCTTAAGCGCCCAGATATCGCCATCTACTCCGGTGCGATTTACATTACTATTCTGGCGCCTTACTTCTTCTCTCGATGGCTAGGAAAGCCAGAAACCTAAACAAGTATTGAATTATTTTTTAAGTCCTAAGTTGAGGTAGATCTCTTGCGTCGCAGTTGAAGTGTTCATCGTATAAAAATGAAGCCCGGGAGCGCCCTCATTCAGAAGCTCGTGGCACATGCGAGATGCGATCTCAATTCCTAAAGATTTGACCGATTCCGGCTGACTTTCTACTTCGGCAAAACTTTCACGAATTGAGGCAGGGATAGGCGTTCCACCGAGTTCGGCCATGCGTTCTAATTGCTTGACACTTGTTACGGGCAATATTCCAGGAATTATTGGCATTGTGGACCCCCGTGCTGCCATTTTCTCCACTAAGGAAGTCCATTTAGAAACATCGAAGAAGAACTGCGTCGTGGCGAATGTTGCGCCAAGTTCCTCCTTGCGCAGGAGCACATCGATATCGTGTTCGAGATTGCCATGTGATGCGGGGTGACCGTCAGGAAAAGCCGCAACACCGATTGTAAAATCTCCCCGTGCCGCCGCCAATGCAACCAACTCGTCTGAGTGCGCAAAACCTCCTGGAGTTGAAATCCATGGCGCGGTCGGTCCGCCAACCGGGTCCCCTCTCAGCGCCAAAATACTTTTAATTCCTGCCAGGTGATAATGATCAAGAATTTCGCTCAATTGCTCTTTTGTAGATCCGACACACGTTAAATGGGCAACAGTCGGAATATGTGTACGGTTGGTGATCTCCTCGGTAATGCGAATTGTCCGCTCTCGGGTTCCGCCCCCGGCTCCATAGGTCACAGATATGAAATCAGGAGACAGGCTTTCTAGGCCAGACATCGCAGTCCAGAGGCGATCCTCACCATCAGTATCCTTGGGTGGGAAGAATTCGAAGGAATATGTTCTAGCCATATCGTGCCTGCCTTTCGCTCATACTCACCTTCTTTTCGCTCATACTGAAATCTGGCGGTACGGTTACCACGTGAACCTTGAACCGCAGTTCGCTTTAGCGGACATACGACTACGCGTACAACGCGATCTGACCGATTTTCTTGCGGAGCAGACACATTATTTAGGCGAGATCGGCACTGAACTCATTCCTGCAGCCGAGGCGATCAACGCTTTTCTCCTTGACGGCGGAAAACGTTTGCGCCCACTCTTTGCCTATTGCGGATATGTAAGCGCTGGTGGCAAAGACGACGAAGCGATTATACGGGCAATTTCGAGTCTAGAGCTCCTTCAGGGATGCGCACTCATTCACGACGATCTCATGGATGCCTCCGATACTCGACGTGGGAAGCCCGCCATTCATAGATTGTTTGAGAGTGTTCATGTAAACCAGGAGCTCTCCGGATCGGCGTCAAATTATGGGGCATCTGCGGCAATCCTTCTTGGCGATCTAGCACTGGTATGGGCCGATCAAATGCTTCACCAATCTGGGATTTCCAGCGCACAACTAATTCGCACCTTGCCGATCTATGATGAAATGCGCGTGGAGATTATGGCGGGTCAGTTTCTTGATATTCATGAACAGGCATTGGCAACCCAGAGCGTTGCCCGCTCTTTGAAAATTGCCCGCTATAAGTCGGGCAAGTACACCGTGGAGCGCCCGCTTCATTTCGGCACCAGCCTGGCGCTCGAGGAAGGCAAAAAGCGCGAAAACTACTTCGCCATGTTCTCTGAATTTGGCCTTCCTCTTGGCGAGGCTTTCCAACTTCGCGACGATCTATTAGGAGTCTTTGGAGATCCTATTCTCACGGGCAAACCAGCAGGGGACGACCTGCGCGAAGGGAAGCGGACAGTCCTAATGGCCATGACACAGGATCGTGCGAGCGCAAAGCAAGAATCCACCATCGCGCGATTATTTGGTGACCGTCGACTTGGATCTGAAGGAGTTAACCAACTACGCGAGATCATCACCGAAACGGGCGCACGCGAACGGGTAGAGGTGCTCATCGATAAATTGACCCTAACCGCCCTTGATGCACTAAATCGAGATGAGATTGCGCCAGAGGCGCACGCACTGCTCAATGAAATAGTTTCGATAGCTATCGGGAATAACGCGTGAAAGAAATGTACGATTCCCGATCTTCATGAACCTGCTTACCGTTGTCGAAGATTTTTTGCTCAATCCTGCCCGTTGTGGCAGCACACATCTCATCGCAATTGATGGCCCCGCAGGAGCAGGGAAAACCGCCTTGGCAAATGAACTATCTCTAGCTCTAAAAGCACATCGAAATGTCAATCTCATTCATCTAGATGAGATCTACTCAGGCTGGGATTTAGCGCTTACCCCTGTGCTAACAGACTCGCTATCGAAGATCCTAGAATCCATTTCAGCCGGAAAGCCAGCGATTATTCCCATTTACAATTGGCCAATCCAACAATTTAGGTCAACCCGCGAAATAGCTCCTTGCGACGTGCTCATACTTGAGGGGGTTGGAAGCGCGCAAAGAGTCGTGCGAGAACGGGCAACCATGACCATATGGCTCGATATCGACCCATCAACTGGGCTCGAACGAGTTCTTAAGCGCGATGGCATAGCGATTCGCGAGCACATGCAACTTTGGCAAGTCAGGGAGAAAGCACACTTTCTGGCTGATGCCACCCGAGAAAACGTTGATTTTATTCTCTCCACTATTTAATGGGCCGCGCGTCTAGCCAACCCGAAAGGGTCTAGTTGCATAAGATTTTAACGTGTCCGATCTGTCCGGTGAACTCATTGACGGCCGTTATGAACTCCTGCAGGAAATCGCTAGTGGCGGCATGGCGACAATCTACGCCGCTCTAGATACCAGACTCGATAGAAAAGTTGCTGTCAAGATTATGCACCCTCACTTGGCTAGTGATGAAAAATTTGTCAATCGCTTTATTCGTGAGGCCAAGGCGGCCGCGGCACTTTCGCATCCCAATATTGTCGCTGTTCAAGATCAAGGTTGGAATCAAGGGGGAATTCCAGCGGTTTTTCTAGTCATGGAATTAGTAGAGGGGCACACTCTCAGGGACTATCTGTTCGAACATGGATCCCTTTCCTCTGCGGAGGCGATTGAGTACTTAATTCCTGTATTAAGCGCCTTGGAGGCCGCGCATAAAATTGGCATAGTGCATCGTGATTTGAAGCCAGAGAACATTCTCATTTCTTTGGCGGGGCGGGTAAAAGTTGCCGACTTTGGTCTGGCTCATGGTGATTTGATTGGTCATACTCTCACTGCAGATTCCAGTGTGATTCTCGGAAGCGTGTCCTACCTCTCCCCCGAACAGGTCCAACGTGGAGTCGCTGATTCGAGAAGTGACGTTTATTCCATGGGAATCATTGCCTATGAATTGCTAACTGGCGAGAAACCGTTCACTGGGGATTCACCAATTAATATTGCCTACAAACATGTTAATGAGCGAGTTTCAGCACCTTCATTGCTTGTCGCTGGAATACCGGCATCCCTGGACGCATTGGTAATCCGAGCCACAAGTATTAATCCAGATGATCGACCAAAAGATGCTGGAGAGTTTCTTGAATCCCTCAGAGCCGTACAGATTGAGCTTGATCCGAGAAAGAGTCAACTCAGTCTTGAATTGGATCTGCCCCCGCTTTCAATCACAGCGAAATCTCGTAAAGTAAAGCGAGTTTTGCCTACTAAAAAATCAGCCGCATCTGGCACAGTGTTGCCCATGAAGTCGGACAAAAACGAGAAGGTCGCGCGGGAAAAATCCGCACAGAAGTCGGGGACGAAGAAGCGCCGAGCCAGCGCACGTGTACGTCGCAATAGATGGATAGCCGTGCTCTTCGCGGCCGTATTGGTAGGAAGCCTGTGGTATGCCTTCGCCGGAACAGGTGGAGGAATCTCGGTTCCATCTGATCTTGTGGGGATGAAAGCCAGCGCTGCCGCTTCGGCGGTAGCGGCCGCCGGTCTGCATTCAAAAGTTTCTGACCAGGTCTTTAGTGAGATTATCCCAGCTGGAATGATAATTTCCACCGACCCGGGTGGGGGCGGCAAGATTAAGGCGGGCGGATTCGTCGCCTTCGTCGTGTCAAAAGGGCCAGAACGATATCCCGTACCCGCCATCAAAGGGCTGACGAAAGATGCGGCGTTTTCTCTCCTTCAAAGAAATAATTTAACAATCGGGACTATCAGCGAATCGTTTAGCCCGACCATGGCGGAAGGAAAGATAATCGCCTCATCTCCCAAAGCGGGAACGCCGGTAAGACGAGATACTGCTATCGATCTCGTAATGAGTAAGGGTCCCGATCTACTCGTTCTGAACTCCTATGTCGGCAAAAGTGGCGACCAGGCGCTAACAGAACTCACGAATGCCGGTTTTGTTGCAACGACTACATATGCCTACAGCGACAACGTCGCGATTGGCGCCGTCATAACTCAAACGCCAGATGGCAAGGGAGGAACCGCGCCAAAGGGGACGAAAATCGCCTTGATCGTTTCGCAAGGAAGTGAATCTGTATTTGTTCCCAACGTGTACTCCCTAGATGAGGCAAAAGCTACAGCCATGTTGCAAGATCTGGATCTCATAGTAAATGTAAAGCCAATTGGTACACGTGCTATAAAGATGGTGACCAATATTTCGCCCAAAGTGGCTACTAAAGTCAAACGTGGCAGCACGGTCACCATCACAGTAGGGTAGGCAGATGTCACATCCACTCATCGGAGCCCACGTTCCTACCAGTGGTGGAATGGCAAAGAGATCGATTGCTTATGCGCAGGCTATTGAAGCCGAGGCAATTCAGGTATTTGCCTCCAACCCACGTGGCTGGGCGATGCCCGATGCAAACCGCGCGGCGGATGACGCCTTTCGTGCAAAGACGAATGAAATAAGAATTGTCACTTACGTCCACGCACCCTATCTGATCAACCTTGGCTCACCCACCGTGGCAACATATGAGAACTCCCTTGCCTCCACTCGGTATTCACTTCAACGCGGTGCTGATATTGGCGCACTCGGAGTGGTTATCCATACTGGTTCGGCAGTCGATGCGACACATGTCGCGAGTGCCTGGAAACAGATTCATGACGGGATGATGCCGATTTTGGAGGCCTTGCCAGAGGATGCACCGACCCTACTTCTTGAGCCAACGGCCGGCCAAGGCCAATCATTAGTTAAACGGCTCGATGATTTAGTTCACTACCTCGATGCCCTTGAGCATCATCCCAAGGTGGGAATTTGCCTCGACACCTGCCACGTCTTTGCAGCCGGTCACGACATTAAAAAGAAAGGCGGCATGACCGAAACTCTGGATCTACTCGTATCCATTGCTGGCGCGCAACGACTCCAGTTGATTCACGCGAACGACTCGATGGACGTTTGTGGCGCGCTGAAGGATCGACATCAAAATATTGGTGACGGCGAAATTGGCGTTGATCCGTTTAAGGAACTCCTTGCCCATCCAGCCGTTGCCAATGTCCCACTCATACTTGAAACGCCAGGCCAAGAGCCAGAACACCGCAAGGAAGTTGCCCTACTTAAGAAATTACGCCGATAAACATGCGTTTGAGATTGGCCCCTATTGCCCTGCTCTCCGTAGCTGCAATGTGGGGGGCAGCATTTGTGCTCATGAAAGACGCTATACAACGAGAGGATGTCAATAGTTTTCTTTTCACTCGATTTGCCGTCGCGGCCATAGTTCTGCTAATTCTTAGACCCAAAGTTATAACGCATTTTTCCCGCGATCTGGTATTCAAAGGCATTATCGCCGGCAGTTTTCTTGGATTCGGATACATCCTTCAGACCCTTGGGTTGGCACGCACGACGGCGGCGGTTACTGGTTTCGTCACTGGAATGTATGTAATTGCTACTCCTCTTATTGCGGCTCTTGTCCTGCATCAGAAGGTCTCAAGACGAACCTGGACCTATGTACTTATTGCCGCCGTTGGACTTGCCCTTCTCTCCCTCCACGGGTGGTCAGTAGGTACAGGAGAACTTCTTGTTCTTTGTAGTTCCATCGCATTTGCCTCCCACATCATCGCTCTAGGTCAATGGAGTAGCGGACGAGACGCGTATGCACTTACCATCATTCAACTCGCAACGTGTGCATTGTTGGCAGGGTTAGCGTCGCTAAGGGCTGGCTACCATCCGCCTCCCGATCGCGGCGTTTGGGGAGTCGTCATCTTCACGGCAATTTTTGCGACAGCAATAGCTTTCATTATCCAAACCTGGTCTCAGGCCCACATGTCTTCAACGAAAGTCGCTGTGATTCTAACGATGGAAGTCGTCTTTGCAGCCATTTTTGCCGTTATATTCGGCGGCGAGCGACTAACACTTCAAATTGCCTTAGGTGGTGCATTGGTCGTAAGCGCGATGTACATGATCGTGTTGCAAGAAGCATGAGATGATATTTCCATGCGAGTAGACCTACGTTCAGACACTGTTACTGTCCCGTCCCCTGCAATGCGCGAAGCCATGGCGCAGGCACCTGTTGGCGATGATGTATATGGCGAAGATGCGACCGTAAACTCGCTGGAAGAACGAGTTGCGTCGTTATTTGGAAAAGAGGCGGGCGTCTTTACCCCGTCGGGATCTCTTGCCAATCAACTCGCAATTCGGATGTTGGTTTCTCAAGGTGAAGAGTTGATCGCGGAAACGAATTCGCATATTGTCCGGGCCGAACTCGGTGCGGCTGCAGTTTTTAGCGGCATAACAACTCGAACGTGGCTCGCACCTCGTGGCTTGCTCGATGCTTCGGCAGTCATGGAAATTGCTCGTCCCACATCGGGTCCGTATTTAGTTTCAACCACCGCGATCGCCGTAGAGAACACGCACAACTTTGGCGGAGGTACCGTTCAACCGATCAATGAGATCGCCAAACTTCATCAAGAAGCACGCCAAGTGGGCATCGCTCTTCATCTTGATGGAGCGCGGATTTGGAATGCGCACGTCGCTACGGGTGTGCCTTTTTCTGAGTATGCGAAGCACTTCGACACTGTTAGCGTCTGTTTTTCTAAGGGTCTCGGTGCGCCCGTTGGGTCGATGATGCTTTCGACCAAGGAGAAAGTTACAAAAGCTCGCGTGTGGAGAAAACGCTACGGGGCTGGGATGCGTCAGATAGGTATTCTTGCGGCCGGGGCGGATTTCGCCCTGGACACAAATCTTGCGCTACTTTCGCACGACCATCGACGCGCCAAATACATCGCGACGGTGTGCCACGAAGTTGCACCGTTCGTTATTGATCCCACGCATGTTGACACGAATATCGTCGGACTTGATCTTTCGCAAATACCGCTTTCCGCGGCCGAATTTGCCCAGTTGGCAAAGGATGAAGGCGTCCTCGTTAGTCAAATCGGGCCAAAATATGCCCGCGTAGTAACTCACCTTGATATTGATGATTCTGCCATGAAATACGCGGCAGAAGTTATTGCAGCGATGTTAAAGCGCGCCCTCGTGACGCAGTAGCCACTCTTTAGCGTCAAGTCCATACGCATAATTTCCGAGCGCACCGCCGGTTTTCACAACTCGGTGACACGGAACAATGACAACTATCGCATTTTTTGCACACGCTGTCCCCGCTGCTCTAACGGCGGCCGGGGATCCGGCGCGTTTGGCCAAATCTGCATAGGAAAGAACTTTACCGGCCTTGATCTTTCGCATCGCTTTCCAGGCAGCTTGTGAAAAATGTGCCCCAGGTTGTCGAACAGCAATTGCATTGATGGCTTCAATATCACCGTCAAAGTAATCAGCCACAAGATCAGAAATAACAGGAATTCGTTTAACCCGGTCGACGCCACGTAAAATATCCGCCTCGTCCAATGTGTCTAAGAGTGATTCGTATGAGCCAAAATTGGCGCCCAGCAACACATGGGCGTCTGCCATCAGATGTATCAAGCCGACTGGTGTTTTAGTCGAGGTGTAAAGCAAAGTCACTGAACCAGATTAGCGATCGCGAAGCATCTCCGCTACGAGAAAGGCAAGCTCGAGAGATTGAGCGTGATTGAGCCGAGGATCACAGGCGGTCTCATATCGAGTCGCTAAGTCATCGTGGGAGATCTGCTCCCCTCCACCCACACACTCAGTCACATCGTCTCCGGTAAGTTCGATATGAATTCCTCCCGGATGCGTTCCCAAAGACTTATGAACCTCAAAAAACCCTTTCACCTCATCGAGCACGTCATCAAAGCGCCGAGTTTTGTAGCCACTAGGAGCTTCGTAGGTATTGCCATGCATGGGATCGCACACCCACAATACCTGCGCGCCTGACTTGGTTACTCCCTCGACGAGGGCTGGCAATAACTCTCGAATCTTGCCCGTACCCATCCGGGTAATAAAAGTGAGTCGACCTGGTTCGCGATTCGGATCTAATTTGTCGATTAGCGCGAGCGCATCTACAACCGTGGATTTCGGTCCCAGTTTTACCCCGATCGGATTGCGAATTTTGGAAGCAAAATCAACATGCGCCCCCTCGAGTTGGCGAGTGCGCTCTCCAATCCACACGAAGTGAGCCGAAACGTCGTAGGGCATCTGCGTCCGTGAATCAATGCGCGTGAGCGCCTTCTCGTATTCCATAATGAGCGCCTCGTGGCTTGCAAAGAATTCGACCGTCTTAAAAGCGCTGGGATCCACCCCTGCTGAGCGCATGAACGCCAGCGCTCGGCCGATTTCATTGGCCATCTCTTCATAGCGCATGCCCACTGAGGAATCACGGATGAAACCCTTGTTCCACTCATGTACCTGTCGAAGATCGGCGAAACCACCTTGCGTGAATGCGCGAACGAGATTCAACGTTGCCGCCGATGTGTGATACACCTTGAGAAGCCTCTGTGGATCGGGA
>JBBRSY010000037.1:0-13726 GCA_038244965.1 Candidatus Nanopelagicales bacterium | reverse complement strand
GCCCCGCCCAGATGGTGAGACAAATCACCGGCTCAGATTTTGGCACGACTCGATGACCAGGAAGGGTGCCAGTCAGATTAGACTTCGCGCCATGGCCCATCCCGTTACCCGTATATCGATCGTTACCTACTCTGATGATTCGGCAGTTAGGGCCACCATGAAGGCCGCCCTTGGTAGACGAGCCAGCGATGACCTGCCAGAGCACGACATTCATGAGTTTGCTAGCGGTGACGCCTTGCGGGTCTACCTGGATAAGAATTCTGCAGATTTGGTCATTTTGGACGCAGAGGCGACTCCTGAAGGCGGTATGGGCATCGCCCGTCAACTCAAGGATGAGGTATTTCAATGCCCTCCCGTCCTTCTAGTAACTGCCCGCGCCGACGATGCTTGGTTGGCAACTTGGTCTCGCGCCGATGCTTTCGTTGGCCACCCCATCGATCCATTCACTTTTGCTGATAAATCCGCGCAGTTGCTGCGAGCGAAATCCTTGGTGCAATGACTCTCGGCATGTCCTGGTCTGCAAATCTCCAATCCCTCGAACTCGGTTACGAACTTACGGCAGAGCAAGCTCACTGGGCGATGCGAGAAATTTTGGAAAATCGCGCCGAAACTGATCAGATCAAAACCTTTCTTCTGGCGCTAAAAGCCAAGGGTGAAACGGCTCATGAGGTCAGCGCTTTTGTCGACGAAATGTATCGCCATAGCGCACCCATCGTTGTCACCGAGCGCGCGGTGGACACTGTTGGCACGGGTGGCGATGTTGCACACACGATTAATATTTCGACGACTTCTGCGATCATCGCAGCCGCCGCGGGAGCTCGCGTAGTCAAACATGGCAATCGCGCCGCAACTTCACGTTCGGGGGCGGCCGATATTCTTGAAGCACTGGGAGTTGCAATCAATCTGGACGGACCTAAAGTCGAAGCTTCGGTACGTGAACTCGGAATCGGCTTCTGCTTTGCGCCCATGTTTCATCCGGCAATGCGCTTTGCTGGTCCGGCGCGCAAAGAACTTGGCACGCCAACTATTTTCAATATTTTGGGTCCACTCGCTAATCCAGCTAAGCCTCAAGCCGCCGCTATTGGGGTAGCAAGTGCGCTGATGCTCCCAATTGCTGCTGAGGTTCTTTCAGAGCGCGGTGTTGATGGTTTTGTTTTTCGGGGCGACGACGGTTTAGATGAAATCACCCTGACCACCTCTACCACGGTGATCACAATTGGTTCTAAAAAAATGGCGAAGTCGACTATCGATCCGAAGGACTTTGGAATAGCTTACGCGCCACTATCGGCAATCAGGGGAGGGGATCCGCAGGACAACGCGCGAATAACGAGAGCAATTTTGGCGGGAGAGCGCGGTGCACCACGTGATGCGGTGGTGCTAACTGCTGGCGCAACTATTGCCGCATTCCGAGGCGAGGAGGAAAGAACACCGATCGAGCGCATTGTTGATGGAGTAAAAGCGGCGATAGTGGCCATTGATAGTGGCGCCGCGCTTCACCTACTTGCGCGCTGGGTTGAACTCACCCAGAAGTTGGTCACATCTTGATCCCTGCTGCGGATTTTCTCTAATTCAAATCTAGCTGCACCTGCGCCAAATACGGGGGAGACCCATTCGCCTGCGATGTGAACAAGCCGAATTCCTTCGGATTCCACGTAGGAGAGCAATTTCTCCACTTCTTCATAAGTGGATGCCGGCAAGATTGAGTCAGCGTCGCTGACGACTTCTGCACTGGCGATCAGTGAAGCGATTGTGTGGGCAACATCGATTCCGACTTTTGACACCGCGCTACCAGCCAATCTGCCATGGCGGATACAGACAAATTCCCATCGACCATCATCTGGATGAGAGAATTTTTGAGCGACGACAAGTTCGGGAATCCGTGTCATTGCTCGGATGCGTGCACCACGCGATACGCCTCTTAAAAATGATCCAAGTTGATTTCGAATATTCGCGGCCTCTTCATAACGTTCAGCCAGAGATAATGTGTTCATCTTCTCGTTGAGGTTTGCGACGATTGCTCGAACGTCCTCTTTATCGAAAGCTGACAGATCACTCAAGCAGAGATTGATCGCACCCAGGGCCAATCCCGCATCATCTCTGCCAGGGAATGGGCCGATCCATTGAACTGAATCACTAATTAATTCACTGTCGCGAACGAGTGAAAATCTCGGAATTGGTTTTGAAACGAGTTTGGCCCATGTTGCCTTTTCTTGGGCTTTGGAACGTCTGTTGTACTGGGGTCGCTTCTCACTAATGAGCCGAAGTTCGCGTACCTGGGCTTCAATGACGGTAGCGCAGACGATCGCATCGATGCGAACTGCAATTGCGACCATCTCCTGCATCCTTTTGCGAGTTTCACTGGCCGTGAAGTAGGTTCTTACTCGCCCCTTTAGATTACGCGAAGTCCCGACATAGAGCGGCTCCTCCTTTGGCCCGCGAAAAATGTAAACACCGGGTGCTTCAGGAATGGAATTAACGAGATGTTTCTTATCGCGCTGGGCCGAAGTGATTCTTGTGCTAAATCCCTTTAACTCATCCAGAGTCGTAACTCCGAAGGAACCAACGCGCTCGAGCAGACCATGCAAGACATCAACCGTGGCCTTTGCATCATCGAGTGCTCGGTGATTTGGAGTCGTCGTGGTGCGAAAAAAGTTTGCTAACGTGCCTAGTTTGCAATTGACAACCTCATCCCTCAACAGAACCTGTCGAGCCAATCGTGCGGTATCGATTATTTGATATTTCGGCCACGGGTACTCGTGGTTAGCGGCCGCGGCTTTAAGGAAGCCGATATCAAAGGGCGCATTATGAGCGACGAGAACATTTGATTGGTGAGGACCCAGAAATTCAAGGAATGCCGGAAAAACTTCTTCAATAAGGGGAGCCAGGGCAACCATTGATTGAGTTATGCCAGTCAAAATGGTGATAAATGCGGGTATGGGACCCCCTGGATTTACTAGCGTGGCAAACTCGCCTATAACTTCACCGCCGCGGACTTTGACCGCGCCAATTTCGGTTATTCCGGCACCCATTGATGGGGAAGCCCCATTCGTTTCTAAATCCAGCACGACAAAAGTGGTCTGCGATAGTGGTCGGCCGATTTCATCAAATGTGGCTTGCCAATGGTGATTTTCCCGTTCGGCTGCCATAAGTGGAACATTAATTCATTGATGTGACAACTCTGTCATTGATGTGGCAACTCAGAAAGGGCTACCCTGATACCTATGATGAAAATCAGCGCCCCCGAAGGATTACTGGAAGATTTTGCGATCCGCGGAAGCGGCTCTACCGGAAAAATCGGAATCTTGCTCGTACATGGGTTCACAGGATCTCCCGCGGCGATGCGCCCTTGGGCTGAGTTCTTTGGTGCACGGGGATATACAGTGCGCGTTCCCCGCCTTCCCGGACATGGTCGTGAATGGCAGGAGCTCAACAAAACCCCATGGGAGCAATGGACTGATCGCATCACCGATGAACTCGAACAACTCGAGAAGTTGTGCGACAAAGTTTTTGTTTTCGCTCTGTCAATGGGCGGCGGAGCCTCTCTCTACCTTGCCGCCCACCATGGTGACCGGATCGCCGGCCTAGTTCTGGTAAATCCAATGATTCACGTTCCTGGACTTGCGGCGAAATTCGCTCCTCTCCTAGCCAAGTTCCGCACGCATCTCAAAACTGTGGGCGGAGATATTAAAAGGCCGGGGGTTTCCGAATGGAGTTATGACGCTCTGCCAATGCAGGGCGTCGTGGAGTTGGCCAAACTCCTGAAAAGTTCCCGGTCGACTCTCGGTCTGGTCAAAGCTCCGCTACTTTTATTCCACAGCGTTGAAGACCACACGCTGCCCGTGAGTAATACAGAAATCATCATGGACGAGATCGGATCTGTACGCAAGCAGAGAATTGAACTGATGAATAGCTATCACGTGGCCACGATCGATTACGACTCGGACTTCATATTTGAGAATTCGCTCGTTTTTGTTCAAGAACTGTCTTGACTAGACTCCCCCAACGGGCCCAGCGCTCAACTGATAAACGAAGGGTTTCGTTGAATGTCCAATGATTTGAGCCTGCGAGAAGTCGTTAGCCACCGCAAAACATACATAACGATGCTCGTCTCATCCATCTTTAGCTTAGTCGCTTCATTAGTTCTCTCTGTTGACGCAATTTCCCTGGCCAAGAATGCGAACTCCAAACTCTTCTGCGATATCAATGCGGTCGTCTCCTGTGGCAAAGTTGCGCTGTCATGGCAGTCCAATCTTCTGGGATTTCCCAACGCCTTCATTGGACTCATTTGTGAACCCGTTGTTATTACCCTCGCCATGGCTGGACTGGGCCGAACGCAATTCCCGAAGTGGTTCCTAAAGACGGCCCTTGCCATTTATTTCGTTGGCTTGAGTTTTGCGCTCTGGCTACTTTCGCAATCCTTTTTCGTAATCAAAGCGTTCTGCCCTTGGTGCTTGGTGGTCACGATCTCAACCGTGACCGTTTTTTCAACAATGCTCCGTATCAATTTGTATGAAAATACTTTTAATATGGCACCCGCCAGATATGAAAAAGTAACCACTCTCTTGGACAAAGGTCGAGATTATGTAGTCGTGTCGGCCATTTACTCGGTACTGTTTCTCGCCATACTCTTCAAATATGGCAAGTACTTTCTTCCTTAGTTATGCTTCATGAAAATTGAGACGGCACGCTTGACGCTTAGACCGCTCTGTGAGAGCGACGAAGACGACTTGTTTGAATATCAATCTAATCCCGAAGTCGTTCGATACATACCCTGGCCAGAGCGGACTTTGATCGAGGTCAAGGCTGCGCTAAGTACTGCATTGGCAAATGGCAAGGACGCCCTAAAGGATGAGAAGGATTTCATTGTTCTCGCGTGGGAAATGAAGGGCACCGGAAAGGTCGTGGGCCAATCTACGATCAGTTTGGAAAGTGCCCTGCATAAGCAAGCCGAAATTGGATGGGTAACACATCAAGATTTTCAACGGCAAGGTCTTGCTTATGAAGCATCAAAAGCACTGATTGCATACGCATTCAAAAATTTTGATTTGCACAGGATCGTAGCCAACATTGATACACGCGGATCTGCCTCTGCCTCGCTGGCAGAAAAGCTCGGAATGCGACTTGAAGGGACTTTCAAAGATGGCGAATTCTTCAAAGGGTCGTGGTGTGACATGTGGCTATATGCAATTTTGAAAGTCGAGAATGAGTAACCAAGTCCCGTCCATTCGCACCTTTGTTTCGATTTTAGCAGCCGCGCATATCGCCCCCGGGCTTGTGGTTACCGGGATTTCCTTTGCCTTAAGTGCTCAGGTGTCATCCTTTGAGCATTCCCTTTTCTTTGCGCTAACAGTCTTGTCGGGTCAACTGATGGTTGGTTGGAGTAATGATCTGCTTGATATGGCTTCTGATCAGAAATCTAACCGGATCGAGAAGCCGCTTGTCTCGGGGGCTGTTAAGAAACATACTCTGCAAGTATTACTGCTGGGCGCTTTTGTTTTGCTATTCGGCTTCACCTTCTTTGGACCCATCGGAATAGGAGCTGGCTTCTTGCACCTTTCGGCCGTAGCAGGGGCACTGATCTACAATTTTAAGTGGAAGAATTCGATGCTCTCATTTTTGCCATATGCCTACGCATTTGGGCTACTCCCACTCACGGTCTATCTTTCCGCCCGTCAAGATATTCAATATTGGATGGTCATTATCGGCGCTAGCTTCGGAGTTGGATCGCACTTTGCAAACGTACTTAAGGACTGGGAAACGGAGGTTGAAAGTGGAAATGGCGGAGCGCCACAGAAGGTCGGTGTCTTCGCTTCGAAGGTCATCTCGGCCGCCTCGTTCTGTGGTGGATCGTTAGTACTCACGATCCACTCTAGGAATATATGGACCCTCACAATCTGGCCATTGACCATCGGATTCTTTGCACCAATCCAGAAGCGGTACCTTTTCTCGTTGGCAATGAGCATCGCAATTCTAGAAATACTTTTAATGTTGCTGACTACATGAGAGTTGCGGAAATCGATGAATCCAGGGAGCGCTACAGTGGATTTTGGATAATCGATGCTACGGATCTGCAACTGGCTAAATCTCTCGCCATGAAAGGCTCTAAATGCTGCAATCGAAAAGTCGAGTTGCGGCCACTACTCGGTTAGTGCATTTTTCCGACGAATTTGGTGGACGATACTGGGATCGAACCAGTGACCCCTTCCATGTCAAGGAAGTGCTCTACCGCTGAGCCAATCGTCCTAGGTCTGCGCGAAAGCATACCTTACCGCCCGAAATCATCCTCTACGCGTTCAATGTCATCTTCGCCAAAATAAGATCCAGTCTGCACTTCGATAAAAATAACTTCCGTGTCGCTGATGTTGCTCACTCGGTGAAGTTCGCCGACCTTGACTTCAATGGTGTCTCCGGGAACGTGGTGTGAAATGACGCCGTTAAGGGTCACTTCTGCTTCTCCTTGAACGATATACCAGTGCTCGGATCTCTTCTCATGTCGCTGATATGACAGACGTTTTCCGGGATTAACCCAGATGCATTTCACTTTGAAAAATGACGTCTCTTGCAACACCTCGTAGCGTCCCCAAGGTCTGGTTGAATTCTCTGCCGGAATTGTCAGGGTGTCTCCTTCCCGTACTTAAGTGTTGAGGTGGAGACGGGATTTGAACCCGTGTAGCAGGATTTGCAGTCCTGAGCCTCGCCTCTCGGCCACTCCACCGTATATGAATTCAGCAGTCAATATATGAAAATATTGGCGCCGATCATTAGAGCGGACGACGGGACTCGAACCCGCGACATCCACCTTGGCAAGGTGGTGCGCTACCAACTGCGCTACGTCCGCACACACGCTCAAGTCCCTGATAGGTGACCAGTTTGTGATGGGCGAAATCTATCCTAGGGCGGGGTGTTGCGCCAAAGCCGAGCAAGAGGTCCCGCCTAGTCGTACGGTTACCGAGTGGAATTTACAAGCCTTTCGACCGGGGAGCCCTTTTTCTGGATGGGCGGGCGTCTTGCCTATGACTTGCAAGAAATTTCGCACGACCCGTCTTGTCTAGATGATCTCGGATTTTGGGCAGTGAGTGCCACCTTCGAAGGCCAGTGGACCTGCGCTCGATTTGGGAGCGTGATTGATGCACCTCTTCCACCGTTAAATCAAACTTGGTCTCCAATTCAAAATTCATGGAGAACTTCGCTAGACATGGCTGAGTACATCAATTATGTGCGAGAGATTAGAAAACGGATCTCGCAAGGGTGGGTCTATCAAGTAAATGCCTGTCGGGAAATATCTGCCGATTACGGAGGTGATTCATTGCTTCCTTTAATGCACCACATACTCACCTTCAATCCAGCCCCTTTTGCCAGTTATCTGAAATTGCCTGATCTTGAAATCGCATCTGCCTCACCGGAACTATTCCTAAAAAGAGGTGCAGGGATCGTGACATCGGCGCCGATTAAAGGGACGAAGTCACCGGAAATGGATCGGTACAACTTTGGCGCAAAAGATAAGGCCGAGAATGTGATGATCGTCGACTTGATTCGTAACGACCTCGGAAGGATTTGCAAGACGGGAAGTGTCCATGTTCCAAGATTACTGGAAACGCAATCACACCCAGGGCTCAGCCACTTGGTCTCATACGTCGAAGGCTCACTTCGTGAAGAAATAGAATGGACCGAGATTTCAGCAGCGCTGCTTCCTCCTGGATCAGTTAGTGGCGCACCAAAATCGTCGGCGATCAGAATTATTAAAGAACTTGAGGGTCAAGAACGCGGACCATATTGTGGACCACTGGGATGGGTCGAAAATGGTGAGGCGTTGCTCTCGTTGGCAATCCGAATTTTTTGGACAATAGGGGATGGAATATTGCGCTTTGGAACGGGGGCAGGCATCACATGGGGCAGTTCTCCTGAAGAGGAATGGGAGGAAACCGAGTTGAAGGCACGCCGTTTGATCTCCATAGCTAACGGGGAGATAGTGTGACCAGGCAATTTCCCGAAGGGGAAGGAATATTCGAAACCCTCAAAACGATAGGGGGTGTGCCCTTCGCCTTGAGCCGACATCTCTCTCGGGCGCAGCGGAGCGCATCCATACTCGGACTGCCCATAGAAAGTGAAGCAGGGGTGCGCCGCCAAATTGAAGAGGTCCTTTCCAAGGCTCCTTCCTCTCTTGAATTTGGAAAGCTACGCGTTTCATTTCATGTAACTGGCGAATTGGAACTTCTCCATGAGACCTACCATCCGTGGAATGGTCCGGCACGAATAACAATTCTGGATCGACCCATTAAAGAAGATTCCCCCCTTATCGGAATGAAGACCCTTCCCTATGTCGAGAACATTGAGTCTTTGCGGGCCGCCCGAGATGCCGGCTTTGATGAAGGCATTCGCTTAAATTGCCTCGATCAAGTCGCAGAAGGTGCGACCTCAAATGTTTTACTGAAGATTGATGGCCGTTGGGTTACGCCCAATTTGGCATCGGGTGCTCTGCCTGGAATTACCAGGGCGCTGGCTCTGGAATGGTTGGATATCCAAGAGAGCGTGATCAACCAAGGAGAACTGGAAATGAGTGAATCGATATACTTGCTCTCTAGTTTGAAAGATTTGCAGCCGGTATCAATACTTGGCGAGAAACACCTTGCGATCGATACGGATTTGCGGCAAGAATTCGTTGAACGAATGGCAACAAACCTTGACCCATGATCGGGCTTTTAGCTCATCGGTAGAGCGCTCGCTTCACACGCGAGAGGTAGCAGGTTAGACACCTGCATGGCCCACCTTTAGGTAGACTCGCCATCATGTCGCAGATCGAAATCATCCTCAATGGTCAGAACGCCTCCATTTCCGATGATGCGCGTCCCACAAACCTTTTTGCAGAAGCAAATGAAATCGTCCTTTGTCGAATAAACGGCGAACTGAGGGACCTTTGGACTGATCTGAAAGCCGGAGATATTGTCGAGGGTATTTCCATTTCTTCTCCTGAGGGTCTGAAAGTTCTGCGACATTCCACTGCTCATGTACTTGCTCAGGCAGTGCAGCAAGTTTTCTCAGATACCCGTTTAGGTATTGGACCGCCCATCACGGACGGTTTCTATTACGACTTTGATCCTGCAAAACCGTTTACTCCGGAAGATCTAGCCTTATTGGAAACCGCCATGAGGAAAATCATCAAGGAAGGCCAGCGGTTTCGTCGGCGCGTTGTGAGCGAAGAAGAAGCAATGCTCGAACTGAGCAATGAGCCGTACAAATGTGAACTCGTAGCTCTGAAATCTCCAGCGATGGATGAATCCACGGTAGAGGTTGGCGGATCGGAATTAACCATCTACGACAATTTGGGTCGAGATGGCCAACCGCTCTGGAGTGATTTGTGTCGCGGCCCGCACTTGCCTTCCACCAAACACATTCCTGCTTTCAAACTCATGAGAAGTGCTGGCGCGTATTGGCGTGGGTCCGAAAAGAACCCGATGCTTCAGCGTATTTACGGAACTGCATGGGCCACGCAAGATGATCTTAATAGTTACTTGGATTTTCTCCTGGAAGCCGAGAAGCGCGATCATCGTCGGCTCGGTGCTGAGTTGGATCTCTTCTCATTCCCAGAAGAAATTGGTTCAGGGTTGGCGGTCTTTCATCCAAAGGGTGGAATCATTCGAGCGGCGATGGAGGACTATTCACGCCGTCGCCATGTGGAAGAGGGTTACGAGTTTGTTTACTCGCCCCATCTTACGAAGGCCGGATTATTTGAAAAATCCGGACACTTGGAATGGTTCTCCGAAGGAATGTACCCGCCGATGATTCTGGATGAAGAACTTCACGCTGATGGCACAATTAAACGTGCCGGCCAGCAGTACTACATGAAACCGATGAATTGCCCGTTCCACTGTCTGATTTACAGTTCACGCCAACGTTCTTATCGTGAACTTCCACTGCGACTTTTTGAATTTGGCTCGGTGTATCGATATGAAAAATCAGGCGTACTTCATGGGATCACTCGTGCTCGTGGCTTCACGCAGGACGATGCGCATATTTACTGCACGCCCGATCAGATGCCGGATGAACTTGATAGCCTGCTCACTTTCGTCCTCAACTTACTCAGGGATTATGGACTCTCTGATTTCTACCTCGAGTTATCAACCCGCGACAGTCATAAATCTATTGGCGAAGATGCAGAATGGGAAACAGCCACAGATGCCCTTCGCCAGGCCGCCCTTAAGCAAAATCTCGAATTAGTTTTAGATGAAGGCGGAGCGGCTTTTTATGGTCCGAAGATTTCGGTGCAGGCAAAAGATGCCATCGGTCGTACTTGGCAACTATCGACCATTCAGGTGGACTTTCAAGAACCCGGTCGCTTCGATCTTGAGTATGTGGCCGGTGATGGATCGCGTCAACAGCCAGTAATGATTCACCGAGCACTCTTTGGTTCAATCGAGCGTTTCTTTGGTGTGCTTACCGAACACTATGCGGGCGCCTTCCCACCGTGGTTGGCCCCTGTCCAAGTGATGGGTATTCCGGTGGCAGATATTTACGAGCCTTACCTTCGAGAGGTCATTTCTCAGATGAAGAAACGTGGCATACGCGCTGCAATTGACGCCTCGGATGATCGCATGCAGAAGAAAGTGCGCAATGCCCAACTGGAGAAGATTCCATTCATGGTCATCGCGGGCGAAGAAGATCAAAAAGCTGGTGCCGTCTCATTTAGGTATCGTGATGGAGAGCAGAAGAACGGTATTTCTGTGGCAGATGCCATTGCGGAAATTGAACGCGTGATCCAAGAGCGTCGACAGGTCTAGGTGGAGGCAATGATTGATGGCGTAGGTATGCCCGATGCTTGGCAGCGAATGTGGGCGCCGCATCGTATGGAATATCTACGTGGCGAAAACCGCCCGTTAGCCAGCAATGATGTGCAATGTCCTTTCTGCCGCATTCCCGCCCTGAGCGATGAAGATGGATTAATCGTCCATCGCGGAAGAAAGGCGTATGTAGTGATGAATCTCTACCCGTACAACGCGGGACATCTTCTCGTGTGCGTTTACCGCCATGTTGCGGACTTAACCGAATTATCCGACGAAGAACGAAATGAAATCTCCGCGCTAACCGCTCATGCCATGAAAACTATAAGAAAAGTTGCGCATGCAGCGGGCTTCAATATCGGCATGAACCAAGGTGAAGTATCAGGAGCCGGCGTTGCTGAACACATTCACCAACATGTGGTCCCACGCTGGGGAGGCGACTCAAACTTCATGCCCATAATCGGGGGAGTAAAGGTGTTGCCGCAACTACTTTCTCAAACGCGTGCGGATCTGGCCTCGGCCTGGTAGTTAATTACGGTGTGAGCAGCTTTATGTAGTCATTGACGATTTCGACACCGATGCCTTTTTCGATCCACACTGGGATTGCCGGAAACATCAATCCTGCGGCAAATCCGTCTAATCCCATCACATCTAAGGCAGCCATGTACTCACTTCGGAATTCCTTCACTAGGCTCTGATGCTCTGGCTCGCTCGGTAGTACTTTGGTTGGTGATGAGGTGTAATCGTAGATTTCCATTTCCGCGAGTGAAATAAGTGCGCATGCGATGCCCGCCTCGTCATGAAGCACGAGGTATGGAGTAACAGTCAAATCAAAAACTCTGTTGGCCAGGAGTACAGCGTCGTCGAAATCGGCTTGGGGATTGTCCAAACCGGTCACAACAACGAGCCGAGGGACCATTGAATCGTTTAAAGCTTCCCATTGTGCTATCGAATCGGAATCAATTCCTGTGGCTGGGTTAATGACAAAAATCGCAAGGTCGCATTCGTTGGGATCGCCCGGATTCATCACTGCGTTGAACTCGGCGGCAATCTTCTCGGGGGTGGCGCTGATATGGCCAAATACATGAATTCGCACGCTTGGCGCTGGGCCATGATCTGGATCGGATGGGGTTGAACTAGGTATCGACACGAGGTCAGCCTACGATGGTGTCGATGATTAGTGATCTAGTGAAACCGGCGGTTACCCGCCTCATTACCCCGACGGCCAGGGCGCTGCTTCGCATGGGACTCACGCCCAATTCAATAACGATAACGGGCGGGCTTGGCGTTCTCGTCTCTGCGTACGTTTTCTACCCGACGAGGCATTTTTTCGCCGGCACTTTGGTAATCACAGTTTTCATATTGGGCGATTTGCTTGATGGCACGATGGCACGGGTTTCCGATCGGGGCTCAAGTCCGTGGGGATCTTTCTTAGACTCGACGATGGATAGGATCGCAGATTCTTCAATTCTCATTGCTTTGATCATGGGGCTGGACGCCAGCGGGGATCGTCTCATTCCAGTGATTTTGATTGCGATCCTGACTGGACTACTCGTTCCTTATATCCGCGCCAAAGCGGAATCCATCGGAGTTGAATGCAGTGGCGGCCTGGCCGAGCGAACCGAAAGAATATTGATCGCTTTGGTGGTCATCCTTCTTCATGGGGCTGGCGTTCACTATGCGTTAGCGATAGGAATGTGGCTTCTGGCGATTCTAGGAACATTTACAGTCATGCAAAGGATCGTGATCGTAAAAGTGGCCGTTAAGAAACAATGAATAAGTTGATTGATTCGACCGTGGCCTTGCTATACCTCCTTGCTTGGAGAGTTGTGCGGTGGCTACCCGAGAAGGTTGCCTACGCTCTCTTTTATTCGGTAGGGAAATCCTTGGCGAAGCGGCAGAGCAAAAGTGTGCGCCGACTCCATTCGAATCTGACACGCATAAAACCTGAATACAACAGGAAGCAGATGGATTCGTTGATGCAAGCATCGATGAGGTCATACATGCGATATTGGTGCGACACATTTCGTTTTCCTGATTGGTCGCCAGAGCGAATTATGAACACGGTCGAAGTTCATGGCGAAGAGCTTTTGATGAACGCCATTGCCGCCAGAACTGGTGTGATCGTTGCCCTACCGCATTCAGGTAATTGGGATCACGCGGGTGCCTATTTCTGTAGCAAGGGAGTGAAATTGGCGACCGTGGCAGAGCGCCTTAAGCCAGAGTTGCTATTCCGAAAGTTTGTGGCTTACCGCGAAGCGATGGGAATGGAAGTGCTGCCGTTGGATTCACGATCTATGGCAACTTTGGCGCGCCGGTTGCGAGAAGGCGGATTGGTGGCACTTGTCGCCGATCGAGATCTTTCGAAAACGGGGGTGTCCGTAAATTTCTTTGGTCACATCGCTCGAATGCCCGCTGGCCCGGCTGTTCTGGCAATCAACACCGGCGCACCGCTACTAACGGCTTACGTTTCGTATACATCCACTGGCATTCGCATTGATTTCCATTTGATTGCGATCCCCGACGTTGGTAGCACTCAGGATCGGGTGGCGCTGACCGTGCAACGCTGCGCGGACCATTTTGCCAGAGGGATAGCCGCCGATCCGCAAGATTGGCATATGTTGCAGCGGATCTGGATTGATTCAGATTTCAAGGAGCGCGTCGATGTCTGAAAAGAAATTACGCATCGGCATTGTTTGTCCATACGGTTGGGATGCGCCAGGTGGAGTGCAAGCGCACATTGGTGATCTGGCCGAATATTTAATGATGCAAGGTCACGTGGTTTCTGTGTTGGCTCCAGCGAGTGATGAGAACTCCTTGCCTCCTTACGTGGTCAGCGCGGGCAAACCCATTGCGATTCCCTACAACGGGGCGGTCGCACGCGTCCTCTTCGGCCCCATCGCGTTCTCTCGAGTGCGTGCTTGGATCGCCATGGGGGAGTTTGACCTGTT